>JAWOGY010000163.1:0-26016 GCA_046496425.1 Vicinamibacterales bacterium
ATCTAGGTCAGCAGTTGTGGCTTTTATTGGTTTCAGCCCATCCACAACAATAGTTGCCCCAATAAGAGGTGTTTTGATGTCGGCATCGGTAATTGTACCTCTTACGGTTTGTGAAAATTCGGTTTGCGAAAATGCAAATAGGGAGTTGAATGTTAAAAGAATAATCAATATGGTGAAATTGCTTCCTTTTCTTGTGATTTTCATTTTAGTGTTTTAGTTGTATATGCTTTTTAATCCTTCGTAAAATAGGCTGGCATTTAATATAACGCCTTTGTGCTTTTCACCCTCAATAATACAATTCTTGATATTTGTGAACCGGTTTTTGTACTCAGCTATATCTGTTTCCCATATCTCATCTTTGCTTCCAATTACCTGGAATATAGGGATGTCAAGTTTAATATCAACTGCGATTGAACTATTGTTCTGATCGAGTGTGGAGGCATTTTGTAGCATTATACTCTCGAGCATTTGCTTATCGGTGTGATTGATTGCTTTTATAAAAAATTTTGTGAGCTCGTTACTATTCTTCAAATCATACACTTTTTCAAAATCTGGATATTCCGCAGAAAGCTTACCTAGATTCCTCCTATAAAATATTTTTGTAATCTTCTCCAATAGATTTGTCCTATACAAGAATCCCTGAATACCTTTAACCCTCTTTAAAGAGGGTGATGAAGCCATTAGAATAACTTCATCTACTCTTGGGTCTAATGCTGCCAATTCAATGGCTATTGGTCCTCCATACGATATTCCTATGGCAGTAATTTTTTCATGAAGATCTAGCTTATCTAAAAGCGCTTTCATGTCCTTTGCGTGATCTTTTATGGTGAGTTTCTGAGTAAGGGGTGTACTTAAACCTTCCCCTCTACACGATCGTCCTGTCGACGACCGAGAACGGCGCCATCGCCCTGCTGCTCATCGTCGAGCAGGTGATGCGCGTCGTCAATCGCTGGGGGATCGACGCCTCGTTCATGCGGTTCTACTACGACTGCGCGGACGACCGGGCGAGGCGGGAACTGGCCAGCACGATCTTCTTCTTCCTGCTCGCCGTGGGCGGGTGCCTCACGGCGGTGGCCGTGGCCGCCGCGCCGCTCATCGCGGAGCCGCTGTTCGGCGGCGGCGACTTCACCACCCCGCTTCGCCTCGTCTTCGTCACGACGCTCGTCGGCAGCGTGTCGTTCCTCCCGTTCCACGTGCTGCGCATCGAACAGCGGGCCCGCACCTACGTCGCGCTGACGTTCGCCAACAATCTCGCCACGCTGCTGGTCAAGCTGCTGTTCGTCATCGTGCTGCGGCTGAGCGTGCTCGGCGTGGTCCTGGCCGACCTCCTGGTCGCCATCGGCCTGGCCGTCGTGCTGGCGCCGCGTTACGCGGCGCTCATCAGGCCGGTCTTCTCGATGCGCCGGCTCCGGGCCTGTCTCGCCTTCGGCCTGCCACGCGTGCCGCACAGCTTCGCCCACCAGGTGATCGCGACAGTCGACCGGTTCACGCTGAGCCGCTTCGCGCCGCTCTCCCCGCTCGGGGTGTACAACATCGGCGTCAGCCTCGGGCTGGGACTGAAGCTCTTCCTGAGCGCGTTCGAAACCGCGTGGGCGCCCTTCTATTTCCGCGAGATGAAGGCGCCCGACGCGAAGCAGACGTTCCGGACCATGTCCACGTACGTGTTCGGGGTCCTCGTGCTGCTCGTCGCCGGTCTCGCGGCCGTGGGCCGGGACCTGGTCCGGCTGATGACCGCGCCGACCTATCACGGAGCCGCCGTCGTGGTGCCCTGGATCGGCCTCGCGGTCGGCCTCCAGGGCGTCTACCTCGTCACCTCCATCGGCCTCAACATCACCAAGCGCACGGCGTACTACCCCGTCGTGACCGGCGCCGCCACCATCGCCGCCGTCGTCGCCAGCGTGCTGCTGGTGCCGAGGTACGGGCTTGTCGGCGCGGCGTGGTCCAACGTCATCGCCTACGGCGTGCTTGCCGCGGTGGGGATGGCGCTCTCCCAGCGCTTCTATCCCATCCAGTACGAGTGGCCGCGCGTCTGGCGCCTGGTGGCGGCGGGCGTGCTCGCCGCGGTCTCGGGCACGCTCATCGCCGGGCCGACGGTCGCTCCGCTGGCAGGCGTGCTGGTCCGCGGCACCAGCACGGTCGTCGTGTTCGCGGCAACGCTGGCCGCGACCGGGTTCTTCCACGCCGGGGAGATCGCGGCCGCCCGTGAGGCCCTCAGGCGGCTGTTCAGAAGGTGAGCGTCACCTCGTCCGTCGGCCGAACGGGGAAATCGTGGCTGTCCCCGTATCGAGGTCCGGGCTAGAATGGGAAGGTTGGAGACACGATCCCAGATGCTCGGCGACCGGGTCCTGCTGTTCAATCCTCCCCTCATCGACGGCGTGGCGTTCACCCGCCAGGGCCGCTGCCAGGAGCGGGAAGAGGTGCTCGGCACGACCAAGCCTCCCTACTCGCTGGCGGTGCTCGCCGCGATCCTGCGCGAGAAGGGCATCGGCTTCCGCCTGGTTGACCAGACCGCCGAGCGGCTGTCCACCGAGGAGCTCATCGACCGGCTGAGGGCCGAGGGGTTCTCGCCGACGCTGCTCGTCTTCTGCAGCGCGACCCCCACGCTCGATGCGGACGCGGCCGAAGCGCGCAAGCTGAAGCAGGCGTTCGGCGCCCCGCTGGTCTCGTTCGGCCCGCACGCGTCGGCCGCGCCCCGGGCCTCGATGGACCGCGCGCCGGACGTGGACGCGATGATCGTCGGCGAGCCCGAAGATGCCGTGCTGGCGCTCGCCGGCCTCGAGTCGTTCGAGCAGGCGGACCGCATCGACAGCCTGACGATCCGGCGGGGCGGCATCGTCCTCGCGCATCGCGCGCTCGGCTCGTATGCGGGCCTCGCGGCCATGCCCTATCCGGCGTGGGACCTGCTCCCCCTCGAGCGCTACCGCCTGCCGCTCGAGAACACGCGCTACCTGATGGTCGAGACGAGCCGCGGCTGCCCGTACAGCTGCGATTTCTGCGTCGCGCCAGTCATCCAGGGGCACAAGTTCAGGGAACGCGACGCGGCGGCGCTCGTCAACGAGATCGAGGAGGGGAAGCGGCGCTTCGGCATCGACCACTTCTACCTGTGGGGCGACACGGTCACGCTCAACGCGAAGAGCTTCTCTCTCTTCTGCGACGAGCTCATCTCCCGCAAGCTCAACGTGCGGTGGTTCGGGAACGGCCGCGCCGACAACCTGACCAGTCCCGAGTTCGTCGCGAAACTCCGGGCGTCGGGTTGCTGGATGCTGTCGCTCGGCATCGAGTCGGAATCCGACGAGGTGCGCCGCGACATGATGAAGAAGCTGGAGCGCGAGAAGATCCGCCTCGCCATCCAGAACCTCCGGGCGGCCGGCATCAAGTCGTTCGGGTTCTTCATCTTCGGCTACCCGGGCGACACGCCGGACTCAATCGAGCGGACCGCGCGCTATGCGCGCGAGATCGACCCCGACTTCGCCAATTTCTACCCGGCGGTGCCCTACCCGGGCACCGAGATGTACGAGAAGTGCCTGCGCGACGGGATGCTCGCGACCGACGACTGGTCGAAGCTGGAGTATTCCTACTACGTGCTCCGGAACGACGCGCTGAACGAGGACGTCGTGATGGGCGCCATCCGCCGGGCCACGCGGCAGTTCTACCTGCGGCCGTCCTGGATGGCGCGCCACGCGATGGACCTCGCGAAGATCGTCCGCAGCAGCGCGCGCCTGGTGCTGCACACCGCGGCCCGCCTCGTGTGGGGAGAAAAGCCGGTCGGCGTGGGCGGCGCCCCCGTGCAGGCGCCCGCGGGGGCGGGCCCCGCCACGGTGCACCGGGTCGAGGTCGTCAGGCCCGAGCCGCGAGACGATCGGCCTCGGCAGGGCTGAGCTGGCGGCGCGCCGGCCGCGGCTTCCGCGCGCGGCGCTCCCACTGGATGAGCTGCCCGATCTGGACCAGGAAGCCCAGCGCCTCGCGGTGGTTCATCTTGCTCTCTCCGGCCGCCCGGTCGCTGAAGACGTAGGGCACTTCGACGACCGATCCCACCGCACCCCGCACCAGCAGTTCGAGGCAGATCTTGAAGCCGGCCGCCTTGATCTCCACGCCCTCGATGACCGGCCGGCGCAGCACGAAGAACCCGGACGCGGCATCGTGCACCGGCGTGACGAGGCGCGCCACGAGGCAGGCCGCGCGCGACATGATCGCCCTCGCGAGCGGCCAGTTCTTCGTCCCGCCGCCGGGAATGTACCGGCTGCCGACGACCACGTCCGCGCCGGTTTCCCGGAGCGCCGCGATGAGCACCGGCACGCGGTCGGGCGGATGGCTCACGTCCGCGTCCATCACGCCGAGCAACTCGCCGGCGGCGACGGCGAACCCCGCCATGACGGCGCTGCCGAGGCCGAGCTTGCCGGACCGGTGCACCACGCGGACGGGCAACTCGCGCGCGAGCTGGTCGGCCAGCCCGCCCGTGCCGTCAGGAGAATTGTCGTCCACGATGATGATCTCGCCGTCGATCCGGGCGTCGTTCAGCACCTCCACGAGCGAGCGGACGAAATCCTCGAGCCGTTCCCGCTCGTTGTAGGTCGGCACGACCATCGATACCATCGGCCTGTCGGGCACGACGACGCTCCTTGGCGGCGCCTCCAGCGCCCGGCGCTCGGCCGGTCCGGCGGAAGCCATACGGTATGATATCCCTCGTTTCCGGGGCAAAGACCGGAGAGTTTCACCTGATGACGCGGCACGCCGCCTGGATTCTGCTGACGCTCCTCGTGCTGGTGCGCCTGCCCTCCCTCGTTCAGCCGGCGGGCGCGGACCAGGACCTCTACGCGTACGTCGGCCAGGAGATCTCGCGGGGCGGCCTCCCCTACCTGGACGCGTGGGACCAGAAGCCTCCGGCCATCCACTACACCTACGCGCTGCTGTACCGCGTCTGGCCCCATCCATCCGTCGTCGCGGCGGCGGACCTCATGGCCGCAGTCCTTGTCGCGTTCCTCCTGACGCGGCTCGAGCGGCGGATGACGGGCGGCCCGGGAGTCACGGCGGCCATCGTCTTTCTCGCGCTGGGGAACCCGGTCTTCTCGCGGCTGGGCGGCATGTGGCTGCGCGCGCAGTGCGAAACGTTCATCGCGCTGGCGATCGCCGGCAGCCTGCTGTGCCTTCACGCCGCCACGCACACCGCCGTGTCCCGGCGCGGGCGGACGTGGGCGTGGCGTCTTCTGGCCGGTCTGCTCGTCGGCCTCGCCGCGGCGTTCAAGTACAACGCGGCCGTCTACGGGCTCGCCGCCCTCGCGGCCGCGGCCGCCTGGAGGCGCCACGGGCGCCGCGAGGAGCCCGCCTGGGCGCGCGCGTTCCTGCAGGACGCCGCCGGCCTCGCCGCCGGCGCCGCCCTGCCCCTCGCGTTTCTCGCCGCGCGCTTCGCGGCGGCGGGCGCGTGGGACGACCTCTGGCAGGCGACGGTCACGTACAACCTGCTGTACTCCGGCGAGACCTATCGTGGCGCGGGCGATCTTGTCCGCTACGCGGTGACCTTTCCCGTCCAGCAGGCCCGGATCGACGGGCTGTGGACGGCCGGTGGCGCGGGCTGCCTCGTGCTGCTGACCCGGATGCGGCGCGATCCCGGCGCCCTCGTCGCGCTCGCCTGGGTGGCGGCGGCCTGCGCGGCGATTGTCGTCAACGGCGGGCGCGGCCTCCCGCAGTACTTCGTCCAGGCGAACCCGGCGCTGGCCCTCTCCGCCGCGCTGGGCGCGTGGCACGTCTACCGGGCCTCGCGGACGCACTGGGTCGCGTCGATCGCGGGCGCGGTCATGCTGTTCGCGCTCGCGCGCGTCGTGCCGCTCCAGAAAGGCATCGACGCCACTGTGTTCGACGCGCGTCACGCCTCGGGCGCCATCCCGCGCGAGGAGTACCTGGCGCGGTTCGGCGGCCAGCGCCCCACGGACAAGCACGTGCCGGTGGCGGTCCTGCGCCTCGGGCGGTACCTCGCCGGCCACAGCGCGCCGTCGGACACCGTCTTCGTGTGCGGATTCGCCCAGGGCGCGCTCGTGCAGTCGAACCGCCGGAGCGCGTCCCGGTTCTTCTGGAGCCGGCCGCTCGTGGTCGGCTTCAACGAAGGCCGTCCCGGCTACGGCGCCGCCGGGTTGCTCGACGATCTGCGCGGGGCCCGCCCGGCGATCGTCGCCCTGCAGGTCAACGACTGGCAGATGGAGGGCACCGACTCCGCCGGCTATTTCATGTCGCGCCCCGCACTCGCCGCCTGGCTGCACGCGGGCTTTGTCCGCCAGCCGGACCTGGACAACTTCCAGATCTGGCTGCGGAGGCCGTCGTGATTCCGGCGCCGGGGCGGCTGCCTCCGGGCGCCGACGACATCGACGCGCGCACGTACCGCGCCTGCCTGCTCGTCATCGCCGTTGCGGCCGTCCTGCTGCGCGGGATCTTTCCCCTCGCGGACCCGCCATGGCAGATCCCCGTCGGGGTGGTCTGGCACGACGAGGGTGCGTGGACGCACAACGCGCGCAACATGGCGCTGTTCGGCGCGTGGGAAACCGACCGCTGGAACCCCATGTACCTCGCGCCGGTCTTCAATGCCCTCGAGTACGCGTCGTTCCGTCTCTTCGGCGTCGGCTTGTGGCAGGCCAGGCTCGTCTCGGAAGTGCTCGGGTTCGCCTCGGTGCTGCTGGTTGCGGGCGCCGTGCGCCGCGCGGCCGGCCGCACCGCCGGCGCGATGGCCGGCGCGCTCATGGCGACGAACTTCGTGTGGGTGATGTGGAACCGGGCCGCCCTGCTCGAAACCGCGATGGTCGTCCCGATGACGGCCGCGCTCTACGCGTACGCGCGCGCCGATCGCGCGGAGGGATCGCGCGCCGCGGCGTGGGGGGCGCTGGCCGCGGCGTTCGCGGTGGCGGCGTTCTTCTCGAAAGCCGCGGCCGCGTTCTTCCCGGTGGCCATCTTCGGCGTGGCCGCCTCCGGACTCCTCGAAGCGCGGCGCGGCCGGCACGCCGGACCCGCGCCACGGCCCGCGCTCAGCGCGCACACCGGGGTCCTCCTCGGCCTCGCCGTCTCCGCCGCGGTGGCGGCGGCCGTCTTCGTCATCCCCTACTGGACCGAGTTCACCTTCTACAACTGGCAGATGTCCGTGACGCGCAAGCCCAGCTACACCTGGGAGGCGTTCGTCGACCGCGCCAGCTGGCTGCCCGTGGTCCACGACTTCTTCACCCGGCAGTGGATGCTGCTGCTGCTCGCGCTCGGGGCCCTCTTCAGCACGCTGGCGCGGTGGCGCGCGTCGACGGCGGTCGAGCGGCTCTCGGTGGCCTGGATTCTCGTCGGCTGCGCCGAACTCATCGTCCACGACGTCGGCAACGAGCGGCGTTTCGTCTTCCTCGTGCCGCCGCTCATCGCGCTCGCCGCCGTCGTGATGGGCCGCGACCGGCGGCTGCTCGCCCCGGAGGCCGCCTCCGTCGGCATCCGTCATCTCGCCGCGGCCAGCCCGCTCCTTCTCTATGCGCTGTACGTGCTGGCGGGCTCGGCCGCGCGGGTCGGATTCGACGGGCAGATCAGTCCCGGCGTGCGGCTCGGCGCGGCCGCGGCCGTGCTGATGGCGACGGCCCTTCTGGCCTCGTGGCCGCGGCCGGCGCGCGCGATGTCCCGCGCGCCCTGGCCGAGGCGCGCTTCCGTGGTGCTCCTGGTCGTCATCTTGGCGGGCGACGTCGCGGGCTTCGTCCAGTGGACCGCGGGCCGCACGTCGCACAACTACCAGGCCATGCGCTCGGTGGCCGGCTGGCTGCCGCCCGGCACCCTCGTCCACGGCAAGCTCGCAAACGGGCTCGCCCTCGAAAGCCGCATCCGGCCCGTGTTCGTCGGCCGCGGATTCGGCAACTACGACGACCGCCTCGAACGCGACGATGTCCGCTACGTCCTCACCTACACGAAGCCCTATCTCGGCTACGAGGGCCGCGTGATCCAGGACGTGCTTCGCGGCACGCGGTGGCGCGTGGTCCGAACCTTCCGCGTCGCCGAGACGACGACGGGCGACGACGAGGCGGCCCTGATCGAAAAGCTCCCGCGCGAGGACGGCGCAAACGTTCGAGGGGTGCGGTAGGTGGCCGCTGCGGTCTCTCGAGCGTTCCGCTCCGCGTCACCCGCCGCGCTGGTCCTGCTCGTCCTGGCCATCCTCCTGGCTTACCTCCCCGCGGTTGCCGCCGGCCTCGGGTTCGTGTCGGACGACTTCATGGTCCTGCAGAGGGTCCGCGACGCAAGCGGCCTGGCGGGCGCGGCGGCGTTCTTCGGGCAGCCGTACTACGACTACTACCGGCCGCTCGGCTTCGTCTCGTTCGCGGCCGACTGGACGCTCTGGCGGTCATGGCCCGCGGGTTACCACGCAACCTCGCTACTCCTGCACGTCGTCAACACCCTCCTGGTGTTCCTGCTGGCGCGGCGGCTGCCCGGCGCGGACGTCTCGATGGTGGCGGCCGCGATCTTCGGCCTGCACGTGGTGAACCAGGAGGCGGTGTTCTGGGCGGCGGCGCGATTCGACCTGCTGGCCACCGCCGGCGCGCTCGGAGCGCTGCTGCTGCTCGGTTCGCGGCTCAGGTGGCGCCATGCCGCCGCGGCCCTCCTGTATCTGTGCGCCCTGCTCTCGAAGGAGTCCGTCGTGGCGCTGCCCGTCGCCGCGGGCGCGTACCTCTGGCTGGTCCGTCGGGACGGGCCGTCGGAACTGGCGCGGGCGTTTGCATGGCTGGGCGCGGCCGGTGTGCTTTACGTGCTGTGCCGCCACGCGTCGGGACTGCCGGCCGCGGGCGGTGCCGGGCGGGTTCCGAAGATCACCGTGCTCGTGGTGCTGGCGCTGCTCCAACTGGCCGCCGCTCATCCCGCGACGGCCCGACTCCGCTCCTGGGTGCTTCGCCGCCGCGGTGTGCTGGCTGGCGGCGCCGCGATCGCGCTTGCGGCCGCCGGCGGACTGGCGCTCGCGTCATCCGGCGGGTCGGCCCTTCGCGGCGCCTTCAGCGCCTTCGGATTCGCCGCCCTTCACCTGCTGTCGCCGGTGTCGCCGGAGCCGTGGCTCAACCCGCTGCCGGATTGGCTCGGCACGGCGGGCCTGGCGGCGGCCGGCATGCTCGTTCTGGCCGCCTGGCGCCTCGCTGGGCGCGACGCGCCGGCGTTCTTCGCCTTCCTGCTCGTCGCCGCGCTCCTGCCCGTCTCGAGCATGACGGAGGGCTCGCGGTACCTGTATCTCGCCTCGGTGCCGGTGGCGATGGCCGCCGCATGGGCCATGGCGGCGCTGGCGCCGCGCGCGGCCGCGCCGGCCTATACGCTCCTCGCACTGGCTCTTGTGGCGTTCGGCTGGCAGGTCCGGGAGAAGGGGCGCGACTGGCTGTGGGCGTCCGGGATGACCTCACGGGCGGTCACGACGATTGTCGACGCGGCGGGGCCCGGGTGCCGTGACGCGCACATCGTCTTCGCCACCGCGCCCGTTCGGACGCGGGGCGTGTACGCCAACCTCAACCACGAAGCCCTCGCCGCCCTCGGGAACTGCCGCCCGGCCAGCCTCCGGACCATCGTGCGGACCGGGTACGACGACCCGGCGATCGACGCCAGCCTGGATGCGAGCCGGCTCGAGCTGCGTGTCGCGTCGTACCGCGGAGGGTTCGTCACCTCGCCCGGCTTCGAGCGATACTCGACGCGCATCGATGCCCGGGCCGTCACGCGCCTGACGAACGAGTTCGGCACGTTCGAAGCCGCACCCGACGGGCCGGGACTCCGTATCACGCAGCACCTGCCGCCCGGCGCGGCCGCCGCCATGCGCTGGTTCGTCTTCAGCCACGGCAGCCTGCACCATCTTCCCCCGGCGCGTCCGCTTCAAAACTGGAAGTAGATGAAGTCGCTGCCCTGGAAGTCCCCGAACAGCACGATGGCGTACACCAGCGCGACATACACCGAGTAGCGCGCGGCGCGGGGCCACCTGGCCACGGTCTCCAGGCTGCCCCGTCTGGCCTCGGCCGCGTGGATCGCGACGAGCGGGCCGGCATGGAGAAGCAGGGGCAGGCCCACGGTCCGGAGGACGGCCGGCGACGGCTCAAACGCCGTGAAGATCCGGCCGGTCAGCACGGCGATCTGTGCCAGCGAGTCCGCCCGGAAAATCAGCCAGCCGTAACAGGTCAGCGCGAACATCACCAGCGCGGCCGGCGCGTGCCCCCATTCGAACGCCCAGCTGCCCGGAGGCGGCCGGAGCTTCCTGCGCGCCCGCAGCGCCAGGAGGCGGAACGCGACGAGCAGCGCGCCCTGGTAGGCGCCCCACAGGACGAAGGTCCACGCCGCCCCGTGCCACAACCCGGCCAGCAGCATCGTCACCATCGTTGCCGCGGCATAGATCCAGACGTCGTCGCGGAGCCCGAACCACCGCACGCCGTCGAGGCGCCGGGAGAAGGCGAAGCTGAGCGGGAGAAACAGGTAGTCGCGCAGCCACTCCGACAGGCTGATGTGCCAGTGGGTCCAGAACTCCTGCGGGGTGCGGACGAAGTACGGGAACCTGAAATTGACCATCAGCTCGATGCCGACCAGCTTCGACGCGCCCCGCGCGATGTCCGAATAGCCCGAGAAGTCGCCGTAGATCTGGAACGCGAACGCGACGGTGGCCAGCACGATGGCGAGCCCGCCCGGCGCGGGGTCAGCCGCGTACACCTGGTTGACGACGTGCGCCAGGTTGTCGGCCACGAACATCTTCTTGAAGTAGCCCCAGAGCATCAGCCACGCACCCTCCGTCGCCTGGGCGCGCGTCGGCGATCGCGGCGCCCCGATCTGCCGCAGCAGCGACGAGGCGCGCACGATCGGCCCGGCCAGCAGCGTCGGGAAGAACCCGACGAACGCGGCCACGTCGGCGAGGTTGCGGCAGGGCTCGGCCTGCCGTCGGTACACGTCGATCACGTAGCTCATCGCGATGAACGTGTAGAACGAGACGCCGACCGGCAGCAGCACCTGCAGCGTGAAGCCGTCCGGGCGCAGCCCGGCGAGGCCGACGAGCGCCCGGAAGTTCTCGGCGAAGAAGCCGTAGTACTTGAAGAACCCCAGCAGCGCGAGGTGGACACCGAGGCCGGCGACGAGCACCAGCCGCCGCCGCCTTTCGTCTTCCAGGCGGCCGAGGAGCACGCCGCTCCCGTATGCCGTCAGCGTGGAGACGATGAGCAGGCCCAGAAAGCGCCAGTCCCACGTGGCATAGAAGTAATAGCTGGCGGCGACAAGCAGCAGGTTCTGGCCCCGGTGCGGCAGGAGGCGATACAGGCCGAGGAACGCCAGGAAAAAGACGGCGAAGTGCAGGGAGTTGAAGACCATCAGCGCCCCACCCCCGCCACGAGACGCTCATCCAGCAGACGGCGTTCGAGAATCTCCGCGAGGGCTTCGTGCCCGAACGGGGTGAAATGCGCCGTCGACTGCATGTAGACGTCGGCGGTGCGAGCGGCCTCCCGCAGGGGCGGCAGCACGTCCAGCACGGGCACGCCGAGGCCCGCCAGCGCGGTCTTGAACCGCTCGGTGGCGCGATCGCGCTCCAGCGTCGTCCCCGAGCGCTCGACAATTTCCTTCAGCCGCCCGTAGTCGCCATCGTCGACCTGGAAGCGCGCCGGGAGCAGCACCACCACCAGGCGCGCGCCCTGGCTTCCCGTCAGCGTGGCCAGTCGCGACACCGCCTCCCTCATCACGGCGATGCCCCTCTCGATCTCGGGCGGCGCGTCGGGCAGGTACGTGCGCAGCGGAGGATCGATTTCCGGCCGCCAGCCGAACCGGTCGAGCGCGGTCGTGACGCGCATCCGCGCGACCTGCAGCACGACGCTCTTGCGGATCATGCGCCGCCGCCACTGCGTGAACCGCTGGGAGGCGCTGAGGCCGTCGTCAGCCTGCCGGGGCGTCCCGCCGCCGCGGAGCCGGAACGCCGCGGCGGCCGCCTCGACCGCATCGTTGCCGGGGTACAGGCCGAGGATGACCACGTCGGGCTGCAGGGCTGATGTCACGTCGCGGTGGAAGAGGTACTCCTCCACCGGGCCGTAGCCCTGCACGCCGGCGTTGATGACGCGATACGAAACCGGCGGGATCGCTGCGGCATTGAGGCGCCGCTCGAGCCGCGCGACGAAGGTCTCCTCGACCGGCACCTGCACGGACATCACGAGCGAGTCGCCGAGCACGACCAGGCGGCGCTCGCCCGGCGCCTTCGGCTCGATCTCGCGGTCGCGCACGCCGGCCTGGTTGATGCTGATCGGGGTGTCGAACTCCGCCGTCCGCAGCCGCGCCGTCGCGCCCGGCTTCAGCCGGTAGCCGAGGACAGGGTCCGGCGTGAACAGTTTCTGGAATTCGGGAGCCGCCTCGGAATCGCCCTTCAGGCGGTACCCGGCCTCAATCAGCCCGAACTGGACGAGGATGACCGCGCAGAGGAGCACGGCGTTCGACTGCAGGGCGGCCTTGATGCGCATGCGTTCGGCGGTTCCGCACGGCAGTCTACCATGCGGCACTTTGCCCGCTCCGGCGCCGGCCGCGCCTGTCGCAGTCGCCTTCGGGCCGATCTTGCAGGTACAATCGGTTGAAGGCCATGAAAGCCCTGCGCCGCCTCGCCGCGTCCGTCATCGGACTGGTCCGCACCGTGCCCCTTGTCAACCACTGGTACGCCCGGACGCGATCCCGGCTGTACGAGCGCCAGGTGGCCGGATTCATCCGCGACGGCAGCGGCCGCGCCGACCGCTTCCCGCACGGCATCGTCTACGAGTCGACGATGCGGTGCAACCTGCACTGCGAGTTCTGCTATGTCGGCGACCTGCTGAACATCGAGGGCGAATGGCGCCAGGAGATGCCCATCGAGGTCATCCGCCGCGCCTTTCCCGAGCGCGGCGGGCTGCAGGTGAACCTCACCGGCGGCGAGATCTTCATGCGCAAGGACATCATGGAGGTCCTCGATCTGTTCGCCGAGAAGAAGTACGTGTGCGGCTATCTCACGACGAACGGGACGATCATCGACGAGGCGCGCGCCGACGCGCTGGCCGATCTCGCGCTCACAGGGTTCCTGAAGCACATCAGCGTGTCGATTGACGGCCCCGGCGAACTGCACGACGCGGCGCGGGGCGTGAAGGGCACCTTCGAGCGCACCGCCGCCGGGCTGCGCCGGCTGCAGGAGGCGGCAAAGCGGAAGGCGGCCCCGCTGCGGGTGAGCATCAACACGACGGTGGCCGCCGAGTCGCTCGCCTCGCTGCATGCCATGGTCGACGTGGCCGACCAGTTGGGCGTGGACGCCATCGGGCTGAACCACCTGATGTTCGCTACGCCCGAGGAAGCCGAGCAGACGGCGAAGATGCTCGGGGCGCCCGACGCGTCGGTCATCGCGACGTTCGTGACGCCCGACCCGGGCCTCGACGGAGCCGCCGTGGCGGTCCAGGTCCGGGCGCTGCAGGAGAAGTGCCGCGAGCGCGGCGTGCGGTTCGACTTTCGGCCGAAGGTCTGGCCGAGCATCATCGAGAACTACTACCGCCCGGGCACTCCCCTGCTCGGGCGGTGCCTGTATCCGTTCCTGCACGCCCGCGTCGGCTTCAGCGGCAAGGTGTACTTCTGCCCGTTCATCCGCATCGAGGTCGGCGACCTCAACACCTCGTCGATCGAGGAGGTGTGGAACAGCCCGCGCTACGTGGAGCTGCGCAAGCTGCTCCTCGAACGGCAGCTGTTTCCGGTGTGCCGGCGGTGCTGCAAGGTGGAGTTGTCGCCCGAGCCGGTCCCCTCCGCCGACATCCAGCCCCGGCGGCGCAGGATGATCGCCCTGACGCCGGTCGCCGGCCCGGGTGCGCCCGCCGCGATGGGCTAGAATTGCAGGGATCTGCGGAGGATGCGTGCGGGAGATCGACACAGCAGCCATCAAGTCGCACGCGGCCCGCCGCTTCCGGTCGGAGTACGATTACGCGCTCTTCGAGTACTACCGCAGCGCGAAGGTCTTCAAGTTCCTGGAACAGGCGGGCGTGACCGTGGGCGGTCTTGTCCTTGACGCCGGGTGCGGCGGCGGAGGCATGCCGCTCTCGTTCGCCGAGGAAGCCCGCCAGGTGGTGGGCATCGACCTCGCGCCCCGCTTCGCCGGCGCCGGCCACACGCTCGCCGCCGAGCGCGGCCTCGACAACCTGTACTTCACGCGCGCCGACGGCCAGGCGCTGCCGTTTCCGGACGCGTCGTTCGACATGGTGCTCTCGCATGCCGTCATCGAGCACGTGGCCGACGCGGCGCTCTACCTGCGCGAGCTGGCCAGGGTACTGAAGCCCGGCGGCACGATGTACCTGTCGACGGCGCCCTACCTGTCGTTCGCCGGCGCGCACCTGCCGAGACTGGCGGTCCCGGTCCCGCTCCACCTGCTGCTGGGGCGCCGCGCGTCGTTCGGCATTTTCGTGTGGCTGGCGCGCCACGCGCCGTGGGTGCTGCAGGAGCCGGAGCACGAGAACTCCTTCATCAAGCTGGCGCGCGAGGGCCGGCCCAAGCACGACGACCTGCTGGAGAAGGTCCGCGTGCCGCGCCTCCGTGAACACATCCGGCAGGCGCGCCTGTCGATTGTCACCGAGGCCCTCCAGGTGACGGGCACGTTCCGCCGGGCCCCGGCATCCGTGGTCCGCTGGCTCCGGGAGACCCCCTTCATCCAGGACATCGTCGTCGGCAACATCGAGTACGTGCTCGTCCGCGATCGGGAAGGATAGCCGCGCGCGCCATGGCCACCATCGACACCTACCACCCCGATGACGAACGCCAGATTGCCGCGATGTACCGGCGCGTGTTCGGCCCCGATGCCGCCGAGGGCAACAGGCTGCGGTGGGAGTGGCAGTACGTGCGCAACCCCAACCGCCCGCCTGTGGGGCCCCAGATCTGGGTGGCGCGGGAGGGCCCGACGATTGTCGGGCAGTACGCCGCGATGCCCGTCCGCGTGTCGGTGCTGGGCCGGGAGATCGACGGGTCGTGGGGCATGGACGTGATGGTCGCGCCGGAGCGGCAGCGGCAGGGCCTCGGCGAGGTGCTGTTCCGCACGTGGGAGCAGCATGTCGGGGCCGCGCTCGGCCTGGGTCTCTCCGAATCGTCGTACCGGCTCTTCCAGAAGCTCCGCTGGCCGAACGTCGGCCCGGTGCCCTGTTTCGTGAAGCCTTTGACGCGCCGGGCGCTGCGCCGGCCGAACTGGCCCATGCCGATCAACCGCTTCGTATCGTGGGCCACGCTGCCGTTTGTCCGCGTCGTGGCGCGGGCCCGCCCCCTCAAGGCCGGCATCGAGCGCGTGTCCCGCTTCGGCGAGCAGTACGACGCGCTCTGGGAGCGGCTCGCGCCGGCGTTCACGCTCGCCGTCCGGCGCGATGCCCGGTACCTCAACTGGAAATTCTTCGAAGCGCCGCACGTCCGCTACAACGCCGTCGCGCTGACGCGCGGCGGCGAGGTCCAGGGCTACGCGGTGTACCGGCACCTCCAGGAGGCCCGGGGGCGCGTCACGCTGCTGGTCGATTTTCTCGCCGGCCCGGACGACGCGGCCGGCATCGAGACGCTGCTCGGCTGGGTGGATCGCGAGGCGAAGGCCGCCAACTCCGACAAGATCAGGACGTTCTGCCTGCACGGCGCCTTCGGACGCGCCCTGAAGCATGCCGGCTACTTCCAGGTGAAGTCCACCATGGAGTTCACGGCCAAGATCAACGCCGTCGAGGTGCCGGCGTCGTTCTACCAGGACACGTCCGGGTGGCACGTCACCCTCGGCGACTCCGACCAGGACCGCTGAGCATGCTGTCATTGCTGGTGGGCATCGACACCGAGGGCGACAACCAGTGGTCGGCCGAAGCCCGGCTTCACCAGCGGTTCGAGAACATCTACGCCCTTCCCCGGCTCCACGCGATCTTCCGGAAGCACGGTGTCCGGCCGACCTACCTGATCACGTGGCCGGTCGCCAGGGACCCGCGGTCCGCCGCGGTGCTCAGGGAGCTGATGGAGGGCAGGGACTGCGAGATCGGCGCCCATCACCACGCATGGGAGACGCCGCCGTGCACCGAGGAGGACGTCCGGCGCCATCCCTACGCGCTGCAGCTGCCCGCCTCGCAGTTCGCGGCACAGCTCTCATCGCTCACCGACGCCATCGGTGAGGCGGTGGGCGAACGACCGCTGTCGTACCGCTCCGGGCGGTTCGGGTTCTCGGCCGCCCACGTCTGCGACCTCGAGCGGGCCGGATACGTGGTCGAATCGAGCGTCGCCCCCCTGTTCTACGAAGGTCACAAGGGCGGGCCCGACTTCGCGGGCGCGCCCGCGTCGCCGTACTTCCTCGCGTACGACGATCCGACCGTGCCGGGCACCAGCAACCTCCTGGAGCTCCCGGTGTCGGCAGCGCTCAACCGGCGGGTGCCGGCGATCGTCGAGCGGCTCTACGCGCGGGCGCCGCGGCCGTACACGACCAAGCGCGTGCTCAGAAAGCTCGGCGTCGTCCGCGTTCAGTGGCTGCGGCCGTCGTACTCCTCCGTGGACGACATGTGCGCGCTGGCCCGCCGCATGAAGGCCGACGGGGTGCCGATTCTCAACCTGATCTTCCACTCGAGCGAAGCCATCGTCGGCGGCAGCCCCTACAACACCACCGCGCACGAACTCGACGAGTTCTTCGCCCGCCTGGATCAGGTGCTGGCCTTCGTGGTGAACGATCTGGGCGCCATCCCGCTGACCTTCTCGGAGTTCAGATCGCTCTACCTCGGCACGCAGCGTGATCCCGGCGGCGCCTGAGGACAGGCCGACGCATGCGCATCTGCCACGTCACCTCGCACCTCCCGCCCGACCAGGCCGCGAACGCGCTGCTGCCGCTGCACCTCGGGCAATGGGCGGTCCAGGCCGGCGACTCGCCGTTCTACATCGCCCACCCGCCCCGCGCGCTCGGCGGCGCGCCGGCGGCCGCGCTCCGCCAGGTTGAGGACGCGCTGCCCGGGCCGGTCACATGGGTCCAGCCGCGCACCAGGCGGACGCGCGTGCCGGTAGCGGCCCAGTTGCTGTCGCTCGTCGAACTGGCGCGCGTCCGCCACGCGACAGCCGGCGTGCTGGCCGGCGCCGACATCGTCCACGTGCACAGCAACGGCCTGCTGCCGGAGGCGGCGGCCCTCTTCGCCTCGCGGCTCGCCAAGCCTGTGGTGCTGACGCTCTACGGCACGGAGATCTGGCACTACGCGCCGCGCCGGACCGGCGTCGACCTGTTCACCCGGGCCTACCGGAGTGCCGCCCATGTCACCTTCTACAGCGGGTTCCTGCGCGATCGCGCGATCGAACTCGGCCTGCGGCGCGACGGGCTGAGCGTCGTCTATCCGCCGGTCGCCGCCTACTTCGAGAGGCGCGACGAGGCCGCGCGCCAGGCAGCCAGGGCCGAACTCGGGCTGCGCGAGCGGAACATCCTCGTCAACGTGAAGCGGCTCCACCCGCTGGCCGGGCAGGGGCGGCTCGTCGACGCGATGCCGGAGGTGCTCCGCCACCACCCGGACACGCGCGTCGTCGTCTGCGGCACGGGACCGCTGCGCGACGAACTGCTCGCGAGGGCACGCGAGCTCGGTGTCGAGGAACACCTGACGCTGACAGGGCTCGTGGACAACCGCACGGTGGCCCGCTACCAGGAGGCCGCGGATCTGTTCGTGCTGCCCTCGGAACTTGAAGCCCTGCCGACGGTGGCCGTCGAAGCCCTCGCCTCGGGCACGCCGGTCGTGTCGACCGACAACCCCGGCGGCATCGAGCTCGGGCGCCTCTTCGGAGACGACGTGCGCGTGGTGAGGAAAGCGGAGCCGGCGGAGCTTCCGCGGGCGATTGTCGAGTTTCTGTCGGACCGCCGGCGCACGCGGCAGTCATCCGACGAGGTGCTGGCCCGCGAGTTCAGCCGCGAGGTCGCCGCGGCGCGGTTCGCGGCGATCTACCGTGCCGTCCTCAGTACCGGCTGAGCGCGGAGGGCCTGACCCTCTCCGGTAGAATAGGCAGCACATGGCCGACGAGACGGCACCGGATCGGCGGGGGGAGTACGAGGCCCGCGGCGAGTACCATCGCCACCTGGACGACAGATGGGACTACCGTCCCACGTACCTGGCGAAGATGGCGGCCGTGCGCAGCCACCTGGACCGGCTTCCCCGCGACGCGCGCGTCCTCGACGCCGGCTGCGGCGAGGGTGTCATCGTGCAGGAGTACGCCGGAAGGCTCCGCATCGAGGGGGTCGACGCCAATTACCGGTCGGCGCTGGTGCGTGAAGGATCCGTGACGGCGCTTCCCTACGCCGACGGCGCGTTCGACGAGGTGCTGTGCCTGGACGTGCTGGAGCATCTCACCTTCGACGAGCAGCCGGCGGCCATCGGCGAACTGTTCCGGGTCCTGAAGCCGGGCGGCGGCGCGCTCGTCTCGGTACCCAATCTGGCGCATCTGCAGTCCCGCGTCCATTTCCTGCTGCGGGGCCGCCTGATCAGGACCGCGAGCCTCGCCAAACACCCGGGCGACCGCCCCGCGGAGGAGTATCTTCATCTGGCCCGCGCCTGCGGATTCGAGGTGGCAGCACGACGAGGGATCTTTCCCACCGTGCCGGTGCTGACGGCGCTCGTCCGGCGGAACCCCGTGTCGATGCAGTGGCTCCACACCGCGCTCACGACGCTGCTGCCGGTTCCGGGGTGGGGGTTCCTGAACCTGATCTGGCTTCGCAAGCCCGCGCGGGCCTGACGGCGCGAAGCCGTCAGAAGATCCACGCCCCGAGCGCCCGGGCGGCCACCCACACCGCCGCACCGACGAGCGCTCCGCCGGCCACGCGCGGCCCGAGCCCCGAGCGCCATGCCCACGTTGCGCCGCAGGCGGCGAGAATGGCGGCCGCCGGGGAGGTCGCCAACTGGACGCGGCCGATGAATTCCCACGCGTCCTGGACATAGCGCGGCTCGACGGACCGCATGGCGCTCCACCCGAGAAAGATGGCGCACGCGGCCAGCCACGCCCCGAGCCCAAGCACAAGCCTGTCGGCCCGTCGCCTGGCAGCCAGGCGCCAGGCTCCGGCGAGCGCCAGGACGATAATCGGCCAGCCCAGGCTCCCTCGCGTCTGATCCAGGGCGCCCCTCACGCCGAGCTGGAGCGGCGGCGCCTTGGACGCCTGAGCGGGCTCGGGCGAGGCCTTGGCTTCGGACGCCCCGGCTGTTCCGGCGATGGCGGCGCGGGCCCTCTCGATGTGCGGGCGGTAGACGTCGCCGAAATGCCCATAGTACAGGCCGATGGCGACGAGCAGGGCCAGGCCCGTCGCCGCGAGGACAGAGAGGGCCGGCCTTCGCAGGTCCCGGCCGCCGGCGGCGTAATAGAGCGCGGCCAGCATCAGCAGCGTCGGCAGGAGGAACGCGAGCGTGCCGACGTGCGAGAGGAACGCCAGGCTCGCCAGGGCCGTCAACCCCGCGAGCGCCGGCGCCGTCCGGGGCCTGAACGACCAGCTGATCGCCGCGATCATCGCCACCAGCGCCGCCGACTGCCCGAACGCATTCGTGAGGTTCGCGTTGCCGATGACCGCGTACGGCAGCGGCAGCAGGTGGAAGAGCAGCACGGCCGCCGCACCCATGGCGCGGTCGCCCCACGCGCGCAGGATGAGCGGGTACAGCAGCGCTCCGGCGGCCGCCTCGGCCGCGCAGACAACGATCCGCAGCAGCGTGACGTGGTCGGCTGTCAGCAGCGCGAACGGAGCGGAGAACACGTAGAGGCCAATCGCGTAAGGAAAGGGCGTGGCGCTCGTGGAGAGCTGCGTGAAATAGAACCTGCCCGCCAGCACCCATTCGAACCGGTGCGCGTGAAAGACCGCGTCGACGATGTCCTTGTCCGGGTGGAGCAGGAAGATCAGCTTCAGGTAGAAGCCCGAGGCCGACACGACGACGGCTACGAGGGCCGGGGTGCTCAGGGGCCTTCGCAGCACGCCGGACGCCACCGCAACGGGCACGAGGCAGAAGAGCCCGAACAGGCCCGCCAGCAGGTAGACCGGAGGCGACGCGAGGCTGTAGACGGCGCCGCCGGTGGCGAGCGACCATGCCTGCGCCGCCGCGAGCGCCGACCCCGCGCCGAGTGCCGCCGCGGCCGGCAGCCCGGCGAGCCCCGCGACAGCCCCCGCGACCGCGGCCGCGCCCGCACCGCGCGCGATGACGGATGCGGCCGGCCTCGGTCTGAAGCCTTCGGCCGGTTCGCACGCGATGGCGTCGAAGGCGAGACCGAGTTCCCTCGGGTCCTGAGGACCGGGCCGGAACGTCGGCGAAACGTCTATGACCAAGTCGATGCCCGACGCCGCCGGGTCTGCGGGAATGGTGAAGTCCAGCGCGGCCGTTGGCTCAACGATCAGCCGGTCCGCGAGCAGCGAGCCGCCAGATCGGATCTGGATCCTGGCGGGGCCGGCCGCCGGCGGCCGCCAGTTGATGAGGTCCGCCCGGCACGCCCAGGGCGCGCGGCGGTCGACATGATCAAACTCGAGGCGCGCCGCGCCGCCGCTCCAGGCGAAGCTGGTCTTCCCCTGCCGCTCCAGCGGGTAGAACCCCCTGACACCGGACGGCAGCGGCCGGTCCATCGCCAGGCCGAGCGCCGGGCGCCACTGATACACCGCCACGATCGCGACGGCCCCGACGGCGGCGGCGGCGCAGCCTGCGAGGCATGCGGTCGTCAGGCGGAATCGCCAGGCCCGGGATAACGTGTGTTGCCTCGTGCGGGATCTCATGCGCGCGTGCCGGGAGATCGTACACGGGATCGGCCCGGCGTGACCACCAGCCGGCGGGGCCAGGCCCGGATGCGCTACACTCGACATGCCCGTCCCGCGAAGCGAAAGAGGCGCCATGTCCATCCTTGCCGACGTCAATGCGAGAATCACCCTGGCCATGAAGGCCCACGACGCGCCGACGCTGTCCGCCCTGCGGATGCTCAAGACGGCGCTCACCAACACAGAGGTGGAGAAGGGCCGGACCCTGGAATTGGGCGAGGAACATCAGGTGGTCGCCACGCTGCTCAAACAGCGGCGCGACTCGATCGAGCAGTTTCAGAAGGGCGGGCGGCAGGATCTGGTGGCAAAGGAGCAGTTCGACGTCGCGCTGCTCGAGGGCTTGATGCCCCCGCCGGTGACCGCCGGGGAGATCGAAGAGGCCGTGGCCAGGGCGGTTGAGGAAACGGGAGCAACCTCCTCGAAGGACATGGGCAAGGTGATGAAGGCGGCCATGGCGGCACTGGCGGGCAAGCCCGTGGAGGGCAAGGCCGTGAACGAGGCCGTCAGGCGGAGACTCGCGGGCTGACCGGGGTCAGCCGAGCGATGTCCCGTTGACCGGGTGCTGGAGGCGATCTCCGAGGGTTTGGTAGCCTTCGGCGACGATGGTGAGGATGGCGTCCCTCGCGATCTTGAGCGCCTCCACCTCACCAGCGTGGGCGGCACGGCCCTGAAGGCGCTCGATGAGGAACGCGGCCTCCATCAGGGTCATCTTTCCGTTCGTTCTGGTGCCGTACACCAGGTCGGCCCGGCCGTTGCCGTTGGTTCCGTTCGCAGCCATGTGCATCCGCAACTCTCCCGCTGTCAAGAACTTCAATTGCACTGTGCCCCTCTGGATACAGCTTGGCAAGCGTCATGGTGCGTCACGGGCTGCCGTGGCGTAACTTGGCGCCTTTTGTCATCACTTGTCACCTTCAGGAGGCCCCCGGATATGGTGCCGGCACAACTGTGTATGCGTAGAAACAAGTATTCATATTTAGACCGTATGTTCATTCACAGAACTACCCTGGCCGATTTGACATCAAACTTTCCCGCGCGACGCATCGTCTAATCCTTCGAAGGCGTTAGTCGATCCTCTCTCTCCTCCTCCAGGGCACCCGCCGTCCCGACCGGTGGGTGCCCGACCTTTATTCCGGCCCTCTTCGCCCGGACTGGCGGCCATCCGCGAGCATGCCGCTCCAGGCCCCGCCGCTCCACGCCGCGCGCCAGGCCGCCGTCCTCTGCAGCGCGAAGTTTGTGGTACCCTGACGGTTCCAGATGCCCGACCAGCCGCCCAAGCCGGGGAGTGAGTCCGTGCCCCCGGCGGCCTCGCCCCAGCTTGCCAGGTCTGCCGGCGTCATCGGCGCCGCCACGATGACGAGCCGGGTGCTGGGCCTCATCCGCGACCAGGTTCTTGCCTTCCTGTTCGGCGCCGGCGACCAGATGGACGCCTACAACATCGCCTTCCGGATTCCGAACCTGGTGCGGGACCTGTTCGCCGAGGGCGCCATGAGCGCGGCGTTCGTGCCGACGTTCACGCGGACCCTGGCGGCCGAGGGCCGCGAGCGGGCCTGGCGGCTCGGCAACCTGGTGGTGAACGCCCTGCTGCTGGTGACGGGTGTCATCGTGGCGGCCGGGATGGTGTTCGCCGAACCGATCGCCACGGCATTCGCCAGCGCCTACGCCGAGGTGCCGGGGAAACTCGAGTTGACCATCTCGCTGACGCGCGTCATGTTCCCGTTCTTGGCGCTGGTCGCGGTCGCGACGGCCCTCATGGGGATGCTCAACTCCCTCCAGCGCTTCTTCATCCCGGCCGTCTCGCCCGCCATGTTCAACGTGGGCTCGATTGTCTGCACGATCGGGCTGGCTCCGGTCATGCCCATGCTCGGGTGGCCCGTCATCATGGCCCCGGCGATCGGCGTGCTGGTTGGCGGATTCGGCCAGATGGCGGTGCAGTGGCCCTCGCTCCGGCGCGA
Source organism: Vicinamibacterales bacterium (assembly GCA_046496425.1). GTDB lineage: Bacteria > Acidobacteriota > Vicinamibacteria > Vicinamibacterales > JAKQTR01 > JAKQTR01. Next base: position 22,669 of record JAWOGY010000163.1, read on the forward strand.
GGGGTACCGTTACCGCCCGGTGGTGGACTTCGGCGACGAGGGCCTTCGCCGGGTGCTGGCGCTCATGGGGCCCGGGGTGGTCGGCCTGGCGGCCGTGCAGATCAACCTGTTTGTCAACAGCATCCTCGCCACGGGGGAGGGCACCAGCGCGGTGTCGGCGCTCGGCTACGCGTTCCGGCTGATGTACATGCCCATCGGGATTTTCGGCGTCTCGATCGCGACGGCGGTGGTGCCGGTGCTCAGCAGGCAGGCGGCGAGAAACGACGCCACGGGCATGCGCGAGACGGTGTCGAACGGCCTGCGCATGATGCTGATGCTCAACGTGCCGGCGACGATCGGGCTGATGGTCCTGGCCTCGCCGATTGTGGCGCTGATCTTCGAGCACGGGGCCTTCACGACGGCCCACACGGCGGCCACCGCGGCGGCGCTCGCGTTCTATGCGCCGGGCCTGGTGGGATATTCGGCCGTCAAGATCGCGGTGCCGTCGTTCTATGCGCTTCGCGACAGCCGCACGCCGGTCATCGTGTCGGCCGCCACGGTGCTGCTGAACGTCGTGCTCAACCTCTCGCTCGTGCGGGTGATGGGATTCACGGGCCTGGCACTCGGCACCTCGGTCAGCGCGATCTTCAACGCGTCGATGCTGCTCTGGCTGCTCCGCTCCAGGCTGGGCGGGATCGACGAACGCCGTGTGGCCGACTCGTTCGCCCGGATCGCAGCCGCCTCGCTCCTCATGGGCCTCGCGGCCTGGGCCACCGACGCGGCCATCGCCGCCTGGACGGCCTCGCGATCGATTCCCGTCATGGGCTTGCGCGTCGCCGCGAGCATCGCCGTCGCCCTGGTCGTGCTCGACCGGGCCGCACGGCTGCTCCATGCGCAGGAGTTCAACGAGGCCCGGGCCATGGTGCTGGCGCGCGTGCGGCCGGGAACGAGGCGAGCCTAGGTGGCCGCGCGGCAGGAGATCGACCCCGGGGTGTACCGCCTTGCCGGCGCGCACTTTGTGTCCGACGCCTACAGCAACATCTACGCGCCGCTGCTCCCGGTGCTCATCCCCCGCCTCGGCCTGTCGCTCGCGGCCGCCGGCACGCTGGCCATGCTGTTCCAGCTGTCGGCATCCGTCTCGCAGCTGGGATTCGGGCACCTCGCGGACCGGTGGCGCCCGCGCCTGCTGGTGGTGGCCGGCCCGATCATCTCGGTCGCCGTCCTGAGCCTCATCGGGATCGCCTGGTCGCCCCTGACACTCGGCGTCGTGCTGGTCGCCGGCGGACTCGGCGGCGCGGCGTTCCACCCGACGGCGGCGGCGCTCGTGCACCGGCTCGGCGGGCGCCGGCGCGGGCTGGCCATGTCGATTCACATCACGGGCGGCTCGCTGGGGTACTCGCTCGCGCCGGTTATCTTCGCGCCGTTCGTCGACGTGTTCGGGTTGTCCTGGACGCCGATCCTGGCGCTCCCCGGCCTCGCGCTGCTCGTGCCCGTCCTCCTCCGCGCTCCGCAGGCCCGGCCATTCGGCTCCGGGGCGAGCGGCGGGTTCGCCCTCCTCCGCCCGTTCGCGAAGCCGCTGACGCTCCTGTACCTGATCGTGGTCCTGCGGACGGTCACCTCGCTGAGCCTGGCGACGTTCGTGCCCGTGCTGCTGACGCGGCAGGGGTGGTCCGTGGGCATGGCGGGCGTGGCGGTGTCCGCCTACCTGTTCTCGGCCAGCGTGGGCGGGTTCGCCGGCGGGCCCATGGCGGACCGGTTCGGTCCGAAGCGCGTCATCGGCGGCTCGATGCTCCTCGCCGTACCGCTGCTCGTCGCGGCGACGCGGATGGAGGGCTGGCCCCTGGTGCTCATGCTGACCGCCGGCGGCTTCTTCCTGCAGTCCACGCTGCCGGTGAACGTCACCTTCGCCCACCAGATCGCCCCGGTGAGCGCCGCGACGGTATCATCGTTGATGATGGGCTTCGCGTGGGGAACCGGCGGCCTCACGGCCCCGCTGGTCGGCTCGATGGCGGACCGTTTCGGCATCGAACCGACCCTCACCCTCATCGCGTGCCTGCCGCTGCTGGCCGCGCTGTGCGCCGTGCCGCTGCCGGCCGGCCCGCCGCGCGAGGACGGCGACCATACGGACGGCGTCGCCCGGACACACGAGGAACCGTAGACCATGCGCCCGACCCAGCCAGGTTACGTCTCATACAGCATCGGACCCGGGCCCCTGACGCCAGCGGTCCGGCTGCTCGTCATCCTCAACATCGCCGGGTACCTCCTGGCGCTCGTCCTGCCGTCGCTCACGATCCGGCTGGGCCTCGTGCCGGCCCTCGTGTTCGAGCGCTGGTGGTTCTGGCAGCCCGTCACGTACATGTTCCTGCACGGCGGGCTGTTCCACCTGCTGTTCAACATGCTCGCGCTCTGGATGTTCGGCGTCGATCTCGAGCGCCGCTGGGGCACGCGGTTTTTCGCGCGCTTCTATGCCGTCTGCGGCATCGGCGCGGCGGCGACCACGCTGGTGCTGTCGCTGCTGCCGTTCGGGTTCGCCGAGGAGATGTACGCGTCGGTGACCGTTGGCGCGTCAGGGGCGATCTACGGCCTGCTCGTCGCCTACGCGATGATGTACCCGCACCGGCCGATCTACCTCTACATGCTGTTCCCCATCCCGGCCCGGGTCTTCGTGCTCATCATCGGCGCCGTCTCGTTCCTCTCGTCGGTCTCCGAGGCGCGCGGCGGCGTGGCCCACGCCGCGCATCTCGGCGGCCTCGTCGCAGGCTACCTCTACCTCGCGGGGCGGCGCGGCGGCATCCTCTCGATGGTGCGGTCGCAGTGGCTGCGCTGGCGCCTGGCGCGCATGCGCAGGCGGTTCGACGTGCACGAGGGCGGGCGCAAGGGCAGCGGCGGCCCCCGGGTGCACTAGCGGTTTCAGAGCCTGCCCAGCGGCCGCTCAGAGCAGGCCGCGCAGGTATCCCCCATCGACGGGAATCGTCGTCCCGGTGATGTACCGCCCGCGGTCCGACGCCAGGAACACGACCAGGTCGGCGAACTCCGACGGCTCGGCCATCCGGCCGAGCGGGATGCTCTGAACCGTTCGCTTCTCGATCACCTCCGGCGCGACGCCCTCTCGGGCGGCCGTCGCCTCGGCCAGTTCGACCACGCGTTCAGTCCGCGTGTAGCCCGGAGCCACGCAGTTCACGAGGATGTTGTCGCGGGCCAGTTCGTTGGCCAGCGTCTTCGAGAACCCCGTGACGGCCGGCCGCAGGGCATTCGAGAGCATGAGGCCGGCTATCGGCTGCTTGGCAGAGATCGACGTGACGTTGATGATGCGGCCGCCACCCATGCGCCGCATGTGCGGGACGGCCTCCATCGACAGGAGCACGGTGC
>JAWOGY010000018.1:0-2695 GCA_046496425.1 Vicinamibacterales bacterium
CGCAGGGAGGACAGGCGAAGGTCACCCGAGCACAGATGGAAACGGCTCGGACAGGACCCGCAGACCAGCCGCACAGCGGAGTCCACCAATCGCGGCTATCCCTTGCGGCGCTCTGATGACACCGAAACGCGTTTGGATCGACCTCGACAATACGCCCCACGTCCCGTTCTTCCACCCGATCATCCGCGAACTGGAGCGCGCGGGACACACGGCGGTTGTGACCGCGCGCGACGCCTTCCAGGTGTGCAGCCTGGCCGATCGTCACGGCCTCCGCTACACCACGGTGGGGCGGCACTACGGCGCGAACAAGGGGCTGAAGGTCGCAGGGACGATCTGGCGCGCCACCCAGCTCCTGCCTTTCGCGCTGCGCGAGAAGCCCGACATTTCGATGTCGCATGGGTCGCGCCCACTGGTGATCGTGTCGGGGCTGTTGCGCATCCCGAGCATGCTGATGTTCGATTACGAGCACGCGACGCGGATTCCGCTCCTTCGCCCGGCGCTCGGCGTGGCGCCCGAGTCCATCAACGGGTCGGCCCTGGCGAAGGGCTTCCGCTATGGCGTGCGGCCTTACGCGGGCCTCAAGGAGGATGTCTACGCGGCCGGGTTCCGCCCCGACCCGTCCATTCTGGCGGAGCTCGGCGTCGGCCCGGAGGAGCTCCTCGTCACCATCAGGCCGCCGGCCACCGAGGCCCACTACCACAACCCCGAGGCCGAGGCGCTGTATGTCGAGGTGGTCGAGATGCTCGGGGCGGCCGAGGACGTGCGGATGGTCATTCTGCCCAGGACGGCCGGCGCCCAGCGGGAATTCGTGCTGCGGACCTGGCCGCGGTGGTGCGAGGAGCGGCGGATCATCCTCCCCGAAGCCGCCCTCGACGGCCTCAACCTGGTGTGGCACTCCGATCTGGTCGTCAGCGGGGGCGGCACCATGAACCGCGAAGCCGCGGCCCTCGGCGTACCGGTCTACAGCATCTTCCGCGGCAAGCTCGGAGCCGTCGACCGTTACCTGGCCGAACAGGGGCGGCTCACCCTGATCGGGACGAAAGACGATGTGCGATCGATGATTCGAGTGGCGAAGCGGCCGCGGAGCGTGGATGCCGGCGCGGTCGAACGGCCGGCGCTCCGCCAGATTCTGGACGCGGCGCACGAGCTGATGGAGCTGGCGGATGGACGTCGATAACCGTCGCGTCGTGATTCACCTGGTGTGCGGCGCGCGGCCGAATTTCATGAAGGTGGCGCCGCTCTATCACGCGCTGCTGGCGGAACCCTGGGCCGAGCCGGTCATCGTGCACACCGGCCAGCACTACGACGCGAACATGTCGGGGTCGTTCTTCGCCGAATTCGGCCTCCCCAGCCCGCACGTCTCCCTCGGGGTCGGCAGCGGCACGCACGCCGAGCAGACCGCCAGAGTCATGGTGGCCTACGAGAAGATCCTCCAGGAGCAGCGGCCGGATCTGGTGGTCGTCGTGGGCGACGTCAATTCGACGATGGCCGCCACGCTCGCCGCATCCAAGTTGCACATCAAGGTCGCGCACCTCGAGGCCGGCCTCCGGTCGCGGGACCGCCGGATGCCCGAGGAAATCAACCGTCTGGTCACCGACGTGCTGGCCGACGCGCTGTGGGCGCCGTCGCAGGACGGCGTCGACAACCTGCTCGCCGAAGGCATTCCGGTGGAGCGCATCCAGCTGGTCGGCAACATCATGATCGATTCGCTGGAGATGTGCCGCGCCCGCATCGAGAGCCAGGATGCGTTCAGCGCGTTCGGCCAGACCAGGCGCAGCTACGCCGTGGTGACCATCCACCGGCCGTCGAACGTCGACGACCCGGCCGTCCTCGGGCGGCTGTGCAGGCTCCTCGAGCGCGTGTCTGAGTCCATTCCGCTGGTCTTTCCCGTTCACCCGCGCACGCGCCAGCGCATCGCCTCGGAGGGATTGTTGATCGAGGGCCAGCACGCCGGGCGGATCTTCATGCCCGAGCCGCTCGGATACACCGCGTTCATGAACCTCGTCTTCAACGCCCGCCTCGTCATCACCGACTCCGGCGGGATCCAGGAGGAGACCACCTATCTCGGCATCCCCTGCCTGACGCTGAGGGAGAACACCGAGCGGCCGATCACCGTGACGCACGGCACCAACAGGCTCTGCGCGCCGGAAGACCTGCCGGCTCGCGTGGCAGGCATACTGCGCGACAAAGACCGCTCCGCGCCCGCCATCGAGTACTGGGACGGCAGGACAGCGGGCCGAGTGGTGCAGGCCATTCGACATCAGTTTGCGGCCGCACCGGCGGTGCAAAGCGCGGCGGCGGCCGTGGCGCTGACGTGAGCCACGTGCCCGGCCTGGAAGACGTGATCGCCAGGCTGGAGGCGTACTGCAGAGAACGCGACTGGGCCGGGTTCGATCCCTACGACGCGCTGAACAGCGAACTCTTCGCGCGCACGCCGCTCGCAAAGAGCAGGGTCGCGCGCCTGGCGCTGACCCAGTTCCTGAAGCGGAGCCCCGTGAACTTCAGGCCGCTGCTCCGCATCGGCCCTCATCAGAACCCCAAGGCCCTGGCGCTCTTTCTGATGTCCTACGTCAGGCTCGCGCGGGCGGGCGACGCGGCCGCCCGCGCCGCCGCCGGCCAGGTTGCGGCCAGGCTCCTGGAGCTTCGCTCCCCGGAGACGCCTCACTGGTGCTGGGGCTACAGCTTCCCGTGGCAG
>JAWOGY010000285.1:0-9757 GCA_046496425.1 Vicinamibacterales bacterium
CTTGGTCACGTCGCGGAACGAGGCGTAGTAGCCCTCGGCACCCGAGCCGATCACACCGTCGACCACACCGGTCTGCACCGCGGTGAAGGCCTCGGAGAAGGGGATCGGCGAGGGAATGTAGCCGAGCGCCTCGCCGGTCAGCTGAAAGGACTTGATCGCCGGCACGCGCACCTTGATCCCGTTGGGCTCGGTGCTGCCGGGGTTCACCGCCGGAACGTTCAGCGAGATACCGCCGAAATAGACCGGGTAGGCGGCGAGCATGGTGATTTCCTGCGCCGCGTAGAGCTCCGCCATGACCTCGTAGACCGCACCGCCCGGGCCGTAGACGCGGCGTGCCTCCTCCCAGGTTGCGGCGGTCGTGCCGCCCGACAGCAGCTCGCAGGCGGCCAGGCGGGCCGACGCCCGGAGGGAGGCCGGGGTGTGCGCGGCCTCCATCGGCCAGATCCGGGTGCGAAGCCAGTCGATGAGCGCGAGGTCGTCGGCCAGTCCCCGGAACAGCGTCTGGCACAGGTGGATATGGGTCTGGATGAACCCTGGCAGGACCAGGGCGCCCGCGGCGTCGAGCACCGCGTCGTGGTGCGACGCGCCGACGCGGCCGACCTCTTCGATCCGGCCGTCCCTGACCGAGACGTCGCCCTCGACGATATCCAATTCGTCGTTCATCGTGAGAATGGTGCCGCCGCGGACGAGGAGGGACGCCATGGCTCCGCGCTACCGGTTATCCCGCATGGCTGCCGGAGCCGACCCCGGCGCGGCGGTGGCGGCGCGCCGGACGGCGATGAGTTCCGCCACGATGCTGACGGCGATTTCTTCCGGCGTGACGGCGCCGATCTGCAGGCCGACGGGCGCTCGAACCTCGCCAATCCACTCGGGGGTGGCTCCCTCACCGGCCAGCGCGTCGAAGATGCGCGCCACCTTGGCCTGGCTGCCGATCATGCCGACGTAGCGGAGCGGCCGGCCGGCCAGCGCACGCATGGCCGAGAGGTCGTGCGTGTGCCCGCGCGTCACGACCAGGACAAAAGCGGCCGGGGGCAGGTCGGCGCCGGCGAGGAACCCGGCGATCTCGGCCACCGTGATTTCGGCGGCGGACGGGAATCGATCCCGGCTGGCGAACTTCTCCCGATCGTCGAGCACATGGACGCGGAAGCCCACATCGGCAGCCATTCTCGCCACATGCTGGCTCACGTGGCCTGCACCCACCACGAGCAGGCGAGGCGACGGGTCCAGCGGTTCGATGAACACGTCCATCCGGCCCCCACAGATCAGCCCGTTCTCTCCGGCGAGCGCATCGGTCAGGTCGTAGTGCGCGACGCCGGCGCGCCTGGTCCTGATGCTCTCACGGGCCTTGCCGGCCGCGTCGTTCTCGTAGCACCCGCCGCCAATCGTGCCGATGATGCGGCCGTCGGCGTACACCAGCATGCGGGCGCCGACGCGCTGAGGCGTCGACCCCTGCGTGGAAACGATGGTCACCAGTGCCGCCTCCTCGCCCCGCTCGAGGGCCTGGAGCACAGCGGCGAAGACAGTTTCGTGCACAAGGGGATTATAGACAGAATCCAGAAGACAGAAGACAGAAGTAAGAAGCAAGCAGCAAGAAGCAAGCAGCAGGAAGCAAGCAGAAGGACTGCCGGTGCAGCTTGTCTTCTTCTGGATTCTGACAGTCGTCAGGGAGCGCTTCTGGCTTCTTGCTTCTGACTTTCGTCAGTGGGCCCTTCTGACTTCTGACCAGCCCCTAGAACCTGTGCAGCTCGCACGCGTCGGCGGGCTCGGTTCCAGCGACGAAGGCCTCTCTGAGGACTCGCGGGCAGCCGGGCTGGGCGAGTTTGCCGGTGTCGCGATCGATGGTGACGAACACGATACCGGGAGGCGGCGCGAAGCCCACGTTCGGCCGGCCGGAGAGGGCGGCCATCATGAACCGGGTCCAGATGGGGAGGGCGGCCTGGGAGCCGCTGAGCGTGACCGGCTGGTTGTCGTCGAAGCCGACCCACACGGCCGTGAGCAGCTCGGGTGTGAAGCCGACGAACCAGGCGTCGCGAAGATCGTTGGTCGTGCCGGTCTTGCCCGCCGCGTCGTGGCTGAAGCCCATGCCGCGGGCCGCGGCTGCCGTGCCCTCGTTGACCACGCTTCGCAGCATGCTGGTGACAAGGTAGGTCGTGTCCGCGCGGGCAATTCTCGCGGGGGTCTTTGCCTGCAGCGGCAGTTCGGCGCCGCCGCTCTCGAGCCTCGCGACGGCGCGCAGCGGGCGCCGTTCGCCGCCGTTGGGGAAGATCGTGTAGGCTTCGGCGACTTCCATCGGCGTCGCCTCGAAGACGCCGAGCGCGATGGACGGGTACGGCTTCGGCACCATGCTCGACCCGAATCGCCTCCACAGGTCGGCGACCCTGCCGAAGCCGGCCAGCTCCGCCACGCGCACCGTGGCGACGTTGCGCGACTGCGCCAGCGCGCGGCGCAGCGTGATGATGCCGTCGTATTCGTCCTCGTAGTTTCGCGGCGTCCAGCCCTCGTTCTCGAAGTCGAATGTCGACTGCGCATCGTCGACGAGGGTGGCGGGCGTGACGTCGGTCAGGCCGTCGGCGGCGGCAGCCTCGAAGGCGGCGAGGTAGACGAACGGCTTGAACACCGAGCCGGGCTGGCGCCTGGCGTTCAGCGGCCGGTTGAACTGGGACTGGCCGTAGGAGCGCCCCCCGATGTAGGCGAGGATGTCGCCGGTCCGCGGATCGATGGCGATGAGCGCGATCTGGGCCCGGCCTTCCACCTTCTTGCGCGCGAGCTGGGCATCGATCGCGGCGGCCCCGTTCAGGACGGCCTCCTGCGCAAGACGCTGCAGGCCGGTGTCCAGGGTGGTCGAGATGTCGACCGGACGGGTCCCGCCGAGCAGGTCCGGATGCTGGTCGGCCAGCTGCTGGCCGACGAGGTCCACGAAGTAGGCCGCCTCGGTCTCCATGGCCCTGGTGACCGTATGCATCGGTTCCCGCCCCGCCCGCTCGGCAGCCGCCTGGCTGACGAAGCCGGCGTCGGCCATGGCCTGAAGCACGACGTTGCGGCGGTCGCGGGAGCGGGTCGATGACGAGAAGGGCGAGTGACGGCCCGGCGCCTGGATGACGCCAGCGATGGTCGCCGCCTCGGCCAGCGAGACGTTCGTGACGTCCTTGCCGAAGAACACGCGCGAGGCTTCGGCCACGCCGTGGATGGCGTACGAGCCGCGCTGTCCGAGATACACGTCGTTGAGGTACAGCTCGAGGATGTCGTCCTTCGTGGCGCGCGTCTCGAGAACCACCGACAGGAACTGCTCCTGGAGCTTGCGCCTGTACGACTTCTCCGGCGTCAGGAAGAAGTTCTTGACGAGCTGTTGCGTGAGCGTGCTGCCGCCCACGAGATAGGGCCTGTCGCCCTTGATATTCGTGACAATCGCGCCGGCGATGCGGATGGGGTCGATGCCGGGGTGATCGTAGAAGCGGCGGTCCTCGATGGCGAGCACCGCCTGGACCATCTGCTTCGGGATGAGCGAGAGCGACACGCGGCGGCGCTTCTCGCGGCTCGTCGTGATGAGCGTTGTCAGCAGCTGCCGATCCAGTTCGACACGATCCAGGGCGACGCCGCCTTCGACCTCCATCCGCGCGACAGCCGGTGTGGGGACGGCCTTCCCGTCCGGGCCGATCGGCGCCGGCAGGCCCCGCGCCTGCGGCGCGATGTGGACGCGCAACCGCCGCCCGGCGAACTCGCCGCCACGGGCGATGAGCGTGACCGCGTCGGTGTCGCGGGAGAACTCGCCGGGCTTCTCCGGCGTCTCGCGCTCGGCGTAACCGAGGTCGTCGAGGCGATCGGCCAGCTGCTGCGCGGAGAGCCACTGGCCGCGGCGGATCTCGAACGGACGGGCGAGCACCCGCGGCAGCGCGCGGACGCGCTCGCCCTGCAGGCGTGCGTCGACGATGCGCGCGAAGGTCACGTAGTAGTAGGAGGTCACCGCGATGGCGGCGAGCAGCGGCAGCGCGGCCAGGAAGAGCAGCGCGAGCCGGAGGCGCCGGCGTGTGAGGCGCGGCGTCCGCGGCGGGCGAGGCGTGGGCGGAGCGGCTGACACGGGCGTCCTGGCCGGGCTACACCGTGACGACCCAGTGGGCGCCCGGGTCTATCGGCAGGCCGCCGACCAGCTGGTCGACGAGCCCGGGCCCGTACCGGTTGAGGAACGACACGAAGCCGATGGCGCGTTCCTGCGCCTGCCCGCCGGGAAACGCCTGGGCCCGGGTGCGCGTGAATTGACGGCGCAGCGTCTCGTCGCGGCGCTTCGCCGCGTGGATGATCTTCGTGTGCAGCCCCTTCAGTTCGTGATTGATCCGCCCGGCGGCCGATCGCGCGGCGCCCTCGAGCGTCGCGTCAATCGCCGGTACGGCCCTGACCAGGGCCTGCATCGGGCCGTCCAGCGCGGCGGCCGCCGCCTGGTAGGCCTGATCCACGTCGACGGGCAGTGCCGTTTCGAGCAGATGATTCAGCACGCTCTCGTCCTGCGCGTGCAGCATCTCGAGGCCGACCTCGTGCTTGTCCAGGAACCGGACGCCGGCCGAGTCGAGGAGCGTCGCGGAAACGCGGGGCACCATCAGCGGCATCGGCACGCCGAAATGCTCGTACACGGGCTTGAGCTGACCGAGATACGCCAGCTCGTTCGGCCCGGCCACGTAGGCGACGGTGGGAAAGAGCGTATCCTGCACGATTGGGCGGAGCAGGACGTTCGGGCTGAAGCCGGCGGGGTTCGCGGAGACCTCAGCGAGGAGCGCCGTCTGGGTCCACGCCCGGTCGCCGGCGCGGAACATCCCGTCGGCGAACCGGATCGGATGTCTGCCGCTGTCGAGCGAAAACAGCGAGAGCCCGTCGGCGTGCGCGACGACCTGGGTGTGATAGCCGAGGTGCACCAGCCGGGAGCCCGCCTCCAGGGCGAGCTCCGCCGTGCGGCCGGGGAACTGGACCTCGCGGGCGAACACCTCGCGCACATGCGGCTTCGCGGCCGGGTCCGCCGCGTCGTAGGCGACGAGACCGAACTCGCCGAGAGTGAATTCGAGCAGCCTCCCGAACGCCTCGCTCGCGCTCAGGCCGGGTTTGTACGACGAGCGGAGCCGGGTCATCAGCGAGGCGGTGAACTCGGTGGGCGGCAGCGCCTCCGCCAGTTCGTCCAGCACCGCGGACACGCCGCCGTCGAGCACCAGCTGGCCGACGGGCAGGTTTCCCGCACCCGGCGGAGCCGGCAGACGGACCGTGCGCGGCTGGACGTCACCGTCGAGGACCGAGCACGACGCCACCTCGTCCCAGTCGTGGTCCTCGGAGTCGATCCAGAACACCGCGACGGCCGGCACCTGGTGCTCCTGTCGCACGCGCGCCGCGAGCCGGAGCGCCGTGATGGCCTTCAGCAGTGTGTAGAGGGGGCCGCCGAACGCGCCCGCCTGCTGTCCGGTCACCACCGCAACCGTGCCGTCCTGGCGCAGCTGATCGAGGGCGGCCCGGGCTTCCGGGGGCGCCCCGCGCCGCTTCTGCTGGGTCGAAATGAGATCGGCGACGTCCTGGCGCGGGCGCGGATGGGCCTGCGCCCGTTCGATCGCCGCCTGCCAGTCCTCGGCGCGGGACGGGTTGCCGGCGTAAAACGGCGCGAGCGGTCCGAATGCGTGCGCGTAATCGCCTGCAAGGCGGCGGATCCCCGGGTAGCGCCGGATGTCGACGCCGATCCGGGTCGTGCCCGTTCCCTGGAGCGGAGGCTGTGGATTCACCGAAAGCGTACTGTGATTGATGCTTGCTGGCGGTGTCAAGAGACGCGGGGCGCACGCGCGGCCGCCCGTCTTCGGAATTGATGCGACGGGAGTTCCATGCTAGCATCGGCGCCGGACTCACGTGAGGAATTGACGTCAGGCACCTCGTACACACCGCCTCCGGCGTTCGGTCGGTTCAAACTCCTGCACCAGATTGGGGCGGGCGTGCTGGGGCCCGTCTTCCGGACGCACGACCCCGACCATGAGCGCCTCGTCGCCGTTAAGGCGTTCACCCTCGACCTGACGCCCGAGCAGGCGTCGGTGCTCTCCGCCGAATTCGCGCGGCTCGCCGGCCTGGAGTTCGACAGTCCGTGCGTGGCCGGGCCCCTGGCCGCGGGCGTCGAAGATTTCGTTCCCTATGCCGCCGCGCCTTATGTGTCGGGCGAGTCGCTCGACGCCGCGATCCGGCAGTACGGCCCGGCCCCGGCGGGCGACGCGATCCGGCTCATCGGGCACGTGGCAGAGGCCCTCGACGCCGCGGCGCACCTCGGCGTGTTTCACGGATCCCTGCATCCGCGCGACATCATCGTGACGCCCGGGGAGACCCACGTGACCGGCCTCGGCGTCGCCCAGGCGCTCGGGCAGGTGGGACTGCACGGGCCGATTCGGCGGCCGTACGTGGCGCCCGAGCGGGAGAGCGGTGACGCGTGGGGCTCCGCCGCCGATATCTACTCCCTGGCCGCCATCGCTTACGAGGTGCTCACGGGCAGGCGTGCGCTGCCCGGCACCGACCAGCCCCTGCCGGCGCTCAACGACATTCGTGTCCACAATGCGGCGGCCCTGCGGGAGGCGCTCGAGTCCGCCCTCGACGCAGATCCCGGGCGGCGGCCGGCACGCGCGGGGGACTTCGCGGCGGCGTTCGCGGCGGCTCTCTCAGAGGGCGCGGCGGCGGGCGGGACCGGCGAACGGGCAGTCGAGCGGCGCCCGAGGAAACCCCGTACGAGGGCGCCGAAACTGCCCGGTCTGGACGAGCCACTGCGGTCGCCGGAGAGCGCGGCCAGAGAACGGCCGACGCCGGCCGCCGACGAACCCGGACCGGCGGTGCAGGCGGCGGACGGCATCCGGTACGTGCCGGTCACCGATCCCGCCGACGCCGGCGAAGCCGCGCCCGGCGTCCTCCTGCCCGAGCCCCCCGCCGAGCCCTCGCCCGGTCTGGCCGACAATGGCGCACTTCGGGCGCCGTTCGGGCCGTTCGAGGTGGGCGCACTGGCCGGCCCGACCCCCGATCTGCGCCTGGCGGACGACGTGCTTCCCCGCGTGGATCCGGCCGGCGAAACCGTGGATGCCGAATTGGCGGACGCCCTCGACCGCCTGGCGCCGGAGCAGGGCGCCGGCCCGACACCCGCAGCGCTCGGCATCGACATTTTCGGGCCAGGGTTCGCCGCGGATTCCCGTCGGCCGGAGATTGTCGGGGCGGACGCACACGCGGACCTTGCTGCAGAGGTTGACCTGGCGTACCGCGTCGAGGACAACACGGCGTCGCAGGCTCCGGGTTCGGATGCGGCGGAGAAGGCGGGCGAGGAGAGCGAGGACGGCGACTTCGCCCTCGACTTTGCCGCACTCGAGACGCCCGCGGCGCCGTCCGACGGGGCAGACGCGTCGCCGCCTGAGCCGATGGAAGCCCCGGCGGGGGAGGCGCCGCCGCGTCCGTTCGTGCGGGGCCGAAGCGCCGAGCGGCGCCGCACGCCGTCCCGCTACGGGCGCATCGATGCGCTGCCGCCATCAGCGGACGGATTCGGCGATTCCGCGCCGGAGATCCCGAGAGCCTTCGAACCCGAGAGGCAAACACCCGGCGCGAGGCCGATACCCGACTTCGAACTGATGGCACGTTCCGAGTCGAGCCGGCCGCCGATCATAGCGGTGGTGGCGGGGCTCGTCGCGGGGTTGATCCTCGGCCTGGCCGGGGGATACTGGCTCGGCTCGAGAAACGCGACTCCGGCGAGTGTGCCTGCGGCGCAGACCGCTGCCCCGTTGCGGCCGGCTCCGGAGGCAGCCGCGGTGCCCGCCGCGGTGCCCGCCGAGGTGCCCGCCGCGGTGCCCGCCGAGGTGCCGCCTGCCCCAGCGGCCGCGCCGCCGCCGGCAGCGCCTCGGGCCGCGGCTGTCCGCGGAAGCCTCCAGATTACCGCCTCGCCGCAGGCGAACGTCTATCTGGACGGCGAGCGCAGCGGCATGACGCCGCGGAACCTCGACAACGTGCCGCTGGGTTCCCACACCGTCCGGGTCACCCGCCCCGGATATGCCGGGCAGGAGCAAACCGTCGTCCTGACTGCCGAGGAAGCGTCGGCCCGACTGGCGTTCACGCTTCGCCTGGCAGCAGCGGCGACCCCGGCCCCGGCCGCACCCAGGTCGGTGCTCACGGTCCACATCGAGAGCAAGCCGCCCGGCGCGCGCATCCGGATCGACGGGCGGGATCTCGGGCCGGCACCGCTGACGGTCAGACAACTGCGGCCGGGCACGCACAGCCTCGAATTGCGGATGCCCGGGTACCGGCTCTGGTCGCAGCGCATCACCGTCGCCGCCGGCGACCACCGGCAAATCACGGCGGCACTCGAGAGGGAACCCGCGAGGTGAAGGCCGTTCTCGCTCTGGAAGATGGCGCCTGGTTCCAGGGCACGGCCGTCGGCGCGGTGGGAACCGCAACCGGCGAAGTCGTGTTCAATACGGGGCTGACCGGCTACCAGGAGATCCTGACGGACCCCTCTTACGCCGGGCAGATCGTCACGATGACCTGCCCGGAAATCGGCAACTATGGCGTGACGGCGGCGGACGTGGAATCGCGGGCGCCGCAGGTCGCCGGTTTCGTCATGCGGAGCGAGTCTCTCGTGGCGAGCAACTGGCGCGCCGCCGGCACGCTTTGCGACTACCTGGCGGCGTCGGGCGTCGTGGGCATCGCCGGCATCGACACCAGGGCGTTGACCAGGCGCCTCCGATCGGCGGGCGTGATGCGCGGCGTGATCGGAACGGGCGACCGCGATCCGGCCGCCCTGGTGGAGGAGGCGAGGCGCGCGCCCCAGATGGCTGGCGCGGACCTGGTGTCAGGCGTCACCTGCGCCGCGCCGTTCGATTGGCCGCCGTCGGGCGCCGAGGCGGGCGGCGGCGGCTACGAGCTCGAGCCGGGTCGCGTGCCGTTGCGCCGCTACCGCGTGGCGGCGTGGGATTTCGGCATGAAGTGGAACATCCTCCGCCGGCTGTCCGCTTACGGCTGCGATGTCCGTGTCTATCCCGCGTCGACGCCGGCCGAGGTCCTGCTCGCGGACCATCCGGAGGGCGTCTTCCTGAGCAATGGCCCGGGCGATCCGGCGGCCCTTCCGGCCGTCATCGAGAACGTCCGCGCGGTGGTCGCCGACGGCACACCGCTGTTCGGCATCTGCCTGGGCCACCAGGTGCTGGGGCTGGCCCTCGGGGCCCGGACCTTCAAGTTGAAGTTCGGGCACCGCGGCGCGAACCACCCGGTGAAGCAGCTCGAGACCGGGCGCGTGGAGATCACGTCGCAGAACCACGGGTTCGCCGTCGACCCCGCCACGCTTCCCTCCGACGTGATGGTGACGCACGTCAACCTCTACGACCACACCCTGGAGGGATTCCGCCACCGTCACCAGCCCGTGTTCAGCGTCCAGTACCATCCCGAGGCGTCTCCGGGCCCGCACGACGCGGACTACCTGTTCGGCCTCTTCACCGACGCGATGGAGCGCCGTTAGATGCCGCGCCGGACGGACGTCAGACGGGTGCTGGTCGTCGGCGCCGGGCCGATCGTGATCGGGCAGGCGTGCGAGTTCGACTACTCGGGCACACAAGCCTGCAAGGCGTTGCGGGCGTTGGGCTACCAGATCGTGCTCGTGAACTCGAATCCGGCGACGATCATGACCGATCCCGAGATGGCCGATCGCACCTATATCGAACCCCTGACCTGGCAAACGATTGCCAAGGTCATCGAAATTGAACGTCCGGACGCGTTGTTGCCGACGTTGGGC
>JAWOGY010000290.1:0-7138 GCA_046496425.1 Vicinamibacterales bacterium
GTGGCGGCGAGGGCGTCGCGGTAGGCCGGCAGGCGGCCGCCGAGGTGCGGATCGGTGACGTCTCCAATCCGCATCGCGCCGGACGCTGCGCGCAGCAGCCCCGCCGGCCGGTCCAGAGCCGACCCCACCAGGGGAGGGCATCCGTAGACCTGCCCGTCGACGTCCACCACCGCCGATCGGCCGCTCTCGACGCCGCACCGCGCGCTCCATGGCGGGTGAGGCGAGGGCTTCCCCTTCCGGAACAGCGACAGCGGCACGAGGCCCGTTCGCCGGTAGTGCCTGAGCGACGAGCGGTACACGAGGCGGAACTGCGCGTCGAGCAGCGGCAGCAGGCCGTCGTGCCAGCCCGGAACGCCGCCCGTCGCCGGCGAGAGGGTGATGTCGGTGAAGCCCCGATCGAGCAGGTAATCGACCGACCCGGCCAGGTGAGGAATCGTGCCTGGCACCAGGGTGACGGCGGCGTTCACGCGGTTGCGGAACCATGTGCGGTGGCGCCGCCGCAGGTTCGAGACGAGGGCATCGATCTGGCGGAACGTCCGGTCGCCCCGGAGCCGCTGGGCCGGCTCGGCGCCGTCGACGCTGATCTGCACCGACACCCGGTGCCTGGCGAGGAAGGCAATCGCGTCTTCGCCGAGGCGCGTGCCATTGGTCAGCAGGTGGAGCCCCACCCTCCGCCCGCGCGGCGTCGTCGCGCGTACGTACTCCACCACGCGCCGCACGGACGCGAACTCCACCAGCGGCTCACCGCCGGTGATGAGCAGGCGGACGTCGCGCGCCGGCGAGGCCCAGAGGCGCGCCACCGCCGCCTGCACCGTCGGCCAGCTCATCCGCGCCGGGGAGGCGCGGCTGTTGTAGCAGTACGCGCAACGGAGGTTGCACGCGCTGGTCACGACGAGGAAGAGCGTTTCGAGCGCCCAGGGCTCCAATGGTGCGGCGCGCGCCGTCTCTACCGCTTCTTCGACGCCTTCTTGCCCGTCGGGGCCAGGCATGCCACCTTCGCTCTCCCGCCGGTCGGACCCGTCGGCGGCTTCTTCGCAGTCTTCTTCGCAGTCTTCTTCGCCATGACACGCTCCCTGTTCAAGACCCCTCTATCGCTGTGTTTCAGTACCGTCCGCGTGCCGCTTCGAGCACCCAGATGTCGCCCTTTGCGGTCTGTCGTACGATGGCCAGCAGGCGGCCGTCTCTCGATATCGCGAAATCGCCCGAGTCGGCCTCGGCGCCGAACGGGTTGGACAGGTCCACGGGCGACGCCGCGCCGGTGACCGCGTCGACGTGCATCAGCCGCAGCCGGCTCGATCCCCACCTGCCGCTGACCAGGAGCCGCCCTGGCGTCCCGGTCCATCCCACGACGTCCGCGTCGGCGCCGCGCGTCACCTGCCGCCCCGGACCTGCCGCCCGCGCGTCGGTCACCCACACGTCGCCGGTGCCGGCAGCATCAGTTGCCACGTAGGCGACCATTGACGAATCGGGCGACCACGACGGCTGATCCTCCGACAGCCCGCCGGCCGTAAGCCGCCGGGCCGGGCCCGCGGCCTTTCCCTCCGCCACCGGCGCGATCCAGATGCGGCCGCCGCCCCCGCGCTCGGACACGAAGGCGATGTGCTTCCCGTCGGGTGACCACGCGGGATGAATGTCGACCGCCGGGTCGTCGGTGAATCGGGTCGGCTCGCCCCCGGCGGCCGGCACGATCCAGACGTCGCGCTGGTCGTTCAGCGCCCGGTGGTACGCGATCCAGCGGGCGTCCGGGGAATAGCTCGGATACGCCGTCGTTCCAGGATGATCCGTGAGCCGCCTTGCCGGCCCGTCCGGCGACCCGTCCGGCGCGAGCGGTTGAATCCAGAGGTCGGGCGGCGACCTCAGTTGATCCGACACGTACGCGACCGCCGACCCGTCGGGCGCGAACGCCGGGTAGAGCTCGCGGCGCTCCCCGCCGAACTCATGTTCCTTTCCCGTCTGCTCCGCGCGGACCACGAGGTTGCTGTTGAGGTTGAAGGTCGAGTACGTCAGCCGCAGCCCGTCCTGTGAGAGGCTAGGCTGGCGTTCGGGCCCGCTGCCCATGGTGACCCGCTCGGGCGCGCCTCCTCCGGCCGGCACCCGCCAGATGGCCGTCGTCTGACCTCGCATCGACGTGAAGTACACCCACTTGCCGTCTGAAGACCACGCCGGCTCGAAGTCGGCCTCGCCATCCGTCGTCAACCGCGTGGGCGGGCCGCCGGCTGCCGGCACGATCCAGAGATCGGCGTGCGCGGCATAGCAGATGGTCCGGCCGTCGGGCGACCAGGCGGGCGACTCGTGGTTCCAGAGTCCGTCGGCGTCGGTGGTGAGGACGTCCGCGCGGGCCGTGTCGGAGAGCGGCGCCACGACGATGCGCCGGCTGCCGGCCGCGTCGGGCCTGGTGAACGCGATGCGCGTGCCGTCGGGCGAAATGGCCGGGCTCTCGGCCCCCGCGACAATCGGTGTCGGCGTCTGACCGCCCAGTCTCGGCACCTTCCACACGCCCGGCGTGCCGCCGCGTTCCGACACGAACGCGATCGCGCTTCCGTCGGGGAACCACGCGGGGCCGCGGTCGGGCGCGGGGTCGTCGGTGAGGCGGATCGGGCTGCCGCCCCGGGTGTCGACGAGCCAGATGTCGATGTTGCCGTCGTCGCCTTCGGCCACGAAGGCGATGTCCGAGCCGACGGGAGAGATCTTCGCACCGGCTTCCCAGCCCGACCCGGTGGTCACCTGTGAGGGCACGGCCTGCGGCAGGGAAGCCGGCTGCGACAGGCGCCACGTCCACGCGGCGAGCGCGGCCGCCGCCACGACGGCCGAGACGGCGGCGCCGGCCGCCACCGCCGCCGCTTTTCGCGTCCACCGGCGCCGGGGCAGATCGAGCACCGGGTGCGAGCCGCCCGACTCGAGCCGGCGGCGCAGCGCGCGCAGGTCGATGAGCATGTCGTCGGCCGACGAGTACCGCTCGTCGAGGCGCCTGGCGAGGGCCTTGCGGATCACGTGTTCGAGGTCGGCGGGGATGCCGGCCGTGCCGGGCATCGCCGGCAACGGGCTGTTGAGCGTGGCGTCGAGCACCTCGCCGAGCGTTTGTCCGCCGAACGGGCGCCGGCCGGTGGCCATCTCGTAGAGCACGACTCCCGCGGAGAAGACGTCGGCCTGTGGCCCCGAGGGGCGGCCCATCATCGCCTCGGGCGACATGTAGCCCAGCGTGCCCGCGGCCTGCTTGGCGGCCATCGGCATGGTGGCGGCCTCCGGCGCCGCCGGCACGACGGCCAGGCCGAAGTCGGTGAGGAAGAGACGCCCGTCGGGGCTGATGACGATGTTCGAGGGCGTCACGTCGCGGTGCAGCACCTGCTTCGCGTGCGCGGCGTGGAGCGCGTCGGCCAGCATCTCGCCGTAGCGCGCCACGTCTTCGGCCGGCAGCTCGCCGCGCTGGGCCAGCACCTCGCGCAGCGTGGCGCCTTCGACCAGGCCCATCGCGAACCACGGCCTGCCCTGGTCCTCGAACACCTCGTGGATCGGCACGATCGACGGATGCGAGAGCCGCGAGGCCGTGCGGGCTTCCTTGAGGAGGTGCGCGCTCAGGAGCGGCGACACGGACGCGCCGCGGGGCGTCTTGAGGGCCACGTCGCGCTCGAGTGTGAGGTCGCGCGCGCGATAGACGATGGCTTCGCCGCCCTCGCCGAGTTTCTCGAGGATGGAGTAGCGGCCGACGCGGGTGCCCGGCGCGAGGGCGCCGGGGTCGCTGCCGGGCCGAGGTACGGTCACGCCGTGCCCCTGGTCTGTAATGTCACGCCAGCGGCATGATAACGCACCTGGACGGTGCGTCAGAAGCGGAGGCGCGAGGCGGCGGCGGGCGGGCGCCCGCCGCCGCTCCTATCTGCCGCCGCCGAACCGGATCGCGAAGGTGCCGGTGAGGCCCTGAATCTGGTCCTCCCAGCCGTTCGCCCACCCGATGACGCGGTAGCCGACGCCGCCGACAAGCGCCATGCCCGGGGCGAAGCGCACCGTGAGATTCACCTGCGGTTCGAACACGAAATACGACTGGTCGAACACGTAGTAGGCGGGCGGGGGCGGGTAGACCATGCCTCGGCCGCCGGCCGCCTCGGCGATATAGACGTCGTCTCTCCTGCCGACGGTGGCGATGCCGCCGCCAACAAGGCCCCTGGCGCTCAAAGAAACCGCGGACGAGCGCAGGGCGTACCACTCAACCAGCAGGCCCCCGTACCCGTTCGCACCGTAGTAGTCGTTGTAGCCGTAGTAGTCGTCGTGGCCGTAGTAGTAATCGTCGTAGCCGTAGTAGTTGCCGTAGCCGTCGTCGACCTGCCAGTATCCGGCGCCCCCGACGAACAGCTTGTTGTCGAAAAGGATTCCCAGGTAGCCGCCCAGCAGGAACGCGTCGTCGCGGTTCATCTCGGTGTACTTGAACTCGACGCCGAACGCGGGACCGTTGTAGACCTGTTCGACCACGACGTGGCCCTGGCTCGGGGGCGGCTGCGTGGGCCGTTGCGGATCGTCGGCCGCCGCGGCTCCCCGCGGCGATGCGAGCAGGAGGCAGACCGCCGCCACCGCGGCGGCCTGGACTGCGGACCGTCTGCGAGGGGTCCTCATCTCAGAACCTGGCGAGGCTCACGTTGAGGACCGCGGTTTCGCCGCGCCTGATCTCGACGGCGGTGACGAACGCGTCGTAGCCGTCCTTCTTGATCTCGACGCGGTGCGTGCCCGGCGCGAGGTGCACGACCAGGCGCTCGGCGCCGGCCGGGCTTGTCCACGGTTCGCCGTCAATTGTGACCGTGGCATCGGCCGGCTGGACACGAATGGCCACCTGACCGAACTTGCCGTCCGCTGGAGGCGGCGGGGGCGGCGGGTACGCCTCGGGCGCCTGGCGCACGGGCGGCGGCCCCTGCGGATTGGGCGCGCGGTACTGCGGGTCGGGCGCGCGGTACTGCGGGTCCATTTGGACCTGCGCCTCGTACGGCACGGCTGCGGGAACCGGGCGCGGCTCGTTCGGCTCGCCGGGCGGGAGCGGCTCCAGGACGCCCTTCATGCGGAACGTCGATCCCGCGCTCAGGTAGAGCTGCTGCTGGATGCTGCGGAAGCCCTCCTGGTAGACCGTGATCTCGTGGCCGCCTGGCTCGACCGACAGGCTCTGGAAGATTCCGTCGAACTGGTCGACGATGCCGGCCAGGTGACCGTCGACGTACACCTCGGCGGTTTTCGGCTTGACGTCTACCTTCAGGTTGGCGCCGCCCACGCCGTAGTCGAAGTAGTAGCCGTAGGGGTAGTAGGGCGCGCCCCAGTAATAGGACGAGTAGAACCACGGGCTGTAGTAGTACGGTCCGTAGAAGCCCCCGAGCCCGAAGTAGAAGCCTGGATAGTAGCCGCGGTAGTAGCCCCGGTAACCCGGGTAATAGCCGCGATACCCGTATCCCGGGTAGTAGCCCCTCTGCCCCTGCGCGGGATAGTAACCACCGCCGCCGGAGCCGGGGCCCTGGGCCGGGCGCGCGACCGCGCGTCCAGTGGCGGGCGCCTGCGCCGGGCGCGGCCTGGCGGCCGGGCTCGTGGCCGGCTGCTGGCGCTGGCGCGATCCCTGCGCGGGCCGCGCGGCCGACGATTGCCCGCCGCCGGCCTGCCCGCCGCCCTGCGCGGCGCGAGGGACCGCCTTCGCGCCCGAGCTGGCGGAGGAACCGGGCCTCTTCCGTGCCTGGGCATCGGCCGGGACAACAGAGGCGAGCGCAAAGATACAGACGATGGCAGCGGCGCCGAACCGCCAGAACCGCAAGTGGTTATTGATCATGGCTGACTCCTCAGGGACCGACACCTTGGAGACTGCAAGCATAGTGCCATCCAGCACCACCATGATTCTGGCCTGAATTCGCTCGACAACGCCAGCCCCGGCCGTCGCACCGTCGCCTGTTCAGGATGGCGGTGTCATCCCATCGTGACGGTGGCGTGCCGTCCGCCGGAGAAATTCCCCCACCGCCGGGAGCGGGGCGGGATATGCTGGAACGGGCTTCCACCCAATCCGTCAACCGTGCACGCGCAGGCGCGCGTGCGCTCGGGGCGAGGCGTGCCTCGCATCCAGAAAAGGCGTATCCCATGAAAAAGACCCCCGTCGCGCTCCTCGCACTTCTCGCGCTCACCGTGGCGTTTGCCGCGGCCTGCGCCCCCAAGGTGAACGACCCGGCCGACGTCCAGGCCATCAAGGACACCGGGCCCTCCTACGACAAGTTCGCGAACGCGGGCGATGCGGCGTCGCTGGCCTCCGAGTTCTACGCGCCCGACGCCATCCGGATGGACCCGAACCAGCCGTCGTCGGCCGGCACGGCGGCCATCCGCGCGACGCTCGAGAAATCGTACGCGCAGTCGTCCGAGGACATTCGCAACGTGATTGACGATGTGCGCGTGGCGGGCGGGTTCGCGATGGCGAAGGGGACGTTCGAGGGTACGAGCACGCCGAAGGCCGGAGGCGCGGCCTCTCCGGCGAAGGGCAAGTTCGTCACGCTCTACGAGCGGCAGGGGACCGGGCCGTGGAAGGCCGTATGGGACATCTACAACAGCGACCTGCCCGCGCCCGGCGCGACGGCGGACGGCGCCGACGAGCAGGCGCTGATGCAGATCGAGCGCGACTGGGCCGTGGCGGCTGCGGCCAACGACGCGGCGGGCATCGACAAGCTCACAGCGGCTGAGTACGCGGGCAACAGCGACGGGCGGATCACGCCCAAGACGCAGATGCTCGCCGACATCCGGAGCGGCGCCTCGAAGGTTGCCTCCGCCGAGGCCAGCGACCTGAAGGTGTTCGTCGTCGGCGACACGGCCATCGTGCACGGCCTGTGGACCGAGCAGGCCACGCTGAAGGGCAAGGACATGAGCGGCCAGTACCGCTTCACCGACACCTTCATCAGGCGCGACGGGGTGTGGCAGGCGGTGGCCACGTACTCGACGAAAGTGCAGTAGGCGGGCGCGATAGTTTCGCCCGCGCGGCCGGCCTGGCGGGGAGCGTCCCGCCGGGCGCGGCCGCGACAAGATCTGCCCGCCTACTGCACTTTCGTCGAGTACGTGGCCACCGCCTGCCACACCCCGTCGCGCCTGATGAAGGTGTCGGTGAAGCGGTACTGGCCGCTCATGTCCTTGCCCTTCAGCGTGG
>JAWOGY010000048.1:0-20250 GCA_046496425.1 Vicinamibacterales bacterium
GGATGAAGAGCGGAGGAGGTGAGCCGGGCAAAACCGCGGCGACGGACGGGAGGACGCCGACAGCGGGCAATTCCGCGTGCACCGTCACGGTCACCGACGCTGGTGGAGCGAGTTGAGCCGCCACGGCTGGCATCGCCGATGACTCCGCCGCCTCAATGTGGCAGCAGCCGCCGGCGGCGTCGAGAGCCATCTCGCCGGAGAAGTCGGGCCCGTGACAGCAACCGGCGGACGCCGGAGATTCGCCGGCTGGCGCCGGGCCGCGATGGCAGAAGCACAGCCCGGCCGAGGCGTTCAGCAACGCCAAAGCCAGTACCGCCGATCCGATCGTGCGCGCCACCTGCCTCATACGGTATGTACCAGCATGAACCGGCGGCGGGCGGAATGCAACCCTTCGCCAGATTATCGACTCCAGGCGAAGAATGAGCGACGCCCCCGCTGTTCGTTCCCGCGTCAACGGGTGAGCGTGAAACGGCCGTCAGGGGCCGTGACGGCGGCGTCTAGATCCGCGCGTGTCGCAGCCGCAGCGCGTTCGCAATCACGGAGACCGAACTGAAACTCATTGCCGCTGCTGCAATCATGGGGCTCAGGAGCAGACCCGTCACGGGATAGAGCACCCCGGCCGCCAGCGGCACGCCCAGCGCGTTGTAGCCGAAGGCGAAGAACAGGTTTTGCCTGATATTCGCCATCGTCGCCCGGCTCAGTCGCCTGGCCCGGACGATGCCGGTCAGGTCGCCCTTCACGAGCGTCACGCCCGCGCTCTCCATGGCCACGTCCGTACCCGTGCCCATCGCGATTCCGACCTGCGCCTGCGCAAGGGCCGGCGCGTCGTTGATGCCGTCGCCCGCCATCGCCACGAAGCGTCCCTCGGCTTGGAGCCGCTTCACGGCCTCCGCTTTCTGATTCGGAAGCACATCCGCCACGATGTCATCGATGCCGACACGGTGTCCCACCGCCTGCGCGGTCGTGCGGTTGTCGCCCGTGAGCATCACGATCTGCAGGCCCTCGGCGCGCAGTTGGCGTATCGCCTCGACGGCGGTGGACTTGATCGGGTCGGCAACGGCGAGCAGGCCGAGCGGCTGCGCGTCCACGGTCAGGAACATCACGGTCTGTCCGTCGGCCCGCAGTTCCTCGGCGCGCACCGCAAGCGGGCCAGGATCTACATGGAGTTGCTGCAGCAACGCGAGATTGCCGAGCGCCACGGAGCGCCCGTCCACGGTGCCCGTGACTCCCTTGCCGCTGATCGCTTGGAAGTCAGCGGGTTTCAGGAGATCCACGCTTCGCGACGCGGCCCCGGCCACGATGGCGCTCGCCAGAGAGTGTTCGCTGCCCTGTTCCAGGCTGGCGGCCAGCCGCAGGACCGTCGCTTCGTCCCCGCCGGCCAGGGGGACGATCTCCACCAGTTTCGGTTTGCCCTCCGTCAGCGTTCCTGTCTTGTCCACCACGAGGGTGTCCACCTGGCGGAGGACCTCGATGGCTTCGGCGTTTCGGAACAGCACCCCGAGAGTCGCGCCTTTTCCGGTCGCCACCATGATCGACATGGGCGTGGCGAGGCCGAGCGCACACGGGCACGCGATGATCAGGACGGACACGGCCGCGATGAGCGCATACGCCATTCGCGGCTGAGGGCCGACCAGTGACCAGACGACGAATGCGAGTACCGCGGCCGCGACCACGGCGGGCACGAAATAGGCCGATACCGTGTCGGCCAGGCGCTGCACGGGCGCGCGGGACCGCTGCGCCTCTCCGACCATGCGCACGATCTGCGAGAGCAGGGTCTCGGCACCGACCCGATCCGCGCGCATGATGAAGCTGCCGGCCGTATTCATCGTGGCCCCGATGACGCGCTCGCCCGGGTGCTTCTCCACCGGCATCGCTTCGCCGGTCACCATCGACTCATCCACCGCGCTCGTCCCCTCGGTGACGACGCCGTCCACGGGAACCTTCTCACCCGGCCGGACGCGCAGCAGGTCGCCAACCTGAATGTGCTCGAGCGGCACATCTTCTTCGCGCCCATCCGTAACCCGCCGCGCCTGCTTCGGCGCGAGGCCAAGAAGCGCGCGAATCGCTGAACCGGTACGGCTGCGGGCGCGCAGTTCCAGGACCTGTCCGAGCAGGACCAACGCGACGATCGCGGCGGCCGCTTCGAAGTAGACGGCGACGAGGCCGTCCGCGTTGCGGAACGAGCCGGGGAACACACCCGGGAACACGGTGGCGACCAGGCTGTAGATGAACGCCACCGATACGCCCAGACCGATGAGCGTGAACATGTTCAGGCTGCGGAAGACCAGTGAGCGCCAGGCGCGGACGAAGAACGGCCAGCCGCCCCAGAGCACAACCGGCGTGGCCAGGGCCAGTTCCGCCCAGCGGATCGAGGCCGGCGAGGCAAGGTTCTCGAGGAGGTGGCCGGGCAGGTCGTGGGCCATCGTCATCAGGACCAGCGGGACCGTGAGCACCGCGCTGACCCAGAAGCGCCTGGTCATGTCCACCAGTTCGCGGTTCTCTTCCGCCTCCTCCGGCGCCGCGATCGTGCGGGGTTCGAGCGCCATCCCGCAGATGGGGCAACTGCCCGGTGCATCCCGCACGATCTCCGGATGCATCGGGCACGTGTATTCGACGGCAGCGGGCCCCGATGCCGCCGGTTCATTCGGGGGCGTCGTCGTCATTTCACGAACTGTTTCGGGTCCCGATCGAACTTCTGTTTGCACTGGGCCGAGCAGAAGTAATAAGTCTTGCCCTGGTGCTCGCTCGAAGCGGCCGCCCGGGCCGGATCGACCTGCATGCCGCACACGAGGTCCTTCTCCATGACGCTCCTCCTGTCACGTAGCGTTCGCGCGTCCGCAAACGGCGGTCACCGCCAGTTCATCATGCCACCTGTCATCATCCTACCGCCGCCGAAGACCAGAAAGAGCAGCAAGACGACGATGACGGTGCCGATGACGATCAGTACGGTGTTGTTGCTTTTGTCCACAAGAGTCCTCTCTTCGGAGCGCGCTGTCCAGAGCCGAGCCGCCGGCTCAGTGCTTCACGCCGCCCATCTGCTTCATCATGGGGCACATCGCCGTCGCCGAAATCACCACGGCCGCGCACACCGCAGCCATCACCGACGCGAATCGCGTGATTCTCATGGTTGTGTCCCTTGAGTCCATCGTTGCTCTGAACACGGTGGCGGGAGTGTTCAATGTTGAACAGACTCGAGGAGACGAGGGGCGAGGCGGCGGTCCTCCCACGGCTTCGGCGCGGCAGGCCTACGCTCTGAACCCCTCGGGCTCCCAGCCCTTCTCGTAGCTGCGGCCCCACAGGGCCTGGGCCTTCGGGTCGTTGAGGATGTGCCCGTCCCCCGGGTTGCACCGCAGGGTGTGGCCGGCCCGGTACGAGATATTCGCGAGGTGGCACAGCGTGGCGCTGCAATGACCGTCCTCGATGTCGGCGTTGGGCGTCTTCCGCGACCGGAGGCAGTCGAGGAAGTTCACGAGGTGATACATATCGAGGCGGTCGCCCGGGCCGAGGGTGTTCATCGACGACTGCTCGGCCGCGTCCTCCACCGTGCTCACGACCTTCATCTTCTGGTCGTACACGGTGTAGCCGTTGCCGTCCACGAGCACGCTGCCGCCCTCGCCGTGGAACGTCACGCCGCGCGGCAACCCCTCGGTCCTGAACCCGTTGCAGCTCCGGCCCTCCCAGATGAACGATCTGTTGCCCTCGAACTCGAACGTCGCGACCTGGGTATCGGGGCACTCCCAGTCGTCCTTGAAGTGATAGCGGCCGCCGGCCGACTCCACGCGGGTCGGAAACGTGACGCCCATCGCCCAGCGCATCATGTCGATCTCGTGCGTGCCGTTGTTGCAGGCCTCGCTCGTGCCCCAGTTCCAGAACCAGTGCCAGTTGTAATGGATGACGTTGTCCCTGTACTCGCGCCGGGGCGCCGGGCCCTGCCACAGCTCATAGTCGAGGCCCGCGGGAACCGGAGTGGGCTGGCCAACGCCGATGGCGGCCCGGGTGTTCGCGTACCACCCGCGCGCAAAGTACACGCGGCCGATGAGCGTGCCCTCCCGAAGCTGTTTCATCAGCGCCACGATGTTCGGCCATGATCGCCGCTGGTTGCCCATCTGGACGACGCGGCCGTAGCGGCGGGCGGCGGCGACGAGCAGTTCCCCCTCCAGCGGGTTGTGGCTGCAGGGTTTCTCGACGTAGACGTCCTTGCCTGCCGCGCAGGCGAGGATCGCCGCCGGTGCGTGCCAGTGGTCGGGCGCGGCGATCGCCACCGCGTCCAGGTTCTTGTCCTCGAGCACGCGGCGGATGTCCTTTTCGGTTTTCGGCGCCCTCGGCTGCCTTCCGGCGGTGGCCGCCACGCCCTTTGCCGTAGCCTCGTCATCGACGTCGCAGATGAAGCCGACCTCCGAGCCCGGCATGCCGCTCAGCAGTTTCGCAAGCTGGGCTCCGCGCCCGTTGGTGCCCATGACCGCGAGCACGATGCGGTCATTGGCGCCCTGGGCGCGCAGTTGGACGGATCCGGCAACGCCGAGCCCGACAGTGGCGGCTGCCGTCGTCTGGATGAACGACCTCCGGGATACCTCGTGTGATGCCATGGTGCTGTCTCCGGGCTGATCTGCAGCGCATTGTAGCGGGTGCGGCCCTGCCGTGCCAGATTCCCGGCTGCCGCCCGCAATTCCGGGGCGGTATGATATCAACCGCCCCGGCGTACCCGGATTGCCCCGGGCGCTTTGCGGAGGAGATCGACGACGTGAGACGAGGGCGTACCAGCCCGAAGGGCATCAGCAGGCGCGAATTCATCAGCGCGTCGCTTGGCACGACGGCCGCGTTGTCTGTGCTGCCGGCCGGTGCCGAAGCCTGGCTGAGGCAGCGCCAGCCGGCGTTCGCGCCGGCGGACCGCCCGCTCCGCCTCGCGTTCACCGGCATCGGCAATCGCGGCCTCGAGATGATGAAGACCTTCGCCGCGACGAACCTGACGGCGGTTGCCGCGCTGTGCGACGTCGACCTCGACGCGCGCCACACGGCCGAAGCCCGCGAGCTCTATCCCGCCGCCCCGCGCTTCCGCGACATGCGGACGATGCTGGAGCAGGCCGGGGATGCGATCGATGCCGTCGTGATTTCCACGCCCGACCACTCGCACTTTCCGCTGACAGTGCATGCCATGGCCCGGGGCAAGCACGTGTACCTCGAGAAGCCGATGGCCCATACGTTCCGGGAAGTCGACCTGCTCGTGGCCATGGCCGCGCGCACTGGTGTCGTCACCCAGATGGGCAACCAGGGCCACTCCGGCAACAACTACTTTCAGTTCAAGGCGTGGACCGAGGCCGGGGTCATCGCCGACGTGACGAAGATCGTGGCGTTCATGAACGACAGGCGCCAGTGGCACGGGTGGACCGTGGACGGCTTCCCGGCCGGAGAGCCGATGCCGCCAGGCCTCGACTGGGACCTGTGGCACGCCGCAACGCCCGTGCACCCGTACAGCCCGAAGCTGCATCCCAAGACGTGGCGTGGCTGGTACGCGTACGGCAACGGCGCCTTCGGCGACTGGGGCCCGCACATTCTCGACACGGCGCACCGGTTCCTGGAGCTCGGCCTGCCTCGGGCCATCGAGGCCGTGCGGCGCGAGCAGCCGAGCGAGTTCATCTTCCCGCAGGCGTCGACGATACGCTTCGACTTCCCCGCGCGGGAGAGCAAACCGCCCGTCGAGATCTGGTGGTACGACGGTCTTGCCAACCGGCCTCCGCTGCCGGCCGAGCTCGGGCCGGGAGCGGTGCTCACGGAACTGGGCGGCAAGTTCATCTACAGCCGCACGGCCGTCTTCAAGGGCGGCACGCACGGCGACACACTTCGCATCATTCCCGAAGAACGCATGCGCGCGCTCGCGCCGTCGCTCCCGAAGGTCACCGGCCCGTTTTCGGACCACGCCACGAACTTCATCCTCGCGTGCCAGGGGAAGGAAGAGAGCCGGTCGCCGTTCAGCGTGGCGGGCCCGCTGACGCAGGTGTTCCTGCTCGGCGTGATCGCGCAGCGCCTGGGCGGCCGCCTCGAATTCGACCCGGCGCGCCGGGTGTTCACGGACAATCTTGCGGCCTCGGCGCTGCTCGCCGGTCCGGCGCCGAGGCCCGGGTGGGAGACCTACTACCGCGGGTAGGGGCAAGGGGCATGGGGAGGGGCCGGCACCTGTGCCTGTGACGCGCCGCCCGTAGCGAGCGATCGAGCGACAGCTGCGAGCGCGTCCCTCGAAGCGGGACCGCAACGGGCGGTGCGTCGCGGCACGAACAGTTCGGCGGGGAGTGAGAGGCGAGGGCATCATGAGGACGAAGCGACTGGTTCTGTCGGCGTTCATCATTCTGAGCCTGGCGTTGAGCGCCGGAGCGCAATCGCCGGCTGTCCTGACGGCGCCGCGCGCCGCGCAGACGGCAGCCCCTGTCACGGGTTTGCCGCCCGCGGCCCCCGAGTCCGTGGGTATGTCGGGCCCCCGTCTCGATCGGCTGAAAGCCGTGATGCAGGACTACGTGGACCAGGGGCGCATCGCGGGCATCGCGACGGTCGTGGCGCGCGCCGGCAAACTCGTCCACCTCGAGACCTACGGCAGGATGGACATCGAGAAGGACCTGCCGATGCGCAAGGACGTGATCCTGCGCATGGCTTCGATGTCGAAGGCCGTCACGACCGTCGCCGTGGCGATCCTGCTCGAAGAGGGCCGGCTGCTGCTGACCGACCCGGTGTCGAAGTACCTGCCCGCCTTCAAGCAGACCACCGTGGCGGTGCCGCCGCCGCCCGGCACGCCCGGCGCCGGCCGGTACGGCGTCGTGCCGGCGAAGCGCGCCATCAACATCCGCGATCTGCTGACGCATACGGCGGGCATTTCGTACGGCCAGGGCAGCCTCGCCGAGGCCGAGTACAAGGCCGCCGGCATCTTCGGGTGGTACCTGTCGGACAGGAAGGAGCCCATCGTGCCGCTCATGGAGCGGCTGGCGGCGCTCCCCTTCGACGCGCAGCCGGGCGAGCGCTTCGTGTACGGCTACAACACCGACATTCTCGGCGCCGTGGTGGAGAAGGCCTCGGGACAGCCGCTCGACCAGTTCTTCAAGGCGCGGATCTTCGACCCTCTGAAGATGGGTGATTCCGCGTTCTTTCTCCCGCCCGACAAGCGCGGTCGGCTCGCGACGGTGTATGCAGCCGGGCCGGACGGCCGGGTCGTGCGCGCCCCCGAAGGCGGCACCGGCCAGGGTGACTACGTGGACGGTCCGCGCTCGTGCTTCGGCGGCGGGGCCGGCCTGCTCTCGACGCCGATGGACTACGCGCGCTTCCTGCAGATGCTCGTCAATGGCGGGGAGCTCGACGGCGTGCGTATCCTCAGCCCGAAGTCCGTCGAGCTGATGACGGCGAACCACGTCGGCACGCTCTACAACGACGGGAACATGGGATTCGGGCTCGGGTTCGAGGTGATCGAGCACCTCGGGAGGACAGGGCGCTACGGAACCGTCGGCGCCTACGGCTGGGGCAGCGCCTACTTCCAGCGCTTCGTCGTCGATCCGCAGGAGAAACTGGTCGCGGTCTTCTACGCGCAGCTCATCCCTGCGGGAGGGCTCGACATCCAGGAGAAGTGGCGCGACCTCGTGTACGCCGCGATTGTGGGACCGCCGCCCGCACCCGCGACTGCGCCGCCGGGTGCGCGGCGATAGACAGAAGAACATCACCGGTGCCGGAATCGAGGCTCGGCACCGCGCCTGTGACATGCCGCGCGCAGCGAGCGATCGGGCGTCAGTTGCGAGCGTGTCCCTCGAAGCGGGACCGCCGCGCGTGGCGTGTCACAGGCACTTCTCAGACTGGACCGTTACGATCCGACGCTGAAGGTGACCTTCGCGGAGGTCGTGTCCCACCACATCCCCAGGGAGCCGCCCTGCTGGGTCATGTCCATGAACGCGATCGTGAACTGGTCGAGCGATGCCGTCCCCACGGTCGTCTGCATCGGCACCCGCAGGACGTCGAACTTCGCGTCATAGCCGGCCGAGCCCCAGGTCTCCGTCTTGTTGCTGGGGTCGTACTTCGTCTGGTGGGGCTGCGTCGAGAAGATCAGCGTCCACGCGCCCGGCTTCAGGTCCACGAACAGGCTGTACTCGCCGGCGGGCAGCGTTTTGCCCGCGAACACGAGCGGCACTTCGGTCTTGAAGCGGGTGGTCTGATTGGCGCCCGCGCGCCAGACCGGCGCGCCGGAGTTCACCACCTTCCCGTAGTCGGCGCCGGCGCCGAAGATGTCCGCGCGGCCGCGGAGAATCGGCCGGCCATAGTCCACGACAATCCACTTGCCTTCGCGGTAGCGGGGCGCGGTGCCCTCTTTCTCCACGACCCACTTGCCGCCGACCTGTGTGGCGGCGGTGCCGCGCGGGCTGGCGGGCATGGGCGCGGGCGCGGCGGCCTGTTGCGCAATGGCCGCGGACCCCGCGAACGCGAGCGCGGCGGCGGTGGCGAGAACGACTGCCTTCATGGGACTCCTTTCCCGTCGACACGACGGAGCGGCCGCACGGGCCGCCAGTGGACTGATTGGGTAACTCCTCCATAATACGGGGGGACGGCGGCCGTGGCTAGGGGGCAAGGCCTGCCGCGCCGAAGCCGTGGGAGGAACTGGCAAGCCGGACCGCGGCGAAGGCGGGGGCAAGGGACATGGGGCATGGGCCCTGCCCAGCCCCCCGTCTGTCGTATGATGGCGCGGTCCCGGCCGCGCGGTGCAGGCTGGCTCGAGGGAGGAGAGCGATGCGCATGTATCACGGCTACCTGGGCGCGGCGGGCCTGCTGGCCCTCATCGCGGTTGTGGGCGTGCTGACCACCGGCGTCACCGCGCAGCGGACGGCCAAGCCCGTCCTGCACGGACGCCACTGGATGGCGGTCACCGGCAAGCCGCTCGCCGCCACGGCGGGCGCTGCAATCTTCCACAAGAAGGGCAATGCCGTGGACGCGGCCTGCGCGATGATTGCCGCCACCTCGACCATGTGGGACACGCTCGGGTGGGGCGGCGAGACCCAGGCCCTCATCTACAATCCGAAGACGAAGAAGGTGATCGGGATCAACGCCCTCGGCGCGGCCCCGACCGGCGCGACGCCGGAGTTCTTCAAGTCGAAGAAACTCGAATACCCGCCCGCGTACGGGCCCCTCGCGGCGGTCACTCCCGGTACGCCGGGCGGCATCTTCGTCATGCTGGCAGAGTTCGGAACCATGAGCCTGAAGGACGTGCTCGACCCGGCCATCCAGATGGCCGACGGCTACCCGATGGAGGCGTCGCTCGCCGGGGCGATCGAGCGCCAGAAGGAGCAGATCAAGGGGTGGCCCTACTCGAAGGCCGTTTTCCTGACCCACCCGGGCGAGAAGCGCGAGGCGCCGGAGGCGGGCGAGGTCTTCAAGCAGCCGGACCTCGCGGCGACGCTGCGCAAGCTGGTCGAGACCGAGCAGCAGGCGCTCGCATCGGGCAAGTCGCGCAGAGACGCCATCATGGCGGCCTACGACCGCTTCTACAAAGGGGACATCGCGCAGGAGATCGTCCGCGGCACACAGGAGCAGGGTGGCCTCATCACCATGGCCGATCTCGCCAACTGGAAGGTGTACCTCGAAGAGCCCGTGATGACGACCTACAAGGGCATCGAGGTGTACAAGCTCACGACCTGGGTGCAGGGCCCGGCGATGCTGCAGGCGCTCAACATCCTGGAGAACACCGACGTGAAGGCGATGGGCTACAACAGCCCGCGCTACATGCACGCCATCTACCAGGCCATGAACATGGCGTTCGCCGACCGGGACTTCTACTACGGCGATCCGTACGTGCCGCCGGTGGAGCCCGTCAGGGGCCTGCTCTCGAAGGACTACGCGAAGGCGCGTTTCGGCGCGATCAGCTGGGAGAAGAACGACCCCGATGTGAAGCCCGGCGACCCCTACCCGTTCCAGGGCGAGAAGAATCCCTTTGCCGCGCTCCTCGCGAAGTGGACGACGAAGAAGGGGCTGGCGTCGGTGACGCCGGCGCACGACATCCGCACGGCAGGCGCCCGCAGCTACGAGGAGGGCTTCTACGCCGGCACCACGTCCGTGCAGGCCGCCGACGAGGAAGGGTGGGTCGTATCGGTGACGCCGAGCGGCGGATGGGTGCCCGCCGTCATCGCCGGAAAGACCGGCATCGGCCTCAGCCAGCGCATGCAGGCGTTCGTCCTCGACGAGGCCGACTGCCCGTTCAATGTCGTGCGCCCCGGCCAGCGGCCGCGCTCGACGCTGACACCCAGCCTCGCGCTGAAGGACGGCGCGCCCTACCTGGCCTTCTCGGTGCAGGGTGGCGACAGCCAGGATCAGAACCTGCTGCAGTTTTTCCTCAACATGGTCGAGTTCGGCATGAACGTGCAGCAGGCCTGCGAAGCGCCGAACATCAACAGCTTCCAGATGCGGAGTTCGTTCGACCAGCACCGGTCCGAGCCCGGGCGCATGCTGGTGGCCGAATCGACGACGCCCGAGGTGCGGAAGCAGCTGCAGGCGATGGGCTACTCGCTCACGTTCTCGAGGCTGACGTCGGGGCCGATCACCGCCATCTTCCTGGATCGCAAGCACGGCACGATGTGGGGCGGGGCCAGCAACCACGGCGAAGACTACGGGATCGGGTGGTGACGCGCCGCGCTCCCGTCGAACGCGACGAACTGATGCGCCTCCCGGGCGTGGGCCCGAGCATCGCCGCCGACCTGCGGAGCCTGGGCGTGCGGTCGATTCGCGACCTGGCCCGCCGCGACCCGGAGCGACTCTATACGCGGCTCTGCCGATTGACCGGCGAGCGGCAGGATCCCTGCGTGCTCTACACCTTCCGCTGTGCGGTCTACGCGGCCGGCACGCCGGGGCCGGACGCTGCCCTCCTCAAGTGGTGGAACTGGAAGGGCCGCTCCTTCGAGCGGCCGGATCGGCGCCAGCGGCCTGGGGGCATATAATGGCGGCAAGCCCGTAATCACGACTGAAACACGCGCCTGCCCGCCATCGCGTCGGCGGCTCCGGGCGCTTCCCCTCAGGAGGAGAGGACCCATGCGGAGGTCGATCGTCGTCGTTGGAACGTTGTGCCTGGTGCTGGGCATGGCCGCTGGCCTGCGCGCCGACATGAAGTCCAGGCAGAAGACCCAGGTCAAGTTCGAAGGCATGCTCGGCAAAGTGGCGGGCATGTTCGGCGGCAAGGCCGTCAAGGACGGCATCATCAGCACGGTGGCCATCTCGGGCGACCGGATGATGACGGTGACCGATCAGACGGGAGAACTGGTCGACCTTGCCGAGGAGAAGGTCTACGGCATCGACTTCAAGGGCAAGAGCTACAAGGTGAAGACCTTCGCCGAGATTCGCAAGGAGTGGGAAGACGCGCAGAAGAAGATGAAGGAACAGGCGGCGGAGGCCAAGGAACAGCCGGAACAGGGCGACGTGCAGTACGAGATCGACTTCAACGTCGAGAAGACCGGCCAACGCAAGTCGGTGAACGGTCACGATTGTCAGCAGGCCATCATGACGATCGCCGTGCGCCAGAAGGGCGGCACGCTCGAGGACGGCGGCGGCATGGTGATGACCACCGACATGTGGATGGCGCCGGCGATTCCCGCGATGCAGGAGCAGGTGGCCTTCATGCAGCGTTACATGAAGCAGTTGCTCGGCAGCGACACCGAGACCATGGCCCGCGACATGGCCCAGGCCATGGCGATGTACCCGCAGATGAAGGCCGCGATGGAGCGGATGAAGAAGGAATCCGTCAAGCTCGAGGGCACCGCTGTCCTGACGACGATGAGGATCGAGACGGTGATGTCGCCCGAGCAGGCCAAGGCGCAGGCAGAAGGCGGCGGTCAGCCGAAGGTGGGGCTGGGCGGCATCGCGGGCGGCATCGGCGGGATGTTCGGCCGCAAGAAGAAGGCGGCGGAGGCCCCGAAGGAAGGCCAGCCCCTCGCCGACGAACCGAAGAACAGGTCCACGTTCATGACGAGCACGACGGAACTGCTCGAGGTGCAGGCCTCAGCCAGCGCGGCGGACGTCGCAATCCCCGCCGGCTTCAAGCAGAAGTAGCGCCGGCCAACCGCGCCCGGTGGCCGCGGGTCCTGTCCGGGGCGTTTCCATTTGTCCTCGGGTGACCTTCGCTCGTCCTCCCTGCGGGCAAATGGAAAGCACCCCGGCCACCCGCGTCCCTGGGAACGCACGGCCGGTCTGGCGTTCTTGCGATCAGCCCCGCGGCCGGCCGATGTTGTATTTCTGGAGGGCCGCGATGTGCGATAAGGCGGCGCGTGCGCGCGCCGCCGTTTCCGCGTCGGGGTCCATGTCCAGGGCGTCGAGGAAGTGCTGGTAGGCCGGGGCCACCTGGCCGAGATGCTCCAACTGCACGAGGCCCGCGCCGAGGTGGGCCGCGGCGGCAGTGGCGTGCGCCGGATAGTCGCGGAGATGGCGCCGGTACACGACCAGCGCCGCGTCGCCGTGGCCGGCTGCCGCGAGCCAGTCCCCGAGCGCCAGCGACTCCGCGGGCTGCAGCGCCCGGCGTGCCTGCTCGGCCGGCAGCGCGAAGTACGCGGTCGCCGCGCGGGCCATGTCGCCCTGCACGATGGCCGTCCCGATCGCCGGGGGCGGCGCCTCGTCGACGTCCGCCTCCGGCGTGTAGCCGGCTTTCCCTGAAAGGACCGCCCGGCGCTCAATCAGCCACGCGCCGGCGAGCCCCGCCACGAACCCGCCGATGTGCGCGCCATGGGCCACGCCGCCGCCGCCGCCGGCCGAGATGAGGAACGGCAGCACATTGTCGAGGAGCAGATAGGCGCCGAGGACCAGCCGGGCCCGTACGGCCACCACGTTCATGAAGAACGGGAAGAGGAAGACGAACAGACGGACCGTGTTGCGCGGGAACCACAGGAAGTAGAAGCCGAGCACGCCGGAGATCGCGCCGGACGCCCCGACCAGCGGCACTGCCGAGTCGTAGGCGAAAAGGGCGAAGAACAGCGTCGCCGCGACGCCGGTGGCGATGTACCACAGCAGGTAGGCAAGGCGCCCGAGGCGGTACTCCACGTTGTCGCCGTAGATCCACAGAAACAGCATGTTCCCGAACAGGTGGAGGAACCCGCCGTGCAGGAACAGCGAGTAGAAGAGGTCGGCGAGTTGCGGCGCCGCCGGCTTGTAGCCGTGCTCGAAGACGTAGAGGTCGTAGGCCGAGGTATTCGCCAGGGCCGCGCGCAGCGGCACGCCCTCCGGCAGCTGGTCCCGCACGAGTTCGACGTAGGCCTGGAACGCCGGACCTCGGGTGTCGGGCGGCCGCGCGCCCAGCGGCAGCGACACCAGGAAATAGACGACGATGTTCGCCGCGATCAGGCCGTACGTGACGTAGGGCCGTCCGCCCGGGTTCGGTGCGTCGCTGAGCGGCAGGAACACCGGCTAGACCAAGTGCTTCTTGATCTGCCGGTTCAGGCCGTGGATGCTGCGGCGCACCAGTTTGAGCTTCTCGCGGTCGCCCGCCGCCTGGGCCGCCTCTCGGTCCTTCTTGAGCGCGCGCATCTTCGCCTTGATGCCGGCCTTGTCGATGCCGGCGGCCTCATGGTGCTCGTGGAGCGGGACGTCGAGCGCCGTGCAGAGCGCCACGAGCAGGTGTTCCTTGTTGAGCTGCGTGTACCCCTGAACGGCTTCGTGCTGCAGGTCCTTCGCGATGTCACGAAGCTGGGTGATGTTCTTCTCTTTCAGTTCGTGGTACGTGAACGCCATACGCGGACACTCCTTCCCGGGGGCATTCTACCCGAACTGGCCGGCGGCTCAGCTGTAGACGCCGGCCCCCTGGCGTATCCTAGGAGCGCGGGGGCGGCGCCACGGCGTTCCTCTCACGCCCCGGCCCTGGAAAGGACACCGACATGAAACGCGCCCTGCTGGCCCTCGTGTTTGCGCTCGTGATGCTCATCGCCGGGTACATCGTCCGCGGCATCGTCTCTCCGGGTTCGGGCGCGGGCAACGTCCCGACGGTGGCGACCAGTGTCGATTTCATCCGGCAAATCGGGGAACTGCACGTGCTCCGGGCCTCGGTGAAGGAGATCGTGACGTCGCCGGTGGGGGAGGCCACCTGGCTCAAGACGCCCGGGAAACTGGCCATCATCTGCCACTTCAACATCAAGTACAAGTACGACCTGCACAAGGCGCAGGTGGTGGCCGGAGGCCGGGAGGACGGCACCCGCTACTGCATGATCCGCCTGCCGCGCCATGAGTTCGAGGTGTCGACCGGGGGTATCCGTTTCTACGACGACCAGGACGGGAGCTGGCTGGGTTTCACGCAGCGGACGCCGCCGGACGAGCGGACCCGGGTGCTCGAGGCCGCCCGCCGGCAGGCGGAACAGCAGGCGCAGGCGTTTCTCGGGGAAATGGAAGGCGAAATCCAGGCATCGGCCCGGTCGACCGTCACGCAGATTGCCAAGGCCTTCGGCTACACGGACATCCGCGTCGAATTCGAGCCGCCCACCCCTTGACAGACTCGGCCTGCGGGCCGAGATTGGTACAGGACTCCCGCGCGTACCGGCCTCCGAAACCTGTCATGCCAGGAGGACGCCGTGGCTCGTCATCTGCCTCATATCAACGTCAGGGTTTTCACCATTCTGGTCTTCGTCAGTCTCCCGCTGTATGCGCTGGCGGCCGTCATGGTGCTCGGGACCGGCCAGGCGCAGCTGCGGGACGCATTCGGCCTGCAGCTGACCGACACTGCCCAGCAGGCGGCTGC
This sequence comes from Vicinamibacterales bacterium, assembly GCA_046496425.1. Lineage (GTDB taxonomy): Bacteria > Acidobacteriota > Vicinamibacteria > Vicinamibacterales > JAKQTR01 > JAKQTR01. The sequence goes on from JAWOGY010000048.1 coordinate 14,717, forward strand.
CACGGTCGACTCGTACGTGTTCCGGCGCATCATCGACGTGAGCATCCTGGCGCGGGTGCCGGACGTGCAGTCCGCCGCGGCCGCGGGCAGCCGGACGCCGCTCGATGTCGCCAGGGCCCGGGAAATTGACACGCTGTGGGTGTCGCAGCCAGGCGCGACCGCGGCGCGCCTCGGCGTGCTCGAGACGCCCGCCTCGCAGTTCCTGCGGGACATCGTCAGCAACGATCAGGCCTACCGGGAGATTCTCGTCACGGATCGTGAGGGGCGCCTCGTGGCGGCGTCCAACGCGACATCGGATTACATCCAGAGCGACGAGACGTGGTGGAAGGAAGCCTTCAATGACGGGACGCGCGGTCTTGTAGCAGTCAGTGACGTGTTGTGGGACGAGAGTGCGAAGTCGCATGCGATCGAGATCGCGGTGCCCGTCACTGAGCGGCCCGGCGAGCGGCTCGTGGGAGTCCTGAAGGTCGTGGCAGATGCGCGCGAGCTGCTCGCCGTGGCCGCCGGCGTGAAGTCGAGCATGTCGGGCGAGGCGTTTCTCATCCGCGAGGACGGGTCGATTGTCTTCAGCCGGCGGGGCATCGGCGGCCAGGCCCAGTTCTTCGCGGCCGACCTGTTCCGGGAGCGGATGAAAAGCTACAAGGCCGGCGACCCCCAGTTCCGGATTGATTTCAGCGCGCGCGACCAGAGCGGCAGGTCGTACCTGGTCGGCATCGCGCCCTGCCAGCTGGGATCCAGCTACCCCCACCTGGCGTGGATGGTGGCGGTGACGCAGGCTGAGGACGAGTTGTTCGCCCCGGCGCGGGCGCAGATGTGGCGGATGCTCGGCGTCTTCGGGCTTGTTGCCGCAGCCGTGCTGGCGATCGCGGTGTGGTTCTCGCTCCGCCTCGCGGCGCCGCCTGTCGGAACAGACACCCACATCACCGAACACACGGAGGTGCCCCGGATCGAAGAAGAGTCCGCGTAGCGCCGGCTGCCGCTTGGCGCGTCGCTCCGATTCAGCTAACGTACCCGCTGAGGTTACATGGTTTCCAGGCGGGATGTGCTGAAGGGTGCGGCGGGTGTTGGCTTGTGGGCGGCCGGCGGGGCCCGCGCGAAGGCACGGCAGCAATCGTCCGCGCAGGCCGGCGAGTCGCTGGCCGCGTACGTGGACCCGTTCATCGGCACCGGTGGCCAGGGTCACACCTTTCCAGGCGCGGCCGTGCCGGGCGGCTTGGTGCAGCTCAGTCCCGATTCCGGCAGGCAAGGGCCCGAGTGGTCTTCGGGCTATCACTACTCCGACACCGAGATCGCCGGCTTCAGCCACACCCACCTGAGCGGCACCGCCATCGGCGACCTGTGCGACATCCTCGTGACGCCCACCCAGGCGGGCGCGGAGATGCCCGGCAGCGTCGCGTCACCGTTTTCCCACGAGAAAGAGAAGGCCTTTCCGGGCTACTACTCGGTTGACCTCGGGGCATTCGACATCCGGGCGGAGCTTACCGCCACCCGCCGGGTCGGCCTGCACCGGTACTCGTTCCTGAGGCCGGGGGCCGGCCGCCAGCCCGCGGTGTTGTTCGATCTCGGCTTCGCCGTCAACCGCGACGAGCCCGTCGACACGCAGATCTCGCTCGAGGGCCCGACGACGATCTCGGGGCACCGATTCTCGACCGGCTGGGCGAAGGACCAGCGCGTGTTCTTCGTGGCCCGGTTCTCGACGCCGTACCAGACGTGGCTCGTCGGCGATCCCGAGGGCTACTCGAATGAGCGGCGCGAGATCCGGGCGACGCGGGCGCGCGGGCTGTTCCGCTTCGTACTTCGGCCGGGCCAGCCGCTCCTCCTGAAGGTCGGGATCTCGCCGGTGAGCGTGGACGGCGCCCGGCGGAACCTCGAGCGCGAGACGCCCGGATGGGAGTTCGACGGCCACCGGAAAGACGCGGCGACGGCCTGGGAGCGGAAGCTGCAGCGGGTCCGGATCGAAACGCCGGACAGGGCGCGCAAGACCGTCTTCTACACCGCGCTCTACCATACGCTCCTGGCGCCGACGGCGTACAACGACGTGGACGCGAGCTACCGGGGATCGAACGGCCAGGCGCAGCCGCCGGCGGCGTTCCAGAACCACACGGTGTATGCCCTCTGGGACACGTTCCGGGCCCTGCACCCGCTCATGACGCTCATCCAGGCCGAACGCGTGGACGACCTCGTGCAGTCCATGATGGCCGTCTACCGCGAGAGCGGCCGGCTGCCCGTCTGGCCCCTCTGGGGCAACGAGACCGGCATGAGGATCGGTTACCACGCCGTCCCCGTGATGGTCGACGCCATCTTCAAGGGCCTGACGACGGTGAATCGCGGCGAGGCCCTGGACGCCATGAAAGCGAGCGCGCTCCAGGACGGGCGTGGGCTGATGTGGCTGAAGCCCCCCGAGACGCGCGGGTACATCCCGGCCGACCGGGAGGCGGAATCGGTCTCGAAGACGCTCGAGTACGCCTTCGACGACTGGTGCATCGCGCAGCTGGCCGCGCGGCTCGAGCGGCAGGACGACCGCCGCTTCTTCGAGACGCGCGCCGGCTTCTACCGCAGCGTCTTCGATCCGGCCACCGGATTCATGCGGCCGCGGCTCGCCGACGGCTCCTGGAAGTCGCCCTTCTCACCGCGCGAGTCGCGGCGCGAGCGGCCCGATTACACCGAAGGCAACGCCTGGCAGTACACCTGGTCGGTGATGCACGACGTGCGGGGCCTGATGGCGCTTCTGGGCGGGCCGGAGGCATTCGTGCGGAAGCTGGATGAGCTGTTTCAGCAGCCCTCCGTCGTCGAGGGCGAGAGCGCGCCGGCGGATATCGCGGGGCTCGTCGGCCAGTACGCCCACGGGACATCGCCCAGCCACCACGTCGCCTATCTCTACGCGTACGCCGGCGCGCCGTGGAAATCCGCCGGCCGCGTGCATCACATCGCGTCTGCGCTGTACGGGACTGGGCCCGAGGGACTCTGCGGCAACGACAACTGCGGGCAGCTTTCCGCCTGGCACCTCTTCGCCGCCATGGGTTTCTATCCGGTGAACCCCGCCGAGGGGGTGTACGTGATCGGCGCGCCGCTCGTGGAGAAGGCCACGATTGAACTGGGCGGCCAGCGCACGTTCGCCATCGAGGCCCGGGACCTGTCGCCTGTCCACAAGTACGTCACGGGCGCGACGCTGAACGGCAAGCCGATCGACCGCTGCTGGATTAGCCACGCCGACATCGCGGCCGGCGGTACGCTCCGCCTCGCCATGGGCGCCGAGCCCAACCCGGCGTGGGCCTCCTCGCCCGAGGCCGCCCCGCCGTCGATGACGAAGTAACCGGGAAGACTTCAGACCCGGGGTGAGACCACGTCGGGAAACGCCGCCTCCGTGGTGGCCGGTTCGATCACCCACGCGGCGACGGCCATGCCCACGCTGATGCCCAGCATGACGGTCCCGGCGGCCTGGTGCTCGCCGACCACGCGCGAGGCGGCGAGGGTCACGATGAGTGCGATGGCCAGGTCCAGCCGCAGGAGCCAGAGGCGCGTCCGCGCGAGTTGCCTGAGCATCGCGGCGGGCGTGTGCCGTTCGACGAACAGGAGATGCACTCGCATGGTGCCGTCGGCGACGGCCAAGGCGAGCACCGTCGCAAACAGTGTGTAGCGCAGCGGCGGGCCCACCCAGCCGGCCAGCCACCAGCTCCAGATCGCCAGCACGGAGAGCAGCGCCACCAGCACCGTCTGGTGAACGCGCCAGAGCACCCGCGCCGATCGCTCGGTCCGTGGTGCATGCGGAGCCGGCGCGGCAGGGAAGACACCGTCCTTCATTGCCAGCGCCAGCGAATCGAGTTCCGCGGCAACCTCCGCGGCGCTCTCGGAACGCTCCGCCGGGCTCTTCTTCAAGCAGCTCGCGACGACGGCGTCGAGCGCCGGCGGAAACAGGGGGTTCAGGGTGCTGAGCGGCGGCGGGTCCAGCGTCAGGATGCGCGCCGCGGTTGACGACGACGTCTTGCCCTGGAACGGGTTCGAACCGCTTACCAGTTCGTAGATCACCGTGCCGAGCGCGAACAGGTCGCTCCGGACGTCGCCCGCGGCGCCTTCCAGTTGCTCGGGCGCCATATAGCCCGGCGTGCCGACCATCACGCCCGTCGCGGTCAAGCGCTGTCGTTCCGGCTCGGAGGCCAGCATGCGGGCGATGCCGAAATCGAGGATCCGGACGACGCCGTTCTCCCCGATCAGGATGTTCTCCGGCTTCAGGTCGCGATGAATGATGCCCTGGCGGTGAGCGGCCTCGAGGCCTCGCGCCACCTGCCGCGCCACATCCAGCGCGTCGTCGACGGGGAGCGGACCGCCGGCGTCAAGGCGTTCCCGGGCGGTGCGCCCTGGCACGTAGTCGGAGACGATGAACAGCTGACCGCCGATCTCTTCGAGGGCATGCACCGCGGCGACGTTCGGGTGTGCCAGCGCGGCAGCGGCGCGAGCTTCGAGCCTGAGACGTTCGCGCCGCTTCTCGTCGGCCGTGTCATGCGGGTGCAGCACCTTCAGAGTGACGAGCCGGGTGAGCCGGGTATCCTCGGCCAGATAGACCACGCCCATCCCGCCACGCCCCAGCGATCGCACGATGCGGTAGGAACCGACCCTCGCGCCCGCCGTCATCACCGGCGCGGCGTCGTCGAGCAGGAGCGAAGCCACACCAATCCCGGCGTCAGCGAGGAACCCATCGGCGGCGGCGTCCGCGCCAAGCAGCGCATCCAGTTCGGCCCTCAACTCGCGGTCGCCGCCGCAGGTCTCGTCGAGGAACGCGGCTTGTTCGCCTCCCTGGCGCTGCCGCGCCTCGTGAAACAGCGCCGCGATACGCGGCCAGCGATCATTGGCGTCAGTCATCGGCCGACCATGATCACGAGTCCGAAGCAGATCCGGTGCCCGCCAGCTCGCGGAACAGCCACGCCCGCGCCAGCGTCCAGTCGCGCTTGACCGTGGCCGGCGACAACTGCAGCGCCGCCGCCGTCTCTTCGACCGAGAGTCCGCCGAAGTAGCGAAACTCGACCACCCGGGCGTGGCGCTCGTCGAGGCGGGCCAGACGCTGAAGCGCCTCGTCGAGCGCCAGAACGTCGATGGACGGCGACGAGACGGGCGCCGCCCGATCGTCGAGGGTGAGCCGGACGGCGCCTCCACCCCTCTTTTGCGCGGAACGCGCGCGCGCGTGCTCGATGAGGATCTCGCGCATGGCGCGGGCGGCGATGCCCAGGAAGTGGGCGCGGTTTTCGAACGAGAGCGAGGCGTCCTTGAGCAGCCGCAGGTACGCCTCGTGCACGAGCGCCGTCGTCTGGAGCGTCCGGCCCGGCTTCTCCCGCCTCATCTCGCGCGCGGCGATCCGCCGGAGTTCCGCGTACACGAGGGGGAACAGCTCGTCGTAGACCGCCTGGTTAACGGCACCGGTGGGGTTCGTCATCTGGCGGTCGGCCTCACGGCTGCTTGCCCTCGACGATGCGCAACAGGAGCCGCTGGGCGCGTTCGTACGTCGGGGCGGTCTCGAGGGCGGCGAGGACGGCCTGCTTGGC
>JAWOGY010000157.1:0-3692 GCA_046496425.1 Vicinamibacterales bacterium
AAGATGTACTGAATCCAGCCCGAGGGCATCGAACCGCCGTACTGATCCCACAGGCCGATGCGGACCGGATTCAGTTTCAGCGCGTCCCCTGCGGGCTTGACCCCCGTGGCGTCGAACCCGATGCCGAGCTCGGCGGCCAGCGTCTCGACCTGCGCCTTCGTTGTGGGCTTCGACGGAATGTAGATCGTGCCCGCCTCCCACGTCCGGCCGCCAGCGGTGAACGGCGCTTTCAGCCAGTACACGTCCTCCTTCGCGGCCAGCAGGCGTGTCGTGGCCGTGAAGGCGTCGGTGAGGCGATGGCTCAGCAGATAACCGGCCGCCGCGCCTCTGGCCGGCGCGGTCACCTTGCCGCCGCCGAGCGCGATCAGCGTCCGGGGGAGCTTTTCGAACGGGCCGTCGAACGCGTCGAGGAGACGGTCGACTTTCACGCCCATCTGGAACGCGAGCGTGTAGCCCGTGACGTCGTAGGGCGGCCGCGGCGGCCCGCCGGGGTACAGGAAGTCGTTCGGGTGATCCTGCGGCTCGAGCATGTCGCGCAGGTGCGGGCGGAACGCCTGCGCCGCCTTGATGACGTACGACCCGGCCGGGTACTGCTTGCCCGCGACGGTGAAGGCCGACGTCGCGCGGTGGATGTCGATGCCGCCTTTAATGAGCGCATTGACGAAGCGAGTGGCCGTCGGGAAGTCGGCCTGATCGGCCGGGATGATGTAACCCCTCGGATCGCGCCGCTCGGGCGTCAGCATGCCGGCGTAGTACTTCGGGTCCGCGCCGCCGCGGCCGCCGCCTCTGCCGGCCGTCGCCGCCGCGGGTCCGGCGTCGGCCGCGGCCTTCGCCTTCGCCTCGTCAATCCAGTCCGGCTGGACGGTCCAGTTGTCCCGGCTGCCGCGCTCGATGGAGTTCCGGCCCATCTTGTAGATGCGGTAGAGGAAGTCCTCGCGGTGCTTCGAGGCGACGTCCAGGATCGCCCGGTTCACCGACATGATGTAGTCGATCGACTGGCGCTGCCGCCATACCGTCTGCGGCGGGATCGGCAGCGGGAGGTCCTGGCGCGGCAGCTGGTTGTCGAGAACGAGACTCACGGCGCCCGGCGTCGGGTTGCCGATGATCTCGGTGAGGATGCCCACCATGTTGTGGAAGCCCGTCGTCGTGCGCGACCCGCCGTTGAACCACGTCGAGTAGCTGGCCCCGGACCGCATCGTCGCCCCGGCTTTGCCCTCGGTGACGAAACGGTTGTGAATGGAGGTCGAGACCAGATCGATGCCCATCGGCACCAGCGGGTCGTAGTTGTAGTTGAACGGGTCGCGGAAGGGGGGCACGAAGATCACCGTCCCGGCCGGGCCGGTCTGGTGCTGGTTGTACATGATCTGCGGGTTCCACTCGATGTACAGCTGGCGGCTGGTCGCCTCGGTTTCAGGCAGGTTGTTCATGTAGGAGTCGCGGTTGTTGTCGTGGCCCGCGTACTTCTCGTAGAGGACCGGGATGCCGGAGGTCGATCGCTGTTTCTCGTCGGCCTGCCGCATGTACCAGTTCGAGACGAGCTCCATGCCGTCCGGGTTGACGTTCATCACCAGCGCGATGACGTCGTTCAGGAAGCGCAGCGTCTCGGGGTCGTTCTGGCTCGCCATCTGGTGGAGGAACGTGAACATCCCCTGGCCGTTGATGACCTCGGTGCCGTGCAGGCCGCTGTCGATCCAGACGACGGCCTTGCCCGCGGCGGCGAGTTTGCGGGCCTCCTCGTCGGAGAGACCCTCGGCCCGCGCCAGCCGGTTGGCGATGTCCTTGTACCGGGCGAGGTTCTTGTGGTTCTCCGGCGACGTGACAATCGCCATCAGCATCGGCCTGCCCTCGGCCGTCTTGCCGATGTCGACGACCTGGATGCGGTCCGACTCCTTGTCGATCCTGGCGAGATACTCCTGCAGCTGGGTGTAGTTCGCCAGGAAGTAGTCGTCGCCGGCGGTGTAGGCCTTGCCGCCGGCGGTGAACTGCGGAGGCGTGATCGTCGACTGCGTCTGGACCGCAGGCGCCGCCAGCATCGCGGCCAGCAGCACCAGCACGAGGACGGGAATTCGGCGAGTGCGCATCGGGGAGTCCTCTCTCCGGATGGAACCGGGCAATAGGGCGCGCGTACCATAGCGCGTTTGGCGCCGAAAATCTAATGAGGGTCAGCCGCCGAGGACGTAGCGGCGGATGGCCTCGGCCACGCCGGCCTCGTCGTTGGTCGCCGTGACGGGCCACCCGCGTCCGAGCAGGGCCGGCACGGCGTTCCCCATCACCACCGGGACGCCAGCGGCGTCGAGCATCTCGACATCGTTCAGGTTGTCTCCGAGCGCCATCACCTCGTCGCGCGCGTAGCCCCGGCGGCGCGACCACTCCGTGAGCGTCGAGCCTTTCGTGCAGCCGGCCGCGAGCACGTCGACAAACAGGACATCGCGCGACTCGTACTCCGTCAGGTTCACCGAGAAGGCGCCGGCGATGGGCAGGGCGCGGAGCCGGCCGACCAGCTCCCGCATCACGGCGACTGGCCCGTTGAACATCACCACGACGGGGTCTTCGGTCAGCGCCGACGCGAGCGGTTCGACCTCCGTCACGAGCGCGCGGTTGCGCTCCGCGTAGGCTCGGCGGAGAGGATCCGATCGATCGATGCGCTCGATGACCATCTGGCCGTCGCCCGGCCTGTCGAAGATGAGGGCCGCGCGATCGGGCCACGCGGCCGCGGCGGCCAGGATGGACCTCGCGACGTCACGCGGCACGGCGTGGCGCATCGCGGTCTCGCCGTCCGGCGCCTTCACCACGGCGCCGTTGCTGACGATGGCCGTGACCGGGCAGGGGAGCAGATCGATGACCGGCTGCGCGAAGCCGGACATGCGCCCGGTGACGAGCGCCACCTCGACGCCGGCGTTCACCGCCGCGCAAATCGCGTCGCGGTTCCGGTCGGGCAGCTGCCAGCGGGAATCGAGCAGCGTGCCGTCGATGTCAATGGCCACGAGGCGAATCATGGGGACAGTGTATCGCGTCAGGGGCTCGGGACTCGGGACTCGGGACTCGGGATTCGCGAACGGGAGGCGGCTCATCCCGCCGCCGCCGTCCCGAAGCAAGAGACGGCGGGTCTCGCAGAGCGAGCGATCGGGCGGCAGTGGTGAGCGTGTCCCTCGAAGCGGGACCGCGGCGCGAGACACGCCGGCTCCGTTCGCCAGGGCGGCCAGTGCGGCCGCCGCCCGTGGTAAGCTCCCACGGATACACGATGACTCCGCCCGCGCAGCGACGCCTCCTGCTCGTGTTTGCCCATCCTGATGACGAGTCCGTCTTCGCGGCCGGACTGGCCTGCGAGACCGTCTCCAGGGGCGGCCGCGTGGCCCTCTGCACCGCGACGCCGGGCGACCGCGGCAAGGTTGGCGACCCGCCGGTCTGTTCCAGGGAGCGGCTCGGCGCCGTGCGCCAGGCGGAACTGATGGCGGCGTGCGCGGTGCTCGGCATCGGCACGGTGCGCGTGCTCGGCTACCCGGATCGCGGCCTGGCCTCCGCGCCCGCCGACACCATCCGCCGCCAGCTGGTCGAGCTCATCCGCGCGGTGCGCCCGCAGGTGGTCGTCACCTTCGACCCGAACGGATCGAACCTGCACCAGGACCACGTGGCCATCAGCCGCTTCACGTCCGACGCGGTGGCGGCGACGGCGGACTCCCGGTGGTTCCCCG
>JAWOGY010000176.1:0-24202 GCA_046496425.1 Vicinamibacterales bacterium
ATGTCGTTGGCGTGGTCGCCGCCCTGGCCGAGGGCGATGAGTTCGCCGCCGACAATCTCCCAGCCCACGACGTCCTGCTTGCCGTACGTGTGCCAGCCCGAGAGCGACGTGCCGTCCCACAGCAGCTTCCAGCCGGCGGCGGCTTCCTCCGGCGTCAGCACGTTCGGCGCGGGCCCGGCCGGCGCCGGTGCCGCGGGCGGCGCCTGCCCGGCGGGCGGCTGTTCAACCGGCCCCGGACTGCAGGCGGCGAGCGCCACGGCGGCCGCGCACAGCACGATGGCCGCCCCCATCCATCCCATGATTCTCATTGTCACCTCGCTGCCTACTTGACCAGCTTCATCGCCACCGGATCCCACTGGATGGCGCGCTTTTCGTAGTAGCTCATGTTGCACGCGAGCGCAGGGGCGGCGGCCCGATACCCGAAGACCACGTCCTCGACGACCTTGCCGCCGGTGCGGATCGCCGTGAACCAGTTGTTGAAGTGATCGTAGTGCGCGCCCTTGTAGCCCTGCTCGGCGCGGTACACGATGTTGGCCGCCGGCACGATGTCCTTGCGGGAGTCCGGCTCGGGGTTGCCCCTGAAGTTGCCCTGCGTCGCCTTGAGCGGGTCCCACGTCTTCTGGTACTTCACCGTCACTTCGTTGTCGAAGCCCACGTCCATCGCGCCGCCCGTGCCGACCATGCGGAGGAAGGTGTTGCCGGACGTGCCGTCGACGAAATGGACACGCAGCGAGAGGCTGAACGGCGCGTGCGCGGGCGTTTCCGGGTAGTCGAACATGCCGAGCATGACGTCCGGCACGTCGCGCCCGTCTTTCCAGAACCGCAGGCCGCCCTGGGCCATGATCTGCGTCGGGCCCAATGAGCCGGTGATGAAATGCAGGCTGGAGAACAGGTGCACGAACAGGTCGCCGCAGACGCCGGTGCCGTAGTCCTTGTAGTTGCGCCACCGGAAGAACCGGAGCGGGTCGTACGGCCGCTTCGCCGTCGCGCCGAGGAACCTGTCCCAGTCGAGCGTCTGTTCGGACGCATCCGCGGGGATCGGATACTGCCAGGCCCCCGACGGGCTGTTGCGGGCCCAGAACCCCTCGGCGTAGGTCAGCTTGCCGATGGCGCCGGCGGCAAGCAGTTGCCGGGCTTTCTCGTTGCTGAGCGAGGACATGCCCTGGCTGCCGACCTGGAGGATGCCCTTCGACGTCTTCTGCGCGGCGATGATGGCTTCACCCTCGCCGATCTGCTGCACCATGGGCTTCTCGAGGTACACGGACTTGTTCTTGCCGAGCGCGTCGACCGCGATCTGACGGTGCCAGTGGTCGGGTGTGGCCACGATGACGGCGTCGATGTCCGGTCGGTTGATGATCTCGCGGTAGTCGCGCGTCGTGAAGAGGTCCTGCCCCCAGCGCTTCTTGGCTGACTCGAGCCGGCCGTCATACAGGTCGCAGACCGCGACGAGCTTGACGCCGGGCACCGTGAGCGCGGTGGCCGTATCGCCGGTGCCCTGGATGCCGGCGCCGATGAGCGCGAGCTGAATCTGGTCGTTGGGCGACGCTGTCTGCTGGCGATCGGGGATGGTCTCCTCGCGATCGCGCGACGCCGCCGACATCGTGACGGTGGCGGCCGCCGCCGTGCCTGCCAGCGTGCCGATGAAACGGCGCCGGGTGGGCTGTGTCTTCCGATTCATAGTGAACCCTCCAGAGACATCCTTGATGAGACGCAAATGAGTGATGGTGCCTGGCCCCTGCTTGACCCTGCTGTGCGGCGGGGCTGGAACGCCGGACCGCGCGTCGTTGGCACGAGTCTAGCACGGAGTCGGCGGGTCTTCGCGGTCCGGGAACCGAACAAAGTGGTGCCGCACTCCGTCCAACCGACGTGTTGCCGTGTGCAAGCGCGTCGGAGGAGGCTGGTTGGGGCGGAAACTCCTGAGCACCGTGTTACTTGCGGCCCTCGTCGCGCTTGCCCGGCCCGCGAGCGGCCAGCCGCCGCCAGCTTCCGCCAGCGCCGGCCGCGGCGCGCCCCGCATCACGGCGGTCCGCGTCACGGCGAAGATCGCGGTCGACGGGCGCCTCGACGAGGCCGACTGGGAGCGGGCCCGGCCCGCGAAGGACTTCCTCCAGAAGGACCCCGACGAGGGCACGCCCGCCACCGAGCCCACCGAGGTGCGGTTCCTCTACGACGACGACGCGCTATATGTCGGCGCGCGCATGTTCGACTCGGAGCCGTCGAAGATCGCCAGGCGCCTCACCCGGCGCGACGGCGACACCGACGGCATCGCCGACTGGATCGCCGTGGGCATCGATGCCCACCACGACAAGCTGACCGGCTCGATCTTCTCTGTGACGGCCGCCGGTTCGATCGGCGACGGCGTGCTCTTCAACGACTCGGGCGACGACAACACCTGGAACGGCGTCTGGGACGCCGCCGTGTCGATTGACGACAAAGGGTGGATCGCGGAGATGCGGATTCCGTTCTCGCAGCTCCGGTTCTCGACAGGGGACCGGCAGGTGTGGGGGCTGCATGTCGTGCGCATGGTGCAGCGCAAACAGGAAGAGTCGTGGTGGGTGCTCGTGCCCAAGAACGAGAGCCGGCTCGTGTCACTCGCGGGTGATCTGGACGGTCTCGACGGCATCGAGAGCCGGCGGCACCTGGAACTGCTGCCGTACGTCACCGCGCAGAGCGCGATCAGCGGCACCGCCGAGCCCGGCGATCCCTTCAACGACGGACGGACGGGGACGGCCTCCCTCGGCCTCGACGCGAAGTGGGGATTCGCCAGCAACATGACGCTCGATGCGACCGTGAACCCGGATTTCGGCCAGGTCGAGGTGGATCCGGCCGTCGTCAACCTCAGCGTCTTCGAGACGTTCTACGAGGAGAAGCGTCCGTTCTTCATCGAGGGCTCCCAGGCCTTCGACCACTTCGGCCGGAACGGGGCGAGCGGCTACATGGGGTTCAACCGCACCAATCCCTCGCTGTTCTACTCGCGGCGCATCGGCCGCACGCCGCAAGGCGCCGCCGCCGGGGAGTACGTCGACCGGCCGACCGCCACCACGATCATCGGGGCCGCGAAAGTGACCGGGAAGACGAGCCGGGGCTGGACGGTCAACTTCATCGACGCCGCCACCGCGCGGGAGTGGGCCGGAACCTCGACCGGCGGCGCACAGGGCAGAACCGAGGTTGAGCCGTTCTCCAACTACCTTGCGGCCCGCGCGCGCCGGGACGTGGGCCAGCGCGCCGGATTCGGCGTGCTCACCACGGCCGTGAACCGGAACCTGTCCGATCCGGCGCTCGGCGCCCAACTGGCCGGCAGCGCCTACGTGCTGGGCGGCGACGGGCACCTCTTTTTCACCGGCAAGCGCGACTATGTCGTGACGGGCAGCTTCTCGGGGAGCCGCGTCGCCGGCTCGCAGGCGTCGATCGCCAGGCTGCAGCGGTCGTCGGCCCGCTACTACCAGCGGCCGGACGCGACGCACCTGACGTTCGACCCGACCGCGGGGTCGCTCTCGGGGTGGAGCCTGCAGAGCGACTTCAACAAGAACAACGGCAACATCCGGCCCAACGCCTCGTTCTGGGCCGTGAGCCCGGGCTTCGAGGTGAACGACCTCGGGTTCATGATGAACGTCGACCGCATAGGCGGGCACGCGGCCGTTCGCTTCAGCAAGCCGACACCCGACGGCTTCAGCCGGAATCGGCAGCTGTTCCTGGCCAAGTGGAACGTGTGGAACTTCGCGGGCGACCCCACGGGCGACGGCTATTACGGGTCCTTTCATGCGACCCTGCCGAACTACTGGTCCATCGGGGCCGTGGCCCACGCCGGCCGCTGGGTTTACAGCGATCGGCTGACGCGGGGCGGGCCCATGATGCGGTCGCCCGGCTTCAGGACCCTTGGCGCGAGCGTCGAAGGCGACGAGCGCAAGCCTGTCGTCTGGGACATTGAGGGCAACTACGAGACCCGCCCGGACGGGTCGTGGGGCGGGCAGGCGGAGATCGGACTGAAATTCCGGCCGCTGCCCACGTTCAGCTTCGAGATCGGCCCGACGTTCACACGCCAGTTGATCGGCTCGCAGTACGTGCGGGCCGTGACCGATACCGAGGCCGCGGCGATGTACGGCCGGCGCTACGTGTTCGCCGCACTCGACCAGACGGAGTTCGGGATGGAGACGCGGCTCAATCTCATCCTGAGCCCGCGCATGTCCTTACAGATGTACCTGCAGCCCCTGTTGTCGACCGGCCGGTACACCGGGTTCAAGGAGGCGTTGCAGTCGCGGACCTACGATTTTGCCGTCTACGGCCAGGACTCCGGCACGATCAGCTTCGACGCGGAAAACGGCGCGTACACAGTCTACCCGGGGCCCGGAGGCACCGGCGCGCCGTTCGTCATCCCGAACCCGGATTTCAACTACACGTCCCTCAGGGCGAACACCGTGTTCCGCTGGGAATTCAAGCCGGGCTCGACGCTTTACGTCGTGTGGACGCAGCAGCGCGAAGACGAAACAGCCGACGGGCGCTTCGCCTTCAATCAGGACATCTCCCGGATGATGCGCGCGCCCGGCGACAACGTGCTCATGGTCAAGCTGAGCTACTGGTTCGGGCGGTAGGCCCCGGCCGTCCGGCCGGCGATGCCGGCTGGCGTGGCCGGCGCGCCGGCGGCGGCAGGCGCCGCGCAGCCGCCTCCGGCGCTCGCGGTGTCGAAGCACGTGCAGTGTTCTTCGCAGCATCAGCTGCCGCACTCCATCAGGACGGCACAGGCGCACGCCGTGACGCCGCCGCACGTGACGCAGCACCGGGTGCAGCTCGACTGCACCATCGGCCCTGCGCCGGAGTGTGGCTCGGGGACGCTGGGCCCGGTCGACAACAGCGTCACTTCGAACAGCGGCTCGTCGACCGGATGTCGGACCGGAGCATCCGGCAGGAGCGGCAGCTTCGCCACCTGCTTCAACGTCTCCGCGCCAGGGGTCCTGCCCTCTCCAATCGCGAAGACATGCAGGAAAGACCCCGCGGCCGCGACAACCGGGGTCAGGCCGAACCGGGATCCGTCCGGCAGCGTCAACCGCCCCATGTCCCCGTTGCGTAGCGCGAGCGTCGCCGGAATGCCGGGTTCGACGACCACCCTGAGCCGGACGACGACCGGGGGCACGGCCGCCGACGTGGAGGCCTCCTGGCCAGCCAGCGCCCCCCAGGCACCAGACAGACAGACAGCGAGTCCAACCGCAGAGACAAGCCGGAACTTCATGTGCACCTCCCTGAGAGGCGTGTTCGGTGAACCCGGGATCGAAGGCACCGACGCCTCAGCGCACCTCGAATATCGGCGAGTCGTCCGGGTTGGGCAACCGACGAGTCTCGCCATTCACCCATCAGGCCTGTCGTGGCGCGACTTGTCGTGACGTGGCGCGGCCGGAATTGGTACACTCTCGTCGCCTGGCCGGGCCGGCCGACGGTGCGACGGGAGGGTGGTCGTGATCGAACAACCACTGCGGGGCTGGAAGGAGATTGCGGCGTTCCTGGGCACTTCTGCCCGCAGCGCCCAGCGATGGGAACGCGAACTCGGATTGCCGGTCCACCGCCTGAGAGACACGACCGGGTCCGTTGTCAGCGCCTATCCGTCGGAGCTCGATGCCTGGCGGAAGTGCGCCGCGGCTGACCTGCGAGGTGAGCCGAAGCCCGGCGGCGCCGAGGACGACCTTGACCCCCGGTTGGAAGACGGGTCCGCGGCCGAGACCGATCTCGTGAGGATCTCCGAGCCGACGCACTCACGTGCCCGGTCCCGCTCCCGGATGCGGGTCGCGTGGGTGGTGGCAGCCGCGGCCCTCTGCGTCGGTGTCGCGGTCGCCGGCGGCTGGCTGTGGTTCGGGCCGGCACGTCCCCAGTCCGCCGCTGCGGCCGGTGACGTCCCGGGCCACGTTCTGCGCGTGACGAGCGGGGCGTCCACCGTCAGGCTTCGTCCAGAAGCAGGCGAGATGGCGACAGTAACCTTGCCAGGGGTGCCTGAACTCCAGCTCCGCGCAATCCCGGCAGGCCCGGAGTTGACCGTCGAGTTCCATCAAGCACCCGACGCGAGCGCGGCCGCAAGGCGACTCGCCCGGATCGCTTCCCTGCGCTTGACGCCCGGCGTACCGGGGGAGCTCACCCTTCCGGGCGGCCTGACAGTGAGAGTCGTCTGGGAAGACGGGTCGCCGTCGTTACGCTGAAGGGCGCTTCGCGACGCGGTGCCGGCGAGGTATCCTCTCGCATGCGTCAGATCGCCGCCGCCTGCCTCGCCCTCCTGGCTGCTTGCACGGCCCCTCACGAGAATCGGCCTGGCGATCTGGCCGCGCAACTCGACTGCCTGCGCGAGGGCGGGATGGGTGTTGTCGCCGCTCATCGCGGACAGAGCGACCCGTCGGCCGCCGAGAACGCGATGTCGAGCTTCCGGGCGACCCTCGCAGCAGGCGTCCCTTGGCTCGAGATCGACATCGCGGCGACAAAGGACGGCGTGCTGGTGCTGATGCACGACGACACGCTCGACCGGACGACGACGGGAAGCGGGAAGGTCCAGGACCACACCTTCGACCAGATCAGGCAGCTTCACCTCAAGCGGCCCGACGGCACCATCCTCGACGAGCGCGTACCGACGCTGGCTGAAGCGCTCGCGTGGGGAAGGGGAGCAGGG
This sequence comes from Vicinamibacterales bacterium, assembly GCA_046496425.1. GTDB lineage: Bacteria > Acidobacteriota > Vicinamibacteria > Vicinamibacterales > JAKQTR01 > JAKQTR01. The sequence continues at coordinate 6,641 of JAWOGY010000176.1, forward strand.
GCGCACTTCGAGCTCGACGTCAAGTCCGCGGCGCGGTTCGCCGATGTCCTGGACGAGGTTCGCGCCGCGCGGATGGGCGAGCGCGTCCTCGTCGTCACCTACACGGTCGGCGACGCGGCTGCCGTGCACCGTCTCGATGCGCGGATCATGATCTCCGTGACGCTCGACAGGCCGGAGTTGCTCGCCACGGCCCGCCGGGCCGTCGATGCTCGCCGCATGCTGGGGTGGACCGGCAATCGCGAGCCGGACCCCCGTCTCCTTGCGGCCCTGCGCGCCGCCGGCATCGAGCCCATCTTCGGGACCCTCGGCCGCCCCGGCAGCCGGCTGGACGATGTGTATCTGGAGGATGGGAACGGGTCCGAATACGCCGACCTGGTGAAGGCCGGCGTCGTGATGATTGCCAGCGACTCGGCCGTGGCTGCCCAGCGCGCGATCGGGGCAGAGTGGCGAAAGTGCGTGCCGTAGCTGGCCCGGCGCGGGCCTTCGGCGCCATCGTGCGGTACCTGATCGGGCCCGGACCTCGGCCGTCGGCGCCGCTGGTGCCGCCGGGGCTGTTCGATCACCCGGGTAGCGAGTCGGACGAGGCCGTGCACCGGAAGCTCAACGCCGCCTGGCTGGTGATGCTGGCCGGCAACGGCTCACCGGAATGGGAAGAGGCGCAGCGCTTCGTGAGCGCGCTCGCGTCGTCGCCCGAGTGGGGAGCGCACGCCACATTCTGCCTGGATGCCGTCCGGCGCGTGTCCGTGGAGCTGGATGGCCGCTGCCGGCAGGATGCGGCGTTCGCGGCCGCCTGCGAGCGAGCCGGAGCCGATCTGGCCGGCGGTGCGGCCGGGCGCGATGCCGCCGAGATGATCTGGCCGGTTCTGTTCCCCGAGGCCGCGGGCATCCGGGGCGATGAGGTGCGCCGCGTATCGGAGCTGCGCGGGCGTCGGACCGTCGCCGTGCGTCAGGCGAACCCGCTGCCGATCCGCGATCCGGCCCGGGAGGTGCTGTTCACCTCCAACGTCCTGCTGACCACCCCGCTGGCGGACGCCGACCTGTCGAGTTTCGACGCCGGATTCCAGGACCGGGTGGCATGCGCGGCGGCCGAGAGGCAGGTGTACTGGTACGACCACCCGATTCCCGTCGGCGTGAGCGCCGAGAGCAACGAGATCCTCTACGGCCTGCGGCATCTGGACGAGGCGGTGGGAGCCGAGCGCCGGCGGTCGCCCGTCGCAGCCGGTCCGCTCACCTGTGTGCTGTCGGTGTCAGTCACGCACCGCGGCCTCCACGTGGTGGGCAAGCCCTATCTGGAGCAGGTCCTCGCCGCCGCTCCTCCGCTCGACAACCTTCGCGTCTTCGCGTTCACGGAGGACGACTGCCAGGCGATCGTGCGGCGGGTGCTCCTGCCCGCCGCGGAGAGGCGACGGCCGTCGGGCGACGCGGAGGGCCTCCTGTCGGTCTTCGGTGTCGACGGACGCTACGGGCGGCACTACAGCTTCCTGAAGGCGATCGCCGCCCTCTGGAACGTGCTGGTCGACCCGGGCGTGCGAGCCACCTTCAAGATCGACCTGGACCAGGTGTTCCCCCAGCCGGAGCTGGTCGCACAGACCGGTGCGTCGGCGTTCGAGCACCTCACGACACCGCTCTGGGGGGCCGTGGGAGAGGATGCCGACGGGGAGCTGGTCCAGCTCGGCCTGATTGCCGGCGCGCTCGTCAACCATCGGGACATCGGGCGCGGACTCTTCACGCCGGATGTGACATTTCCCTCCGGCGTGCTCGCGCCCGACGAGTGCGTGTTCTTCAGCCGGTTGCCGCAGGCGCTGTCGACCGAGGCGGAGATGATGACGCGGTATGTGCCCGGCGGCGTGCCGGACGGACGAACCGCCTGCCTGCAGCGCATCCACGTGACAGGCGGAACCAACGGCATTCTCGTCGACAGCCTCCGGCGGTTCCGGCCGTTCACGCCCGGATTCATCGGGCGTGCCGAGGACCAGGCCTACCTCCTGTCGGCGCTGGACGCTCCGGGGGGGCGGCTGGGATATCTCCACGCGGCAGGCCTGATCATGAGGCACGACAAGGAGCGCTTCGCGCAGGAGGCCATGGCCCTTGCGAAGGCGGGCAAGGAGGTCGGCGACGATGTCCGCATCCTGCTGTTCTCGGCGTACGCGCGGGCGCTCGGGCCCGGCGTCGACGGGGTGAAGGCGATTGCCGATCCGTTCACCGGGTGCTTCGTATCCCGCCTGCCCGCGACGGTCGCGCTCCTGCGGTTCGCCCTGCGCGTCGCGTCCCTGACGGCGCAGGGCCGGCACGCGGCGGCGGCGGAACTGAGCCGCGTCGGCGTTCCGCAACTGCGGGAAGCCCTCGAGTTCACCGGAGGCGAGCCCAGCCGACTGCATCGGGCGTACGAGCGGGAGCGGCTCGGATGGCAGCTCTTCTACGACAGTCTTGCGGACATCGAGCGGGGGCTCGGCGTGCACGAGGCCTGGGCCGGGTCTGCTCGCGACGCCGCGCGGCGGATTGTTGCCGGCTGCCGTGTCGGCGGGCGGGCTTGAGCGGAGGGCGCGCCCCGGCCTCCACGGTTTCCGCTCGTAGGACTGCCGTCAGGCATGACCGCCGTCATGTTGCTCTTCTCAAGCCGGGGTGTAGACTACCTCCGCGCTCGTCGCCCCCACGACAGACTTCCTCCGCCCCCACGACGAAAGGAGATGCCGGATGGTTGACTCGACCACCGTCCTGTGGGGCCAGACCCTGGCCTACACGTTCTACGTGCTCGTCATGATGTCCGTCATGGGCTGGTTCGCCCTGCGGGTCACCCAGCAGGGTCCGAATCCGATCGTCAAGCCCGCGTATTTCTACGCCTTTGTGACGTTCCTGGTCGTCCTGGGCGTCTCGCTGCACTTCATCACCTACTACACCATTCCGTGGAAGCCGATGGACATGCACCGCGCCGACATCACGCCCGACAAGGTGTTCGACATCGGGGTGGCCGGCCACAGGTTCCAGATGCCCGCCGAGACGCTGCAGGTGGCCTGTAACGACAAGGTGCTGTTCAACGTGACCTCGTCGGACCTCACCTACGGCTTCGGCCTGTTCCGTCAGGACCACTCGATGCTCTTCCAGATGCAGGTGGTGCCCGGGCACGTGAACGACATCCTCTGGCAGTTCGACAAGCCGGGCGTCTACACGATCCGGTCGACGGAGTACTCCGGCCCGGCCGGGGTCGACATGGTGGTGAAGGACGCCGTCGTGGTGTCGTGCGAACAGCAGTGATCGCCTGATGAACCGGACCCGCAGCTTCCAGCGAGACAACCCATGAGCTTCACTGACACGTTCCTCAACGGTGAACAGGGCGCCTTCAAGCCGGCCACGCTCACGCCGATGCAGAAGATGATCCTGCGCTTCATCGTCGTCGGCCTCGTCTACTACGCCTTCGCGGTCATCGAAGGCATGATTATGCGGATCTACGAGGTGGCGCCCATCCCGATGGTGCCGTCCGTCCAGTTTTTCGCCATCATGACGGCCCATCCCCTGGTGGGCATCTTCGGATCGACGTACTCCATCGTGTTCGGCGCCTTCCTCTTCCTCGTGCCCTTCCTGATGAAGAAGCCGCTCTGGAGCCTCCCGCTCGCCAACTGGACGTGCGGGCTGCTCGCCGTCGGCACCTTCGTGTTCTGGTTCGCGGGGTTCCTGTCGGAGTACGCGCCGCTGTATACGCTCTACTGGCCGCTCCCCGCCGACTTCACCCAGTTCAGCGTCTGGGGCGGCACGTTCTTCATCGTCGGCATCGCCATCGTGATGGTCGGCGTCGTGTTCTTCGTCCTCAACATCTTCAAGACCATCACGTACACGCCGGCCGGCTGGGCGCCGCAGCCCGTGGGCGCGCTGCTCGGCTCCGCCCTCGGCCTGAGCGGGCTGAAGGCGTTCTTCACCGGGAAGAAGCAGGATCACCTCGTGTCGCTGCCCGTCGCGGCCATCGCGCGGGGCACGGTGGATACCGCCTTGAACGCGGGCATCATCCTGTTCACCGGCGTGCTGATCCTCGTCTACATGATCGCCGAGCTGTTGGGCGCGAGCCTGAAGCACAGCACGGTGGACGCGCTGCTGTACAAGAACTGGTTCTGGTGGGGGCTCGACCTCATCGCCGACGGCCTGGTGCTGATCTTCGTGGCGGGAACCTGGTACCTCCTGGCCATGATGATCACGGGCAAGAAGCTCTACATGGAGAACGTTGCCCGCGCGGCGCTCTTCGTCGAGATGGTGGTGTCGTGGACCGTGTGGTCCCACCACCTGATGTCCGACCAGGCCCAGCCCGGGATCCTGAAGACGGTGTCGGGCGAAATGGTGACGGCCTTCGAGCTCATCACGCAGGGCCTGGCGTTCTTCATCACCCTGGTCACGCTGTGGAGCGCGCGCCCGCTGAAGATGACCATGCCCCTCCGGTTCCTGCTCGGCGGGCTCCTCGGGTTCGCCCTGGCTGTCCCGGCGGGCATCATGCAGGCGGACCTCGGGCTGAACCGGATCCTGCACAACACGCAGTGGATCGTCGGACCGCACGTTCACGTGGCCATCCTGGTGGGTCTGACGATGACGCTCTACTCGGCGATCTACCTGCTGTTTCCGATCGTGACCAACGGGGCGAAGCTCTACAGCGAGAAGCTGGCGCTCTTCCACTTCTGGGCGCACCTCGTCGGCGGGATCGGCATGGGCGCCTTCATGGGCATGGCGGGCCTGCAGGGCATGCTGCGGCGGTCGCTCTACGTGAACGGCGAGTTCAACGTGTACATGATCCTCGCCGCCCTGTCGGGATCGCTGCTGCTCCTGGCGTTCCTGGCGTTCTTCTACAACATCGTGATGAGCCTCGGCCTGAAGGGCGTCATCGGCATCTTCACGCCGTCGAAGCTCGACACGACGGACCCGGTGCCGGCGGCGCTTACTTGAGCCACGCCGGCATGGTGTCGAGCTGCAGGTCGAAGACGAACGGCCCGAGCAGCAGCACCATGCCGATGATGATCGGCACCAGCAGCAGGTTGAGCAGGAACCCGGCCTTCGCCATCTGCGGCAGCGTGACGAGGCCGCTGCCGAACACGATGGCGTTGGGCGGCGTTCCGACCCGCATCATGAACGAGCAGTTCGACGCCAGCGCCGCGGGGATCAGGAAGAGGAGCGGATTCTGCCCCAGGCTCACGGCGGTCGCGGCCACGATGGGCAGAAACGTCGCCGCCGTCGCCGTGTTGCTCGTGAGCTCGGTGAGCATGAGGATCAGGAAGCAGACGATGCACAGCGTCAGCACGACGGGGAGCCCCTGTAGACCCGCGCTCAGGCTGCCCAGATAGAGGGAGAGGCCGTGCTTCTCGATCATGCCGGCCAGGCTCAGGCCTCCGCCGAAGAGCAGCAGGACCTCCCACGGCAGCGTTCGCACGGCTCCCCAGTGCATCACGAACTCGCCGCGGCGCGCGTTGACGGGAATCATGAACAGCGCGACGGCGCCCGCAATGGCGATCGTCGTATCGTTCACCGCTGGCGCGGCGCGCGCGATGAGAGGCTGAAAGACCCAGCCCAGGGCCGTCAGCGCGAAGACCACCGCCACTGACACCTCGCCCCGGCAGGGCCTGCCGAGCCTCGACCGCTCGCCGGCCAGCAGCGCTCTCATCCCCGGCAGTTCGGCACGCCCGAGCCGGAACGACACGCGCGTCAGCACGAGGTGAACGACCGGCAGCGTGACCAGCGCCACCGGCACCCCCAGGAGCATCCACTGCGCGAAGCCGATGTCGACGTGGTAGACGCTGTTGACGTAGCCGGCGAGCAGCGCATTGGGCGGCGTGCCGATGAGCGTGGCCATGCCTCCCGTTGTCGAGCCGTATGCCACCGAGAGCAGCAGCGCGGTGCCGAAGCCTCGCAGCGCGGGGCTGCGGCGCGCGTCCTCCGGCAGGAGGGCCACGACGGAAGTCGCAATCGGCAGCATCATCAGCGCGGTGGCGGTGTTGCTGACCCACATGCTGACAATCGCGGACGAGAGCAGAAACCCCAGGATGATGCGGCTCGGTCGGGTTCCCGTCGCGCCGATGAGCGTGATGGCCACACGCCGGTGGAGATTCCACTTCTGCATGGCCAGGGCGATGATGAAGCCGCCGAGGAACAGCAGGATGATCGGATTCGAGAAGGGCGCGGCCGCGCTGCGGATGTCGCCGAGGCCCAGCAGCGGGAAGAGCACGAGCGGCAGCAGGGCCGTGACGGGGATCGGGATGGCTTCGGTGATCCAGAACGTCGCCATGCAGGCGGCCGCTCCCGCCGTCCGCCAGCCTTCCGGCGAGAGGCCCGACGGAGGTGAGAGGAGCAGCGTGGCCGCCAGCAGTCCCGGGCCCAGGACCCAGCCTGACCATTGCCGGAGCCCGTAGTGCGAGGTGCCCTCCACGGCGTCCCCCAGGGCGCGCGTCACATCGTCGAGCGGGTCGTGCTGGTGCGAAGCGGGCATGGGGCCGGCACCCTCCCTGGTTGCGGACGCGCGCGCGGGGCGCGAGACGGATGATACCCGAAGGGCGTGCGGCCGTCAGCGCGCCGCGCCGCCGCCCTTCATGCCGAGCCGCTCCTGCATCCGCTCCAGCGGGACGCCCTTGGTCTCCGGCACGACAAGCGTCACCCAGACGAGCTGGAGCATCATCATGCCGCAGAAGAACGCGAAGATCGTCCCCGGGTGGAACGCTTCCACCATCCGCGGGAACACGAGCGTCAGCAGCGCCGCGAAGACCCAGTGCGTGGAGCTGCCCAGCGTCTGGCCCGCCGCACGGTCGCGGTTCGGGAAGATCTCGCTGATGAACACCCAGATCACCGCGCCCTGCCCGACCGCGTGCGCCGCGATGAACGCGAAGATGCACGCCGGCACGATCACGACGTGGCCCGTATAGAAGGCCCACGAGCACAGGCCGAGCGAAGCGATGTAGCCGAACGACCCGATCATGAGCAGCGTGCGGCGCCCCAGCCTGTCGATCAGCCACAGCCCGACGAAGGTGAAGACCAGGTTCGTGAACCCCACTCCCACCGATTGCAGCAGCGCGGCGCTCGCCTGGAGGCCGGTCAGCTCGAAGATGCGCGGCGCGAAGTAGAGAATCGCGTTGATGCCCGAGAGCTGGTTGAAGAAGGCGATCAGGAAGGCCAGCGCGATGGGCCGGAGCAGGCGCTTCGTGAAGAAGCGCGCGGAGCCGCCGCTCCGGCCGGCCGACGCCTCGACCTCGCCGACCATGGCCTCGAGCGCCGCCTCGGACATACCCGGATTGACGCTCCGGAACACGTCCATTCCGCCCTGACGATCGCCCCTGTGCGTGATCAGCCACCGCGGGCTCTCGACCAGGCCAAGGCAGAAGAGCGCGTAAAGCAGGGCAGGAACGGCCTCGACGCCCAGCATCCAGCGCCAGGCATTCGCGCCGGCGCCGCCGAGGACGGCGTTCGACAGGTAGGCCACGAGAATGCCGAAGACGATGTTGAACTGAAAGAGGCCCGCCAGCCGGCCGCGCGTGTGCGCGGGAGAAATCTCCGCGATGTAGAGCGGTGCGGCTACCGTCGAGATGCCCACGCCCACGCCGCCAATGAAGCGCGCGATCATGAGCGAGTACACCTCCGGCGCGAGGCCCGACCACACCGCCGAGACGAAGTACAGGATGCCGACCGAGAGGAGGGTCCGCCTGCGCCCGCAGCGTTCCGTGGGCCAGCCGCCGACGAGCGATCCGACCACCGTGCCCCAGAGCGCCGCGCTGATGGTCAGCCCGTGCAGCGCCGCGCTCAGGCCCCACAGCCTTTGAATGGCCTGCTCGGCGCCCGAAATCACGACCGTATCGAACCCGAACAGAAAGCCGCCCAGCGCGGCGATGAGCGACGACAGCACCAGCTTCTTGTTCATCTCGCTCCCCTGAACCGAGGCGCGGTCTCCGGCGCGCTGTGGGCGCGAGGAACTCCCGCGCGGCGTGCTGCCGATGATACGCCCCCGGCGGCCGAATCGCTCCCCGCGAGCCAGGCCGGGCCTGGAGAAACCCGCCGCGCGAGCGCCTGTCTGGGAGACAATTCACGTGAAGGCACGGCCCGGCCACGCGCGGATCGGCGTCCAGCCAAGTGGCCCGCGAGAGGGACAAGACCTATGCGACCAGCACCCGCAGGTCGGCTGGAAACCGTCAGCCCCGACCGTCGGGGATTCTTGAGAGGCCTGGCGGCCGGCACCGCCGGTCTGGCCCTCGGAGGCGTGACGGCCGGGGCCGCACGACTCCCGGCGGGCCAGGACCGGGGACCGGTGTTCCCGTTCTACGCCCACGCGACCCGCTACGACATCGGCGAGTACCTGCCCAAGGACCAGGGCGGCAAGTTCGTCCAGATGGCCCTCATCGGCTCCGAGGCGGATGCCGCCGTCGTGGAGGCGATCAGGGGCGGCGTGCTCGAGCGGACGTACGGGGACCCGGTCGGCTGGAGCCGGTTCGAGAAGTCGGCCATCGAACGGAGCGTGTGGCTGAACCGCTTCTACTATCTCCCTCCGTTCGCCAGGCTCTTCCATCTCAGCGGCGATCGGCGCTTCCTCGACGACATGATGCGCATCGCCACACGATGGATCGCCGACAATCCCCGGCCGTCCGCCTCGGCCCCGGCCACCCACACCTGGAGGGACATGCAGGTGGCCTGGAGGTCGATCCATCTGTCGTGGTGCTACTACCTCGGAGGCGAAGCGCTGCGCGCCGAGGAGAAGCTGGCCATCAGCCGCCTCCTGCAGGACCACGCAGACGTTCTTCTCGCCGGCTTCGGCCGGCAGCCGCTCAACGAGTTCAACCACCAGTCCCACGGCGCGCTGGCCATGCTCTACCTCGGGACTCTCTTTCCCGGCCTAGCCGGCGCCGCCTCGCTCAGGCAGTCGGGGGTCGCCATCCTGACGCATCACCTGGAACGGGCCTTCTTTGCCGACGGCGGAAACGTGGAGCAGATGTTCGGCTACTACCCGTTCGAGGCCCACATCTTCAGGGATGCCTACCTTCTCTGCGTCAACAACGGCGTGGAACCGCCCGCCGGGACGCTGCCCGCACTGGAGAAGATGGCGGCGTTCCTGGCCGCAGTGGCGCAACCCGACGGCACGATGCCTCAGGTCAACGACTCGTACGAGATGCCGGTCGGCCCGACGCTCGAAACGCTCGACGGCGTGCTGAGAGGGGAAGGCGCGCGGCGCATCGAGGCATCCACGCGTTTCCCCGACACGCAGATTGCCGTGCTGCGGGACAGCCCGGGCCGGAGGTGGTACGTCCTGGCGAATGCGGCGCGGACCATCGGCGCCCATGCCCACGCCGGGAGGCTCGCCGTCAACGTGTGGTTCAACGGGAAGCCGGTGCTGGTCGACAGCGGATGCTGCGACTACGACGACCCGGCGCTGGTGACGTGGTTCAGGACGACCGGCGCCCACAACACGGTGATGATCGACGGCCGGAGCGACAGGGCCACCTCTTCCAATGAGCTCTGGGCGCCCAGGCGCCAGACGGCGAACCGCATCACGGCCTGGGAGGTCGGCGAAGACCACGTCTACTGCCGTATGCAGTCGCCGGCGGAAGAGGAGACCAATGCCGGCGTCGCCTGGTCGCGGTCGATTGCACTCGTCCGCGACCTGTTCGTTGTGATTCACGATTGTTTCGAAGCCGTCGGCGCGCACGACTACAAGGTCCTGTTTCGCTTCCCTCCCCGCAACGTCGTCGTCGACCCCGTGTCGAAGTCCATGGTGGTCAGAGGAGAGGACGGCGTTCACATCCTCCCGGCGGCTCCGGAGGCGATCGGGGACATCGCGCTCACTCTCGCGCCGCTCAGCGTCAGGGGAGCCAGCGTTCCCGCACCGGTGGCGGCCTGTTCGTTCAAGCGCGACGGGGTCGCCCACTCGTTCTTCGTGATCGTTCCGGGTGCGGAGGACGGGTCCGGCGCCACGGTCAGTCAGACGGCCACGGGCGATGGCATCGTGCTGTCGGTCGCCAGCGGGCGTTTCGGGAAAGCCGTCCTGCTGTTCGCCGGCGACCGCATGCGCGTCGTCAGGCTCTGACACGGGCGAGAGCAACTTCTTGAGCCGGCGAAGCGATTCAGCCGGGACGCAGGGGGCGCTAATAGGTGTAACTTGCATCTAGATAGGGCGATCGGGTAAGCTGCGCTCGAGGTTTCGCAACGGCACGCCAGAAAGGGAGGGGTCCGATGCGACAAGTCTGGGTCGTGATAGCGCTTGTCCTGCTCGCCACCGCCGCCGCCGCCGCGCAGGAAGTGCAACCGCCGGCGCAGCAGACGCAGAACCAGGCGCCGCTGATGGGCCGCGGACGCGGGGGCGCGCCTTTCGCGTGGAACGATCAGAACCGCGATGGGACGTGCGACCTCACGGGACAGCCCGTCGGACAGCGGCCAGTCGGCTACGGCCGCGGCCGCGGCTGGCGGATGATGGCCGACCAGCCGGCGGCCGCGACGGCCGGCCGGGGTCGGGGCGGCGCGCCCCTGGCCTGGAACGACCGCAATGCGGACGGCATCTGCGACCTCACGGGCAAACCGGTCGGCTCCGTGGGAGCCGCGGGACGCGGTGCTGGCCAGGGCCGCGGCGGCGGCTGGCGATGGCGCCGGTGACCCCGCTCGCCCGGGCCAGGTAGGAGCGCATGCCGCAACGTACGTGCCGGCGGCACGGCCGCGGGGTTTCCTGCACCTGTGCCATGGGCAACCTGTACAGGTTCGTCGAACCGGTCGTCCTGCTCCTGCTGAAACAGAAGGGGCAATCGTACGGCTACGACCTCGCCGGTGAACTCCGCATGCACGCGTTGACCGATGCCGAGATCGAGCGTGCGGCCCTGTACCGGACGCTCCGCCGGCTCGAGGCTGCCGGCAACGTCGCCTCGGAATGGCAGACCGAACAGGGGGGGCCCCCCCGCCGTCTTTATCGGCTCACGCCGCAGGGCGAGCGCCATCTCGACGAGTGGGTGACGGTGCTGGGGCAGGTGTCGGCCGCGATGGGGCGCTTCATCCGAAACGCAAACCGCATCCGCCCGGCGCGGGACGCCCTCAGCCCCCAAGCTCGCGGCGCAGCAGCGCCCGCTTCCTCCACAGGAGATAGACCGCCGGGTAGACGAGCAACTCCAGCAGGAACGACGTCGCGAGGCCGCCCACCATCGGCGCGGCCACCCGCTTCATGACGTCCGAGCCGGTGCCCATCGACCACATGATGGGCATCAGGCCCATCATGGCGGCCATGACGGTCATCATCTTCGGCCGGACGCGCTTCACCGCGCCGTGGACGATGGCCTCCTTCAACTCGGCGAGCGTCCGCAGCCGCCCCTCCCGCTTCGCCTCGTCGTACGACAAGTCGAGGAAGAGCAGCATGAAGACGCCGGTCTCCGCATCCAGGCCCATCAAGGCGATCATCCCGACCCACGCCGCGATTGAGACGTTATAGTCGAGCGCATACATCAGCCACACCGCGCCGACGACCGAGAACGGGACGGCGAGCATCACGAGGCCCGCCTTGAAGGCCGACTTCGTGTTCATGTAGAGCAGGAAGAAGATGAGCATGAGCGTGATCGGCACCACCACCTTGAGGCGCTCGCGCACGCGCAGCATGTTCTCGTACTGGCCGCTCCACTCGAGCGAGTAGCCGTTCGGCAGCGTCGGCAGCTGCGCGGCTACGGCCGCCCGCGCGTGCTCCACGTATCCCCCGACGTCGTCCGTGGTGATGTCGACGTAGACGTAGCCGGCCAGCAGGCCGTTTTCGTTGCGGATCATCGACGGCCCCGAGACCGTCTCGATCGCCGCGACCTGGCGCAGCGGGATCTGGGCGCCCGACGGCGTCATGACCAGCACGTCGCCAAGCTGGTCGAGGTTCTCGCGCAGGCCCCTGGGATAGCGGACGTTCACGGGGAAGCGCGCCCGGCCCTCGACCGTCGTCGTCACGTTTTCGCCGCCGACGGCCGACATGATGACGTCCTGCACGGCGCCGACCGAGAGGCCCACGCGGGCCAGCGCCGCGCGGTCGATGTCGAAGTCCACGAAATAGCCGCCGGCGGCCCGCTCGGCGAAGACGCTGCGCGTGCCGGGCACGCCGCGCACGATGTCCTCGATCCGTGTGCCCAGGGCCTCGATCTCTTTCAGGTCGGGGCCGAAGATCTTGATGCCCACCGGCGTCCGGATGCCCGTGGTCAGCATGTCGATGCGCGCCTTGATGGGCATGGTCCAGGCGTTGGTCGTGCCCGGAATCTGCATCGCCGCGTCCATCTCGGCCGTCAGTTCGTCCCAGCCGAGGCGGTCGGGCCAGAGCGGCCGCAGCAGCGAGGCTTGGAGCCACTCGGGCGCGTGGTCGGAGTACCACCGGGGCTTGTGGCGCCACGCTGACTGCGGCTTGAGGATGACCGTCGTCTCCATCATGGAGAATGGCGCCGGGTCGGTCGATGTGTCGGCGCGGCCGGCCTTGCCGAAGACCGTCACCACCTCGGGGAACGACTTCAGGATCCGGTCCTGCGTCTGCAGCAACCGGCCCGCCTCCGTCACCGAAATGCCCGGCAGCGTCGTCGGCATGTAGAGAATCGAGCCCTCGTTGAGGGGCGGCATGAACTCGTGCCCGAGCCGCAGGTAGATCGGGATCGTGCTGATGACGACGATCAGCGCCGCGGCGATGGTCGATTTCGGAAAGCGCAGCACCGCCCGGCAGGCAGGCTCGTAGAACCAGAAGAGGACACGGCTGATAGGGTGGCGCTCCTCGGGGTAGTACCGCCCGACGGTCACCTGGCCGACAATCCACGACAGGGCGCGCGGCCGCCACGTGGGGAAGTCCATGCGCGTGAAGAGCATGCGCAGGGCCGGGTCCAGCGTGAGCGCGAGCAGCGCCGCGATGAACATCGTGAGGTTCTTCGTCCACGCGAGCGGCGTGAACAGCCGGCCTTCCTGGTCCACCAGGGTGAAGATCGGCAGGAAGGCGACCGCGATCACGAGCAGGGAGAAGAAGACCGAGGGGCCGACCTCCAGCAGGGCCTCGAGCCGGATGGCGTGGTAGTCGCCCTTCCGTCCGCCGTGCTCCCACAGTTCGAGCCGCTTGTAGGCGTTCTCGACCTCCACGATCGCGCCGTCTACCAGGACGCCGATAGAGATGGCAATGCCCGCCAGCGACATGATGTTGGACGAGATCCCCATCAGGCGCATCGGAATGAACGCCAGCAATACCGCGACCGGAATCGTGATGATGGGCACGATCGCCGACGGGATGTGCCACAGGAAGATCAGGATCACGATACTGACGATGGCGATCTCGAGGATCAGTTCGTGGCGGAGGGTGGCGATCGACTGGTCGATGAGCTCCGAGCGGTCGTACGTCGTGACGAACCTGACCCCGGCCGGCAGGGACGGCTCGAGCTCCTTCATTCGTGCCTTCACCCGGGCGATCACCTCGCGGGCGTTTTCGGCGTGGCGCATGACGATGATGCCGCCGACAGACTCGCCCAGGCCGTCGAGATCCGCGATGCCGCGGCGCATCTCGGGCCCGAGCGCCACCGACGCGACGTCGCGAAGCAGGACGGGCGTGCCGCGCTGGTCCGTCTTCAGGACCACCTGCTCGAGATCGGCCTTCGACGTGACGTACCCCCGGCCGCGCACCATGAACTCGCGGCCGGCGAACTCGAGCAGGCGGCCGCCGACCTCGCTGTTGCTCGACTTGACGGCCGCGGCCACCTCCATGATGCCGAGGTCGAACGCGCGTAGACGGTTCGGATCGACCGTCACCTGGTACTGCTGGACGAAGCCGCCGATGGAGGCGACCTCGGCCACGCCGGGCACCGACTGCAGGCGGTAGCGCAGGTTCCAGTCCTGGAGCGTGCGCAGGTCCGCGAGCGACTGCGTGCCCGAGTCGTCTGCGAGCGCGTACTGGAAGATCCAGCCCACGCCGGTCGCGTCGGGCCCGAGCTCCGTCCGCACCCCGTCCGGCAGCAGGGGCTGGATCTTCGAGAGGTACTCGAGCACGCGGCTGCGCGCCCAGTAGATGTCGGTGCCGTCCTCGAAAATCACGTAGACGTAGCTGAAGCCGAAGTCCGAGAGGCCCCGGATGGTCTTCACCTTCGGCGTGCCGAGCAGGGCCGACACGATCGGGTACGTCACCTGGTCTTCGATGATGTCCGGGCTGCGGTCCCAGCGGGAGTAGACGATGACCTGCGTGTCGGAGAGGTCCGGAATGGCGTCGACCGGGATGTGCCGCAGCGTGTAGAGGCCGTACGCCACGGCGCAGGCCGTCGCCATTAGGACGAGCACGCGGTTGTGCGCGCTGAACCGGATGATAGCTCGAACCATGGCCCGCTCCTCAGTGCTTGCGTTGGACCGGCGTCGGCGACGGGGACGTGAGCGCCGCCAGCGCGGCCTTGAGGCTCGACTCGGAATCGAGCAGGAAGTTGGCCGACGTCACGACCCGATCGCCTTTCGCCAGGCCGCGCAGCACCTGGTAGCCGTCAGGGAGTCTGGCGCCGACCTCGACTTCGCGCGGCTCGAGCGTGCCGTCCGGGCGGTCGAGAAAGACGAGCCGGCGGTTTCCCGTGTCGATGACGGCGCTGTCGGGCACGACCAGGCCCGCGCCTTCCTGGACGTGCAGGATCACATCGCCGAACATGTCCGGCTTGAGCGCCCCGCCCTGGTTGGCGACGTCGATGCGGACCTTGACCGTGCGCGTCGCCCCGTCCACGGTGGGCGCGACGTCCGAGACCCGGCCGCGCCACTCGCGGCCCGGCTGGTAGGAGAGCGTCACCGTCGCCGGCATGCCGAGCCTGACGCTGCCGAGGTCCGACTCGTAGACGTCGGCCAGCACCCAGACGTGCGAGAGATCCGCGATCTCGAAGATGGTGTCGGCCGGCATGACGCGCATGCCCTGCACGACGGTCTTGGCCGTGACGAATCCGCTGACCTCGGCGTGCAGGTCGAAGGCGCGGCGGACCGTGCCCGTGCGCTCCAGTTCTGCGATGTCGGCCGCGCTGATGTCCCAGAGGCGCAGCCGTTCCCTCGCCGCCTCCAGCAGGTTCGCGCCGCCCCGGGCGACCGACGGGATCTCGCTGGCGCCGAACTGCTCCCGGGCGCGCAGTGCCAGCAGGTACTCCTGCTGGGTGGCGATGAGTTCGGGGCTGTAGAGCGCGAGCAGCCGATCGCCCTTCTTCACGTACTTGCCCGTGAAATCCACGTAGAGGCGCTCGACGTAGCCCTCGAACTTCGTGTGTATGTGCGCGAGGCGGCGCTCGTCGGCAGTCACGCGGCCGACCGTGCGGATGGTGCGGTCGATGCGCGTGTCGCGAACCTCCTCGCTGCGCACGCCAAGGAGGGCGCGCCGATCGGACGACAAGGTGACCACGGAGCGGCCCGCCACCGCTCCGCCTGCATCTGCGACCTCATCCTCGTACACCGGGATGAAGTCCATACCCATGCTGTCCTTGGCGGGCTTCTCCGAACGGACCGAGGGGTCCATGGGGGAACGATAGAACGCGAGCTTCCGTTCGCCGCCCGGCTGCGCCCAGCCGGTCTTGAGCGCCGCTGGGACCGGCTCCAGATCCATCTCGCAGATCGAGCACGTGCCTTTGGTGTCGGAGACCACCGTCGGGTGCATGGGGCAGAAGTACGTCGGCGCTGCCCCGCTGGATGTCTTGAGCTCGCCCGACGTCAACGCCGCTGGGACCGGCTCCAGCTTCATGCCGCAGATGGGGCATTTGCCCGGCTTGTCGGCGACGACCGTTGCGTGCATCGGGCAGAGGTACTTCTCGGAAGCCGCTGTGGGAGTGGCCGCCGTCGGCGCGGTGCGGGCGTCGGCCGGCTTGATCGGCACGAGCTTCATGCCGCAGATAGGGCAATCTCCCGGCCTGTCGGAGACCACCGTCGGGTGCATGGGGCAGTGGTACTTCGCGGAGGCAGCCGAGCCGGCGTCACCGTGATCGTCCGCCGACCGGCACCCGACCAACGAAGCCGATGCGGCGGCCAGCAGCGCGATGGCCAGCACAGAGGTGGCGAGGCGGAGGTTGCGTGTCATGGTGTGCTCCTTACTTTCCGGACATTCCGCCGCCGGACATTCCGCCGGCTTGTCCCGCCGGCATCCCAGCGGCCGCCGGCGCCGACGCCTGCGACATCTCCGGCCCGCCGTCAAGGCTGGCCTCGCGCAGGCTGGCGCGAAGCCGCGAGTGGTCCGTGACGAGTCCCGCTCGCGCCCACCGGTCGGCGTAGAGGGCCGTCATCGCCTCCAGCACCGATACGAACGGCACCTTGCCGGTCTGGTAGTTCGTGAGGGAGGATTCGAACGTCATCTGGTCCTGCGGGATGATGCCGCCGTCGTGGAGCGCGATGAGCCTTTCCACGGCCTTCGCGCGCACGAACCGCTCACGGGTTCTGTACGCGAGCTGCAGCGCCGTCGACTCGACGACGTGGCTTCCGCCCTTCGCCCGGATCTCGGCCTCCGCCACGGCGCTCTCGCGCGCCTTCTTGTTGAACGGCCACGAAATGCCGACGCCCGCCAGCCACATGCCGTCGAGGCCGCCGCGGTTCATATAGCCGGCCTGGACCGAGAAGTCCGGCTTCAGATCCCGGCGTGCCAGGGCCGCGGCCGCGGTGCTGGTTTCAATCGCCAGTGCGGCGCCCTGGAGTTCGGGACTGACGGCGCGCGCCTGCTCGACGGCCTCCTCGGGCGACCCGGCGAGAGGCGCGAGCGCAAGCCGGGCTGTGGTGGCGAGCGACGTGTCCAACGGACGCGCAAGCAGACGGTTGATCTCGATGAGCCGAACTTCGGCTTCGGCCGCCTGCTCGATGGCGCGCTCTTCGATGCGCGTCACTTCAGTCTGGACGCGCAGCACGTCCGACTGCGCGCCCTGGCCGACGGCGTACCGGGCGCGGACGACGACTTCGATCTGCTGCAAGACGCGGCGCTGTTCGTCCGTCAGCGCCTGGAGTTCTCGGGCGAGCAGCAGGCCGTAGTACGCGCGCCGCACGGCGCCCTCGAGAGCGAGCCGGGCGCGCGCGAGCGCCGGCTCGAACTGCCGGGCCTGGCTCGTTGCGAGCGCGGCCCTCAGATCGCGCTTGCCGGAGTACGGGAGCGCCTGGCTCACCATGAACCCCAGCGTCGTCATCGGCATGCCGCCCAGGCTCGGGGCCCAGCCGTCGTTGGTGTAGGTGACCGAGACCATCGGGTCCGGAAGGGCATGGGCCCGCTCGGTCGTGGTCTGGGCGGCCGCGATCGCCGATTGCGCGGCATGCAGATCGGGACTGCGGGCCAGCGCCTCGGCAATCAGCGATTCCAGGACCGGGTCGTCCTCGACAGGAACGGCAGGCGCCTGGCCGCGCGCGAGTCCGGGCGCCAGGCAGAATGCGCCGAGGCTGAGAGCCACGATGAACGTGCGATGAATCACTGACGTCATGACGCCTCCACTACGGCCTCCACGACCGCCTCACCGCCATGCGCTGGGACGGCCGGGTTTCATTCGAACGAGGAGCGCACGTGTCCCCGGGGCTACAGCCTCGGGGCTCCATAGGAGATGGAGCTCGAGGTTGCTGCCTCGAGGGACAGATTGCGAGCCGCGGTTGTCTAGATGCGGAGGATGAAGAGCGGAG
>JAWOGY010000178.1:0-2766 GCA_046496425.1 Vicinamibacterales bacterium
ACGCCGCATTCCCAAGCCTTGCCACCCTTGTTCCTGATTCTGACGCGGACTCCAAACAGACCGGGGTAGACGAGATCCCCGTAGTCGTTCACTAGCCGCGGGAAGCGCTTGGTCTCCAGGACCGTCACGACAATCGTGTCGCCGTTGCCGCGATCGAGGACCAGCGGTTCTCCGACGGTCCCACGCCGGTCGCCGTCAGCGTCCTGAGCCGGCTCTTCCTCCGCATCCTCGGCAGAGTTCTCCTGCGCAGCGTCCTCGTTGTCCTCGTCCGAGTAGTCTTCTATCCAGCCTGGCTCCTCCGTGTAGGAGGGTGCTGGAGTGGATGGCGCTTCCCCGACTTCGGTCGCCGAACACCCGGTGAGCAACACGAGGCCCGCTAGGACGATAGTCGAGACAGCGCGTTTCATAGCTACCCCCGTATCCTGTACTTCCGATGTGACGGCGACCGCAGCAGCCTAGCACCGCCCGATGACGGCTGGACGGCGCGGCGTTGCCTGTGCAGACAACAGCGGAGTTGGAGTCGCTCCTGCGTAGTCACGATTGGCCGACTCCCCACCGGCTCGGAGCCGTCTTCCCGATGTCTCCAATGTTGGCCACGGAACACCCGAGTGCTGGGGTGCGCGAGGTTCTCTCGAGTGGTCGGCCAAGGCAGTCTTCGGGGTTCAAAGGAGCAGGGCCATGGTGCGCGGTAATCCGACTCCAAGCCGCACAGCAGGCCTGCCGGAATCACTTCGTCTCGAACTCGCTTTCTATCCTCTCAAGCTCGCTCTCGACGCGCGGGCCGTATTTGTCGATTCTGTCCTCGGCCCTCCAGATGTTCTCTTGATGCTGGCCCCAGTTGCCGTCACCGGCGAGAACCAGTCCCCAGTTGCGGTAGAAGGCGCGGCTCGCGTTCAGGTACCTGTGGAACGAATCCTCCAGAACCGCGGTCTCTCCGTAACTCCAGTCAAGCCTCTCTGACCGCTTGTCGATGTTCACCCACGTCCGCGCCGCAGAGGCGAAACGCTTGAGCAGGGCGAGGTCGGTGAGATCACCCTCGTCGCAGTGCTGCCTCAGGTCGTCGTTCAGTTCGGCAAGGACCGGATACTTCTTTGCGACGAAGTCGAAGTTCACTTGCTCAAGGGGGTCCAGCGTCTGGGGCGGCGACGGCTGGGTCTGTGCTCGCGCATTCGGCCGGGATTGTGCTTAGCTTCGAGGGGTCGGAGGAGGCGGTGGAGGCTCGGGTAGGCGCTCGCTCCCAGATACGTTTGGTGCTTCCGCGCGGCCCGCGCCATCCGGGAGCGGCATCGTCGGGGGGTTGCTGGGGCGGAGCACATAGCTGATTACGACGGCGAGGATCCCGCCCGGGATGTTCAAGAAGAACATGAGCGAGAAGCCCAACAGGAAGCCCCGAGTCGGCGACCTGCCTTTCCGCTTCCAGATTAGCCTGCACCAGAACCCGACCCCGGTCCCGAATATGGCGAGCCATACACCCAGCACGAAGACGTTGCCCCAAGCGATATCCATCGCGTGGCTCCTTGGGTCGGTCAGTCCGGCGGCCAGTGCAATCGACGTTCGACGAGCCCGTGGGATTCCCTTTGGCTGCAGCGATGGGCGTGTGAGGTCGTGGTCAAGCGCGCTTGGTGGCACGCGAACAACCCCGCCGCCGGAGGGCGACGGGGTCGCCCGCCCATTGTACCCGGCAGGCGGACCACGGTGCGGCCGCGAATACTCACGACAGTCACCCGCCGGGCCGATACCTCGCGCCAGAGGTCTTGATGAGCAGACGACACCAGCCCGACCCGCACGGCCCGCGGCCGACGACGCCGCGTCGCTTCGCGGCGGCCGTCCTCGTCCTCTTCCTGCTGCTCACGCTGCTCGCGACCGCCCTGCCGGCGACCGCGAGCGCCAGCACCATCAGCCGGCGCATCGCCGCGATCCTGCGCGACAACGGGGTCGCGACCTCGCGCACCGGGGTCTCCGTCTACGACCGGACGACGGGCACGTCCCTCTACGGCTGGAACAGCGGCGCGCGCTTCGCGCCGGCCTCCAACATGAAGCTCGTGACGAGCTCGGCCGCGCTCGTCACCTGGCCGGCCGACCACCGCTTCCCCACCTCGCTCTTCTTCACCCTGCCACTCAAGCCGGGCCAGCGCACGATCTCCGGCGACGTCTACCTCAAGGGCTACGGCGACCCGGCCTTCTCCACCCTGACCTACCAGCGCGAGGCGTACGGCATCAAGACCGGCTCGATCCAGGAGTTCGTCGCCTACCTCAAGGGCCTCGGCGTCACGAAGATCCAGGGGCGCGTCTACGGCGACGCCACCTGGTTCGACGCGCAGCGCGTGGTCGCGAGCTGGAGCCCGCACCTCTGGGTCGAGTGCGGGCCCCTGTCGGCCCTGTCACTGAACGAGAACTGGTACGCCGGCGAGCGCGTGGACGACCCGCCGCTGTACGTCGCCCGGCGCTTCAGGACACTGCTCGAGCGCGCCGGGATCGACGTCGTCGGCGCGGCGCGGGCCGGCACGGTGCCGGAGGGGGCGCGCTGCATGCACACCGTGTACTCGGCGCCTCTCGCCACGCTGCTCAAGGTCCTGAACAAGGACAGCGACAACTTCTTCGCCGAGATGCTGCTCAAGGGTCTCGGGCGCGACGTTTACGGCGTGGGCTCGACGGCGGCCGGCCTGCGGGTGGCGCGCGAGACCCTCGCCGCCCTCGGCGTGCCCGACGACGCCTACCGCCTCTACGACGGCTCGGGGCTCTCCTACCTCGACCGGCTGAGCGCGA
>JAWOGY010000193.1:0-3737 GCA_046496425.1 Vicinamibacterales bacterium
GAGCCGATCCGCATCACCGCCTGGGAGTACGCCCAGATCTTCAACATCCGCGGGAAGAGCATCTACAACCGCATCGAGGATTCGGCGCGCGAGCTCCTCGAGCAGACGGTGCAGATCAAGGAACCGAACGGCGACTGGATCATGTTCCAGTGGGTGTCCGAGGCGCGGTACGACAGCGGTCGCGACAGCAAGGACAAGCTCGATGCACGCGAGCTTGTCCTTGCTGTCGCGGCCGCTATCGTAGCGGGCCTCACTGACCCACTGGAACATGATCCAGTCGCCGTTCGGCTCCTTCACCTGGACCGTCTGCTCGAGCAGCTCCCGCGCCGAGTCCTCGATGCGGTTGTAGATGCTCTTGCCACGGATGTTGAAGATCTGGGCGTACTCCCAGGCGGTGATGCGGATCGGCTCGAGGTCGTGGTCGTCGCGGGTGATGTCGGAGAGCGCCAGGACGAGCAGGCGCTTGGTCAGGAGTCCCATCTCCTGGCGCGACAGCGCGAGCGGGTTGGCCTGGGTGACGGCGACACGGCCGCCCGGGCGGCGCTCGATCGCTCTGCGTGCCGCCACCTTCGCGGCGGACTTCGGGCCGTTCCGGCCCGTCTTCACGCGGCCCTGGCGTGCGCGGCCGGCCCCGCCGTCAGAGTCGCCCACCGACGCCGGGCGCGCCTCGCCCGCCGGATCGGCTCCCGAAACGGGTGGCGAGGTCCCGTCGGCGTGCACCGGTTCGCGTTCCATCGTCCCCCTCACGGCGATCATGGAACCATACGCGTGCGGGGAACGGTGTGTCAATGTTCACCACATGGAACTCGATGCGGGGAACTTTGGTCCCCCATTTTCCCCATTTCGGTCCCCGGCCTTCCCCACATGGTCCCCGGGCTTCCCCACCACGGTCCCCCGCGCCTCCCTTGGCGGTCCCGCTCGATTCCCGCGGCGGTCCCGCACCCTTCCCGCACGGCGCGCCCGCATGCCGTCCTGATCGGCGTTGGCGCGTCCTGCCTAAAGGGAATGATAAAGGAAGAACTGAGAAAGACAACCAACAAAGGCTGGCCGGCATCGGCCGGCCAGCTGTTGCTGGCTGGACCAGGATGAACGGCGACCGCGACCACGCACGCGGCCCGGCGCCGCACGATCGCAGCGACCCGATGCCACCGAACCGAGTCCCTTCTCTTCCCCGTTCGCGGTCTGGTACCCCCGTCTTCCCACTGCCACCGCGCGTGCCGATGATCGCACGTCGGGCGCACGCGAGGTCGCCGGCTCCCGGCGACGCGCGCCAGGCAGCCTCGCCGCGCCTCGTACGTCGGTCCCCCGCGTCTACCGGTACGCCGTGAAGCGGGGATCCTGGGGGACCCGTGACCGCCGCGACGGAGTCCCCCAGGATCCCCGGCAGGGGTCGACGTGGGCGTCCGTGACGGCGATGCCCTGGGGCATGATGGCGGCCACTCATGCCGATCATGCTTGTGTGGAACGTTAGCGACTGCACGCGCGCTGGTGACGTGTCGCCGGTTCGAGTCCCCTTTCCTACCCACTTCGTTGCGCGCGCGCCGACGCGTTCACGGGGATGGCTCGCCCGGCGCCGCCGCCGTCGGGCCGCGGCGCGCCACCGGCAGCAGGTAGCCGGCGCCGGCACGAGTGGGCCGGTTGCGCGTGGAATGCGCGTACAGCACGTTCGAGGACCGTCGTTCGAGGGCGCCGAGCCGCCACATCCCGAAGTGGGAGAGTCGGGGGACTCGGGTCGCCGGCGATGGACCGGCCGGATCGCGAAGTGGGACAATCGGGGAACCGCGACCCTGCTGGCGGGAGGCTCGGCGCCATAACGTTATGGCGGTGGGGCCAAACGGCCATCGCGAGCGCGTCCTGCAGCGGTTCCAGGCGAGCGACTGCGGTCGGCGCGCGGCCGCCGAGCGCGCGCCGACCGGGCCGCGGGCGATCGCCACGGCGTCGCCGAGCGCCCGCGCGCGGACGCCGGGTATGATGCGCGCACCGTGGAGGCCGGGTCGTTCGGGTGCGCCACGCGGGGGTCGGATCCATGATGGTGCTCACCTTCTTCAATCACGCCGGAGGCGTCGCCAAGACGAGCACGGTGCGCGACGTCGGCTACGTGTTGGCCGAGGGTGGCCGGCGCGTCCTGCTGATCGACATGGATCCCCAGGCGAACCTGACCAAGTGGCTCGGCGTCGACGACGACGTCGACCTCGAGCAGACCGTCTACCCCGCGATCATCGGCGAAACCGAGGACGATGCGGCGGAGGTCGCCAACGGCGAAGAGCCCGACCTGCGCCTGCCGCCGCCCCTGCAGGTCCACGGGATGGACCTGATCCCAGCCCACCTCAACATCGCGATCATCGAGCGCGAGATCCTCACCGTCTTCCTCGGCGTGTTGCGGCTCCGCGACGCCGTCCGCAAGCTCCACGGCTACGACTTCGTGCTGATCGACCCGCCGCCGAGCCTCGGCCAACTGTCGGCGCTCGCGGTCGTCGCGTCCGACCGCGTGGTCGTGCCGCTGCCGACCAACCGCAAGGGCCTCGACGGGATCCCGACCGTCGTCAAGATGGTCCGCGAGTACAAGAAGGCGGCCCGCGACCTCAACATCGCGCTCTTCGTTCTGACCCAGCACGACCGGCGGACGCGCCACGACCGCGAGAGCCACGAGATCATCGCCGCCCAGCTGCCCGCCGTGGCGCCGATCTCGTCGCCGCTGGCCAGCCGCCCCGCGATCTACAGCGACGCGCAGGTCGAGGGGCTCCCGATCCCGTTGTACGCCCCGGGAAGCGAGGCCGACCGCGAGGTGCGCAAGGTGACGCAGGAGCTCCTGGCGGCGCTGGGGATGAGCGCATGAGCGCCCGTAAGCGGCGCGGCGACCTCGACCGGGCGGCGGTGTTCGAGGCGATCCTCGGAGACCTCGGCCAGGCCGCGACCGAGAGCCAGCCCGGTACCGGCGAGGGCGGCATCCGGCTCGACGACATCGTCTTCCCCGAGCGGCAGCCGCGGCAGTTCATGGACCCCGTGGCGCTCGCCGCGCTGACCGCCTCCGTGCGCGAGCGCGGCGTGCTGGAGCCCATCCTGGTTCGCCGCGTGGACACCGGCTACGAGTTGATCGCCGGCGAGCGGCGCACCCGCGCCGCGCGGGACGCCGGGCTCACCCACGTCCCGGCCATCGTCCTCGATCTCGACGATCGCGAGGCCCTGGAGATCTCCATCATGGAGAACCTCCAGCGCGAGGACCTCAACGCCGTCGAAGAGACCGAGGCCGTTCTGCAGCTGCTCGAACTGAGCCTCGCCCTCGACCGTGGCGGCGCGTTGGCGCTGCTCAACGAGTGCGTGCAGGAGAGCCGTGGTCGTGCGCCACAGGCCCGCTTCTCGGACGAGCAGAAGCGCGTCGCGATGGACCTCTTCGAGCGCCTCGGACGCTTCACGCCGGCGTCGTTCCTGGCCAACCGCGTCCCCATCCTCGGCTTCCCGGACGAGCTGCTCGAGGCCGTGCGCCAGGGCCGCCTCGACTTCACCAAGGCCCAGGCCCTCGCCCGGGTCGACGACCCCGCCGACCGCCGCCGTCTGCTCGACGAGGCGGCCCGCGAGGGCCTCAGCCTCAGCCAGATCCGTCGCCGAATCACCGAGGCACGCGCGGACCGCAAGGTCGACCGCCGCCTGGACGACGAGGTGCTCGATCGCCTGCACGCGGCTCGGCGGCTGTTGCAGCGGCGCTCGTTGGTGCGCCTGCCCGAGGAGCGGCTGAGGCG
>JAWOGY010000198.1:0-5212 GCA_046496425.1 Vicinamibacterales bacterium
CTGCAGCAAGCCGATGGGGCCGTGAGTGAGCCCATCTCTGCGGCGGCCGACTCTCTGCGCGGGGGGAAGTTCGACGAGGCCATCGCCGCCCTGGCGGGTGCCGCGTCGGACCGCCTGTCGGTGCCGTTCCTCAAGGGGCTGGCGCTGTTCGGCAAGGGCGACCTCGAACCGGCCGCCGAGCAATTCCGCGAGGCGTTGCGCGTGGACTCTGAGTTTTTGCCTGCGGCGTTCTACCTCGGCGCATGCTACGCGGCCGGCGGTCAGGATCGCGAAGCAGCGGGCGCCTGGCAAACGTCACTCATTTCGGAGAGCGAGGCCCGCATCGTCTACGACGTCCTGGCCGACGCCCTCCTGCGCCTCGGCGAGGGTGAGCAGGCCGAGTCGATCATCAGGGAGGCCCTCGGGCGGTGGCCGGACGATGACAGCTTCGTGCCGCGGCTCTCGGCAGCCGAGGCGATGCAGCGCAAGGGCGCCGAGGCGGTGGCCACGCTGGAGCCCTATCTCGCGGGCCATCCCGCCGACGCGAGCGCGTGGTTCCTGGCCATGCGGATCCTGTACGACGCCTACGCCGCAGGGGGTGTGATCACAAGTCAGGCCGAGGATGCCGCGCGCGCGGTGAAGTACGCCGAGGCCTACAAGGCCGCCGCCGGCCCCCGGTTCGCGCTCGTCGACCGCTGGGCCGCATTCATCCAGAAGGGCCGGGCCGGTCGCTAGCCAGCCCTCCGGCGGCCCGCGCTCCGCGCATTGCAGGGTCCCGCCAGCGAGAGTACAATCGACGGATATCGGAGCGCTGATAATCGTCCAGAGGCCCGCGTGTTCGGGAAACGCGCGGGTGTGAGGGAGAGGCAGGAATGAGCGTGGCAACCGAGAGCAAGCACGCGTACGAAACGGCCAAGCAGGCCGGCCGTGCGCCGTTCAAAGTGGCAGACCTGGGCCTGGCCGAGTTTGGCAGGAAGGAAATTCGCCTGGCCGAGCAGGAGATGCCCGGCCTGATGGCCGTCCGCGAGCGGTACGCCGGCAAGAAGCCGCTGGCGGGCGCGCGGGTCATGGGCAGCCTCCACATGACGATTCAAACGGCGGTCCTCATCGAGACGCTGGCCGACCTGGGCGCGGATGTCCGCTGGGCCTCGTGCAACATCTTCTCCACCCAGGACCACGCCGCCGCGGCCGTCGTCGTAGGACGGCCCGAGACCGGCGGGACGCCGGCCGAGCCGAAAGGCGTGCCCGTCTTCGCGTGGAAGGGCGAGTCGCTGGACGAATACTGGTGGTGTACGCGGGAAGCCCTGCTCTGGCCTGACGGCGGCGGCCCGACGCAGATCGTCGACGATGGCGGCGACGCCACGCTGTTCGTGCACAAGGTCGCAGAGTACGAGAAGGCCGGGTCCGTGCCGGCGTTCGATCCGCACGGGGACCCCGAGGAGTGGGGCGTCATCCTGGCCGCGATCCGCGAGGAAATCAGCAGCCACCCCGGCCGCTGGACGAAGGTGGCCTCCGGCATCCGGGGCGTCAGCGAGGAGACGACCACCGGCGTGCACCGGCTCTACCAGATGGTGGAGGCCGGCACGCTGCTCTTCCCGGCCATCAACGTCAACGATTCCGTGACCAAGAGCAAGTTCGACAACATCTACGGATGCCGGCACTCGGTCGTCGACGGCCTCAACCGCGCGAGCGACGTGATGCTGGGCGGCAAAGTGGCCGTGGTCTTCGGCTATGGCGAGGTGGGCAAAGGCTGCTCGCACGCCCTCCGCGGGCAGGGCGCGCGGGTGATTGTTACCGAGATCGACCCGATTTGCGCCCTGCAGGCCTCCATGGAAGGCTACCAGGTGGCGACCATGGACGAGGTGGTCGCGTCGGCCGACGTCTTCATCACGGCGACCGGCAACCTGAACGTGATCACCGCCGAGCACATGTCGCGGATGAAGGACAAGGCGATTGTCGGCAACATCGGCCACTTCGACAACGAGATCGACATGGCCGGCCTGAAGAAGGTGCCGGGCATCGAGCGCATCAACATCAAGCCACAGTACGACGAGTGGCGCTTCCCGGACGGCCACAGCGTGATGGTGCTGGCCGAGGGCCGGCTGCTCAACCTCGGCTGCGCGACCGGGCACCCGAGCTTCGTGATGTCGGCGTCGTTCTCGAACCAGGTGCTGGCGCAGCTCGAATTGCACCTGCACAACGCGAACTACGAGAAGAAGGTCTACATGCTGCCGAAGCACCTCGACGAAGAGGTGGCCCGGCTGCACCTGCCGCACCTGGGCGTGAAGTTGACGACGCTCACCTCGGAGCAGGCGCAGTACCTGGGCGTGCCGCCCGAGGGGCCGTACAAGCCGGCGCATTACAGATACTAGGGGCTAGGGACTAGGCGCTAGGCGCTGGTGTGACGGCCCGGGGTGCGAAGGCGCTTCGGGCCGTTCGCACTTGTGTCGATGGGGAATCAGCCATGACGATGTCAGGCGTGCCCGGACAGGACCGGCGGCCGACGGGTGGGCGGCTCATTCTCGCGAGCGCGTGGTCAGCCGTGCTGCTGCTCTCGGCCGTGTGCCCGCCGCCGGCCGCCGCGCAGCCTGACTTGGCGCAGGCGAAGGCAGCCATCGAGCGTCTGATCAAGGAGAGCGGCGCCGATGTGGCCGTCGCCTTCCGCACGCTTGACGGCCCGGCCGGCGCGCCGCCGAGCCTGGAGCTGCTCATCCAGCCGGACGTCGAGTTCCACGCCGCCAGCACGATGAAGGTGCCGGTGATGATTGAGCTCTTCCGCCAGGCCCGCGCGGGCCTCGCGAAGCTCGACGAGCCGCTGCTCGTGAAAAACGAGTTCGCCAGCATCGTCGACGGCAGCCCGTACGCGCTCAGCATGGGCGACGACTCGGACGCCGACGTCTACAAGCGGATTGGGCAGACGATGACGCTCCTCGAGCTCTGCGAGCCGATGATCACGGTCAGCTCGAACTTCGCAGCCAACCTCCTGATTGACCGGCTGGGCGCGCCGAACGTCCAGCGCACGGTCGATGGCATGGGCGCCCGGGGGATGCTCGTCCGCCGCGGCGTCGAAGACGGGAAGGCGTTCGCCAAGGGCCTGAACAACTCGACGACGGCGCGCGCGCTGATGGTATTGATGGAACGGATCGCGCGGCTCGAGGCGGTGGACGCGGATGCCAGCCGCCAGATGATCGAGATCCTGAAGCGCCAGCGCTTCAACGACGCGATCCCGGCAGGCCTGCCGCCCGGGACGCCCGTCGCCCACAAGACCGGCAGCATCACGAAGATCCACCACGACGCGGCCATCGTGTACGCGCCGCGCCCGTTCGTGCTGGTGGTGCTCACGCGGGGCATCGAGGACATCAAGGCGAGCGCCGCGTTGATGTCCCGCATCGCGCGCGTGATCGACGACGAGCTCTGAAACCGCCTGTTCAGGCGCAGGAGACAGGGATGACGAAGCAACGTGGAACCGGCGTCCGGCTCGTGGCGTTCATCGCCCTCGGGATGCTGGCCGCCGCCGGCTCGGCCGCCGCGCAGAGTGCCGACTACGCGCGCGCCAACTACACCAAGTACGAGTACCGGATCCCGATGCGCGACGGCGTGAAGCTGTTCACCGCCGTCTACGTGCCGAAGGGCCGCGGGGAGGACGTTCCCTTCCTGATGACGCGCACCCCGTACAGCGTAGCGCCCTACGGCGCCGACGCCTACAAGGCCAGCCTGGGGCCGTCGGACCGGTTCATGCGTGACGGCTACATCTTCGTCTACCAGGACGTGCGCGGCCGGATGATGTCGGAAGGCGAGTTCGTTGACATGCGGCCGCACCGGCCGGTAAAGACCGGGCCCGCCGACATCGACGAGAGCACCGACACCTGGGACACGATCGAGTGGCTTCTGAAGAACGTCTCCGGCCACAACGGCCGCGTCGGGATGTGGGGGGTCTCGTATCCCGGCTTCTACACGTCGGCCGGAATGATCGACGCCCACCCCGCGCTGAAGGCGGCGTCGCCGCAGGCGCCGATCGCCGACTGGTTCATCGGCGACGACTTCCACCACAACGGCGCGTTCTACCTGCCGCACGCCTTCTCGTTCTTCTCGGGCTTCGGCCGGCCGCGGCCCAAGCCGACGACCAGTTCCGGATCGCGGTTCGACTTCGGCACGGAGGACGGCTACCAGTTCTACCTGAACCTCGGGCCGATGCCGAACGTCAACGCGCGCCACTTCAAGGGCGAGATCGCGTTCTGGAACGAGCTCATGGCGCACGAGACGTACGACGCCTTCTGGCAGGCCAGGAACCTTCGGCCGCACCTGAAGGGCATCAAGCCCGCCGTCATGACCGTCGGCGGCTGGTTCGACGCCGAGGACCTGTTCGGGGCCCTCGAGACCTACAAGAACGTCGAGCGGCAGAGCCCGGGCGCGTCGAACATGCTCGTGATGGGCCCGTGGGCCCACGGCGGCTGGTCCCGGGGCAACGGCGACTTCCTCGGGGACGTCCGTTTCGGGTCCAGAACCGCCGAGTTCTACCGCGACGAGATCGAGTTTCCCTTCTTTTCGTTCCACCTGAAGGGCAAGGCCGACCCCAAGCTGCCCGAGGCCTTCGTGTTCGAGACCGGGCGCAACCAGTGGCGCCGCATGGACGCCTGGCCCCCGCCGCAGGCCGTGGCGAAGGATCTGTACCTGGCCCCGGGGGGCAAGCTGCTGTGGCAGCCGCCCGCCGACGCCGAGGCCTTCGACCAGTACGTCAGCGATCCCGCCAGGCCCGTGCCGTACATCAACCACGTGGCCATCGGCATGACCCGCGAGCACATGGTCGACGACCAGCGCTTCGCGTCGCGCCGGCCGGACGTGCTGACGTACATGACGGACGTCCTGGCGTCGGACATCACCGTGGCGGGCCCCATCCGGCCGAGCCTCCACGTGTCGACCAGCGGCACGGACTCGGACTGGGTCGTGAAGCTCATCGACGTGTATCCCGACGCGTATCCGGAACCGTCCCAGGCCGTGGACCCCGCGCTGGCCCAGCGGGCCGCGTCGCGCATGGGCGGCTACCAGCAACTCGTGCGCGGCGAGGCGATGCGCGGCAAGTTCCGCACGAGCTACGAGCACCCGGAGCCGTTCGAGCCGGGGCAGGTGACGAAAGTCGAGTACGTGATGCCCGACGTGCTGCACACGTTCCGCGCGGGGCACCGGATCATGATCCAGATCCAGAGCTCCTGGTTCCCGCTCGTGAACCTCAATC
>JAWOGY010000068.1:0-8135 GCA_046496425.1 Vicinamibacterales bacterium
CCTGTCTTGACAGTCCCAACTGTACTAGTGTACATAGTACACCGTGCTGCCCTTCAGCGTGACCATCCGGCCGGGCCTGTCGGTGCACGAACAGGTCGTCTTCGCCGTGAAGAAGGCGATGGTCTCAGGCCGTCTGCGCCCGAGCGACGAGTTTCCGTCCGTCCGTGCCTTGAGCCGCGAACTGCGCATCAATCCCAACACGGCTCACAAGGTGGTGGCGACGCTCACCGCTGAAGGCCTTCTAGAGGTTCGCCCCGGCATCGGCACCTTCGTGGCCGAGCGCCAGGCATCGAGCGCCGCCGAGCGGCGGGCGCTGCTGCGCGAGGACGTCGAGCGCCTCGTCGTCGAGGCGCGTCACCTGTCGCTGGACGTTCAGGACGTCCTCGACGCGGTGTCGGAGCAGTGGAGCCGCCTCGATCGGGGCGGCAGGTAGCGGGAGTCGCCATGCCACATGTCATCGAGACCGCTGGCTTGTCGCTGCGTTACGGACGCACCGAGGCCGTCCGCAATCTGACGATGGAGGTGCCGGCCGGGAGCGTGTATGCGCTCATCGGGCCGAACGGCGCGGGCAAGACGACAACGATCAAGGCCCTGATGAACCTGCTGCGGCCGTCTTCCGGGCGGGCGAGCGTGCTGAGCATCGACTCGCGACAGCTCGGTCCCGCCGCGCTCCAGCGCATCGGGTACGTGTCCGAGAACCAGGAGTTGCCGCTTTGGATGACCGCGGCGGATCTGATGGCGTACTGCGCGCCCTTCTACCCGTCGTGGGACCGCGCGTTCGCGGCGTCGCTTGCGAAGCAACTCGCGCTGCCGATCGACAAGCCGCTGAAGGCCTGCTCGCGCGGCACGAAGATGAAGGCCGCGCTGGTGGCCTCGCTGGCGTATCACCCGGAACTGCTCGTCCTGGACGAGCCCTTTGCCGGCCTGGACGCCCTCGTGCGCGAGGAGTTCACGCAGGGCATCCTCGAAGTGGCCGGCGGTGACCGGCCGTGGACGGTGTTCATTTCGTCTCATGACATCGACGAAGTCGAACGTCTGGCCGACTGGATTGGCGTCATCAACGAGGGCCGCCTCGAGCTGGCCGAGCCCGTCTCGTCGCTCCTCGCGAGGTTTCGCCGCATCGAGGTGGCCACCGAAGGAGACGCGATCTTGCCGTCGCCGCTTCCGGCATCGTGGTTGCTGGCCGAGTCGTCTGGCCGCTCGGTCAGGTTCGTGGAGAACCGGTTCGTCGAGAGTGAGTGCGGCGCCTGCGTGCGCGACGCGATCCCAGGCGCCCACGACATCTCGGTGACCCCCATGTCGCTTCGCGAGATCTTCATCGTCCTCGCGCGGGTCTTCCGGCTCGCGGAGTCGCGGGGAGGTGAACGGTGAGCGTCATCAGCCACCTCGTCTGGCACGACATCCGTGCGCTGCGACTGCCACTCATCGCCTGGGTGATCCTCCTGCTGGCCCAGGCCGCGGTGATGGCATTCGGACCGGGGTTCATCGACCCGGAGGAGCCTCGCACGGCCATCCGGACTTTCGCCGGGTTCCTCGCGGGCGCACGGCTGGCGTTCACGGTGCTGCTCACGGTGCTGCTCATCCAGCGCGATTCGCCCGTCGGCACCACCGCGTTCTGGCTGACCCGCCCGATTCGGCCGGCGGCGATGGCCGCGAGCAAAGCACTCTCGGCGACCCTCCTCCTGATCGTGCCGCCGGCCGTCGTCGGCTGGGTGCTGTTCACGGCACTCGGGCTTCCGCAGAATGACGTGCTGGGCGGCGTCTGGCAGCTGGTGATCGAGCAGGCGATGATCGTCGGCCTGTCCGCGATGGGCGCGGCCATCACCGCGACGATTCCGCAGTTCGCCGTGGTCGCGGTGGCGGCCGTGCTGCTCTTCGGCGCGTTGATCGGCCAGGCGAGGCTGTTCATCCAACAGTTGCCGGCGTTGCTGCTGGCCTGGTCGGCCTCGCCGCTCGCCAAGTGGGCCTTGGTGACGTTACTCGGGACTGTCGCGGTCCTCGTGTACCAGTACTCGCGCAGGCGCGTCGTCACAGCGGCGGTGATGGTAATCGGCGTGCTGGTGATCGGCGTGCTGAGCGCCATGACCGGGGGAATACCACTCGATGCCGTGCCTCCAGCGCCGCTTCGAGCCGGGATTCTCGATCCAGCCGCGGTCACGCTCGACGTCGATTTCGGGGCGGTGCGCGCCGATTGGGGCTCAACGAACGTCCAGCAGGGCCGCCCGGCACGGTACCGGTCCGCGGGCGCCGTCTTGCGCACGTCCGGAGCGCCGCCGGCCGTCGTGCTTCAGCCATGGTCGATCGCATCGACTTGGCATCCCGGGAATGCTCCGGCGATCCAATGGCAGCGCCGGAGCGGCGCCGCTTACCGCCGCAGCGTGCGCGACACGGATGACGACGGACAGCCTCTCGAGAGCATTGCGCGAGCCTTGGGAGGCGTGGAGCTGCTGAGGCCGGTCCGCTCCGAGCCGTCCGCGTTCCACACGACGCTGCTCAGTCTGCCCGAAGCGGAGGTGGCTCTGTTGTCCTCCGCGCAGGGACCGCTCGACGCGACCGTGACGCTCCGCGCGTGGCGATACCGGGTTGTCGAAGCCGCTCCGCTGGCCGCGGGAAACTCGGTGCTCGCAAGGCTGGGACGGCTGACCGTGCGCGCTGTCGACCTGGCACGGGACGGTGTGCTGGTCGATGTCCGAAGCGTGTACCTTCGACGGTTGATGTGGACGTCGAGAGACCTGTTCGGGTCGGGTGGGGTCGGCAGCGCGGAACATCTGGCGATCAGGAACGCGTCGCGGAAGCAAGCCATCCTTCTCGGTGCCGAGTCGGGCCGGCAGATCGACTACTCGCTGATGAGCGCACTCTCGAGTCTGCAGTTCGGGACGGGCGTTCGGCGCATGCGCTTCGTGATTCCCCTCGCCGACGAAGACCGCGTGCGGCTGGACGATGAGTGGCTTGCGGGGGCCGAGTTGGTCGTCCTCCAGCCCGAGGACCTCGGCGTCTTCACCAGGCCGCTTCGGGTGGAGTGGGTGAATCTCGAAGACAAGGGACTAGGGGCTAGGCGCTAGGGGCTAGTGGGACGCGGCTATCGCCGCGCTGGCAGCTTGTCTGGCAGTCCAGGCGTCTCACCCCGCGCGAAGCGCGACTGACTAGCCCCTAGCCCCTAGCGCCTAGCCCCTACACCGTGAGCACCACCTTCCCCACATTCGCCCTGTCCTGCAGGAACGCGTGGGCGTCGGCGGCGCGCGCGAGCGGGAACGTCTTCGCCACGACGGCCTTCAGGCGACCGCCCGCGAAGTCGGTGAGGAGCGCTTCCATCGAGGCCGCCGCGAACCGGCGCTCGCGCCAGAGGTGTGCGAGGTTGAGGCCGAAGACGCCCTTGTTGCTGTTCATCAGGTCCATCGGATCGAAGAACGGCCGCTGCTGCATCACCGCCTGCACGCGCTCCTCGTCTCGTTCCCGACCCACGACGAGGGCCTGGGAGCCGAAGATGACGAGGCGGCCGAGCGGCGCGAGCGTGCGGTAACTCTCGGTGAGCGCCCCGCCGCCGCGCGCGTCGAGAATCACGTCCACGCCGCGCCCGTTGGTCAGGCGCGCGATGTCGGCCTCGACATCGCCGTTGCGGTAGTCGATGACGTGGTCGATGCCCATGGCGCGCAGCGCGCGGTGCTTGGCGGGCGAGGCCGCGCCAATCACCGTGGCACGGCGGAGCCGGGCCAGTTGCATGGCGGCGATGCCGACGCCCCCGCCCGCTCCATGCACGAGCACCGTCTCGCCGGCCTTCACGTTTGCCATGCGGTAGAGCGCGACACTGGCGGTGAGGTAGGTGACGGGAATGGCGGCGGCTTCGTTGTGGCTGAGGTTGGCGGGGACGGGCCAGACGAAGTCGGCCGGGGCGATCACCTGATCCGCGTAGCCGCCGAAGCGCGTGATGGCCAGCACGTGGCGTCCGACCTCGTGCCGCATCGGCCCCGGCCCGACGGCGTCGACGTAGCCGGAGACTTCGTAGCCCGCGACGAGCGGCGGCGGCGGAGCATCGGGATAGAGGCCCATCCGGGCCAGGATGTCGGCGAAGTTCACGCCGGCCGCCTTGACGCGGATGCGGACCTCGCCCGGGCCGGGCTCGGGCGTCGGCCGCTCCCGCTCTTCCATGACATCCGGGGCGCCGTGACGGGTGATGACGATTTCGCGCATTGCTCGGGTCCTGCTCGAACTGTGCATCATAGATCAGGGGCTAGGGACTTGGCGCTAGGCGCTAGTCCAGCTTTCGGGATTAGACTGACTTAGGCATGTCCCGCGTTCACGTCCCACTATCGATAGCTGCGGCCGCGGCGATTGCACTCGGCGCGCTTGCGACCGCCCGGCAGCCCGCCGCGAAGGCGCCGGTGCTGGTGGAAGGCGCGAGGGTGCTCGACGTGGCCAGGGGCCGCTACCTGCCGCCGGCGGCGGTCTATGTCGAGAACGGCCGCATCAAGAGCGTGACGCCTGAGCCGCCGGCGTCGCTTCCAGGCGGCACCGTGCGCATCCAGGCCGCCGGCTCGGTGCTCGTGCCGGGCCTCATCGACGCGCACGCGTGGGCGGCGCCCACCGCCGGCCTCGAGGCCGACTACTTCTACCTGATGGGCCTGGCCCACGGCGTGGCAGGCTTCCGCGTGATCAATGCGCGGACAGGCTGGGGCGTGGCTCAGCGCGAGCGGTCGATCGCGGGCGGGATTCTGGCGCCGCGGCTGTGGACATCCGGGCGCGGCATCAATCAGGGCGCCAGCCCCGACCGCTGGCTCTTCGACGCGACGGACCCGGAGGTGGCTGTCGGCGAGGTGCGGCGCCAGATCGACGCGAAGGTGAACTGGATCGCCGGCTACGAGTCGCTGCCGCCGGACATCTACACGGCGATGGTCGGCGCCGCCCGGCGATCCGGCGTGCGCATCAGCGGCCGGCCCGGCGCGAGTTCCATGATGGACCTCGCCGCGGCCGGTGTCGCCTCCATCGAGACACTTGGGTATCCGCTCGAGCCCCGCAGCGGGCCGGCCGCCGACGCCTGGCCGGCAGTGGCGGCACGCGACCTGAACGCGCTGCAGACACGGCTCGTGCGCGGCCGGGTCACGCTGGTGCCGATCATGGCCGCTGCGCTGGCAGGCGCGTTCCCGGAGGAAGCGGCCGGCGACCCGGCGCTGGCGCTGCTGCCCGGAGCGCGGCGTGAGGCGCTGAAGGCAACGCTCAAGAAGCTGCCCGCCGCTGACGTCGCGAAAGCGAAGCGCGCCTGGACCAGCCAGGCCGCGTTTCTCAAGCGGTTCGTCGGCGCCGGCGGCCGCGTCGCGGCCGGCACCGGATTCGAACTGGCCGGCTATCCCGTGCCGGGCGCCGGCCTCCACCGCGAGCTCTCGGCCCTCGTTCGCGCGGGCCTTCCGCCGATCGAGGCCATCCGGGCGGCCACGTCGACGGCCGCCGACCTCGTTGGTGTGCAGCCCGCGTCGGCTCGATTCGCCGCGGACGCCGACGCCAACTTCATCGTCGTGTCGGGCGATCCCCTCGAGAAGATAGAAGACCTCGCCGCCATCACGCACGTCGTCCGCGCGGGAGAAGTATTCGACCCCAAGGTGCTGTTCGCCCGCGCGATGCAGGCGAGAGGAAGGTGACCATGTACCGTCTTCGGCGATCGATTCCTGTCATCGTTGCCTGTGTCGCCCTCACGGTCGTGCTGAGCGCCCAGGCGCCGCCCACCGCGCCGCCCGACATCGATGCGTGGGTCGCGCGCGCGATGAAGACCTTCGACGTGCCGGGCGTCGGCCTGGCCATCGTGAAAGACGGCAACGTGGTGCTTGCGAAGGGCTACGGCGTGCGCAAGCTCGGCTCACCGGAGCCTGTGGACGACAAGACCCTTTTCGGCATCGCGTCGAACACGAAGGTGTTCACCGCAGCGGCGCTGGGGCTGCTCGTCGACGAGGGGAAGGTCCAGTGGGACGCACCGGTTGTCAGATACCTGCCCGCGTTCCAGATGTGGGACCCTTGGGTCACGCGCGAGTTGACCGTGCGCGACCTCCTCGTGCACCGGGCCGGCCTGGGATTGGGCGCTGGAGACCTGCTCTGGTGGCCGCCGTCCACGTACAACCGCGCGGAGATCGCGCACCGGCTGCGGTTCATCAAGCCGGCCACCAGCTTCCGCAGCGCATTCGCCTACGACAACGTCCTCTACCTCGTCGCCGGCCAAGTGATTGAAGCTGTCAGCGGTCAGCGATGGGAGGAGTTCGTCTCGGGGCGCATCTTGACGAAGGCCGGCATGACCGGCTCGAACGTGCTGCACTCCGCGGCGGTGGGCGGCGTCAACGTGGCGGCGACGCACGCGAAGGTCGACGGAAACCTCAGGCCAATCGCGCCGTTTCTGAGCGACAACACGAACCCGGCCGGCGGCATCAACTCGAGCGCGGAAGACATGGCGAAGTGGATGCAGCTGCTGCTCGCCGGAGGCGCGCTCCCGGATGGGTCGAGGCTCCTCTCAGAAGCCACGCTCCGCCAGATCACCACGATCGTCACGCCCCTGACGCCCAGCCTGACCACCGCGCCCGAACTGGCGCCCCTGCGCCTCGCCTTTGCCGGCTACGCGCTGGGTCTGAACGTGCGCGACTACCGCGGGCAGCGGATGTGGCATCACGGCGGCGGCTTGCCCGGGTACGTGTCGCGCGTGGTGATGCTCCCCGACGCGAAGATCGGGGTCACAGTGCTGACAAACGCCGAGTCGCTCGCGGTGCTCGAAGCTGTCGCGTACCACGTTGTCG
This sequence comes from Vicinamibacterales bacterium, assembly GCA_046496425.1. Lineage (GTDB taxonomy): Bacteria > Acidobacteriota > Vicinamibacteria > Vicinamibacterales > JAKQTR01 > JAKQTR01. The sequence continues at coordinate 6,768 of JAWOGY010000068.1, forward strand.
ATCACTATCTCGGCGCGCCCCCTCACGACTGGATCGAAGCCTACCGCACGGTGATGACGCGGTCCGAGGCCATGATGGCTGAGAGCGAGAAGAAAGCCGCCGCAGCTCGCGACGTCGCGTCGAAGCCGTCGCTGGCGCTCGGGCGCTATGCCGCCACCTACGAGGACGCCTGGTACGGCGACATCGCCATCACGCTGGAGCAGGACAAGCTCGTGATGCGCTTTTCGCACACACCGTCGCTCGTGGGCGACCTCGAACACTGGCAGTACGACACGTTCGTGGTGCGTTGGCGCGACCGGGAGTTGCGCGCCGACGCCTTCGTGACCTTCGCGCTGAACCCCGACGGGAGCATCGACCAGGCAAAGATGCGGGCCGTGTCGCCCACCACCGACTTCAGCTTCAATTTCCAGGACTTGCTGCTCCGGCGGAAACAGTAGATAAAGAAACGCGACTCTGCCCGTCGGCCGTGGGTGGCCGAGGCGCTTCCCAACCCGGACAGGACCCGCGGCAGACGGGCATCGGCTTAGAGCTCGATGCGGAACCGCGTGGGGCCGCCGGGAGGGCCGTCGAGCGAGTAAGTGAAGCCGTGGCGGCGCAGGATCTCCTGCACCATCGTGAGGCCGATCCCCTGGCCGTTCTGTTTCGTCGTGAAGAACGGCGTGAACAGATGCGGCCGCGCGTCGTCGGAGATGCCAGGGCCGGAATCTTCCACCTCGACGTATCCTCCGCCGGCTGACGACCCGGCGCGAACCGTCACCGACCCGCCGCCGTCGGGGAGCGCCTCCACGGCATTCTTCAGGATGTTGATGAGGGCCTGCTCCATCTGGGCCTCGTCCATGTCGACGATGCCCAACCCGCCCCCGGGCTCCCACCTCCACGCGATGCGCGACGCATCGGTCTGCGCCCGCACGAGGCGCACGCATGTTCATCGGCAGTGCCGTGGGCCTCAAGGGCGCGCAGCACTGCCGATGAACGGCTTGTCGGAGTGGAGCATGTGGGCGTGCAGCATCCGCACGGGCGCCATCCCGGCCGGCACGCCTTCGGGCTCGACGATGAGATGCCCGCTCATGTCCTGGTTGGGCAGGGCATGGGCCAGCTTGACCAATTTGTCATAGTCGTCCAGGGTCGGTGCCCGCTTGCCCACCCAACGCGGGCCGCCGTCGTCCAGGGGAGCGGCGTCCACCAGGAAGGGAGCGCCATAGCCCGGCGCAAAAACCGGCCGGCCGCCGCCCACCGTGACGTTCCGCTCCGGGTTGCGGGCCTCGATGGTGAACTGCTGCGGCACCGTCTCCAGGGCCTTGAGCAGCTGGCCTTCGCGCAAATAGACGCGTGTGCCGTCCACCTTGACGCCGTGCGCGCGAAAGGTTT
>JAWOGY010000043.1:0-2620 GCA_046496425.1 Vicinamibacterales bacterium
CTGGGCGACCAGCGGTTCGAGGTGGGCCCGGGCAGCTTCGCGCACATGGCGCCGCACCTGCCGCACACGGTCACCGCGCGCACGCCGCTGGTGCTGCTGCTGACGATGATCAAGGGGACCCGCCCGGCGTGAGCCGCCGGGAGGTCGCCCCGGTGCGCGCAGTGCTGCTGAAGCGCGCTCTGGAGGCGGCCCGGGCGGGCCGCGTCGTCACGGCGTCGCGGCTTGCACCAGCTCTTGGAAGTGGCCGTAGAGCGCGTCCGTCGACATCACGCAGTGGCTGGTGTCGCCCGGGATGATGACCGCGTCGACCAGATCACGGCCGAAGACGTCGAGCCCGGCGAGATAGGCGTCGACGTGGAAAGCCGGCACGTCGGCGTCGAACTCGCTATGCACCACGCGCAGCGGGCGCGTCAGCGTGCCGCTCGACGTGTACCAGTCGCCGAAGTACTCGACCGCGCCGAGGTCGCCGGCGTAGCGCGGGACCGGCGCCTCCTCGGGATCGACTTCCTCGGGCAGGTAGATGGCGTCCAGGTTGTCGAACGACAGCCCACCGTCGCCGCGCGCCAGCACGTCCTCCTTGCCCGCCACCTCGTAGAACAGGGGCCGCGCGAGCGCGTCGCCGAGGGCCGCTGCGTCCGGGTCGACGGGATCGTGGCGCAACAGGCGCACGACGCCAGCGGGCAAGCCGGCGTCGTGAACCGTGGCGGGCACCTGGCCGGCGACCGTCACGGATGCCAGCAGCTCGATCAGCGCCGGGTCGGCGTCGGCCAACGCCTGCACGACGGCTGCCACCACCTCGTCGAAGGTCTGTTCGGTGGGCGTGAGGACGTCGCCTTCGATCACGCCGGGGAACAGCTGATCGAACACCACCCGCACGTTCCCGATGTAGTCCATCTGCAACAAGCTTCCGCCCAGCGGCCCACAGGTGGCCAGGCCACCCTGATACGCATGTGGGAAGCTCTCGAGCAACGCCGTCGCGATGAGCGCGCCCATCGAGTGGCCCATCACGTAGGTTCGTGTCGGCTCTTCCCCGTGCCAGGCGAAGAGAGCGTTGAGCAGGTGGGTATCGCGGAACCCCTCCTCCACGGCGTACCCATCGTCGGCGTAGGCGGAGAGCGCGAAGGCGTAGCCGTCACACAGGAGAGCGTTCCGCAGGTCCACGATCTCCTGTAGCCGCGGATCCGAGACGTCACCGCGCAGGAACGCGATCACGAGCAAGTTGAGGAAGCCCGGCGGCACGTAGCCGCGCGCGTAGAGCACCAACTCGCCGTTCCAGTCCTCGTCGGGCGTGTAGTGGAGGTAGGTGGCCTGCTCGGCAGTGCGACCCACGAACTCGGTGGCGGTGATCTCGGCACCTGCATGCGTGGCGCCACAATCCACCTCGACCACGGCAGGTTCGCGCACCTCCTCGAAGGTGGTCTCGAAGCCGTCGATGACGACGCGCCGTTCTCGCTCCGTCGGCGGCTCGCTGCAGCCAGCGATCAGCACCGCGAGCAGCGCGACGATGGCGAGGCGGGCTCCCGAGCCAGCGAAACGCCCCGACGACGCCGCGTGCGTCACGTGCCGTGCCTCATCGTGCCGCCCACGGCCCACGGAACCGATCCGGATGCGCATGGTCCCTCCGGTGCCACCCCCAACATCCCTTTCCCGCGCAATGAGCGTAGCACGCTGCAGCGGGTCGCCCACGCGAGGCAGCGTTCCGAGACCCTTTCACGGAACCGCAGGCCTGAGTCGAACCCCACCCACGGGCCATGGGCCGCCGTTCACCGCACCGCGCGCGCCTCGGGCTCAGCGCAGGATCGCCAGGAACACCCCGGCCGCGACGGCCGAGCCGATGACGCCGGCCACGTTCGGGCCCATCGCCGCCATGAGCGGGTTGACGCGGCCCTGGGTCTGCTCGGAGACGAACTTCTGCACCACCCGCGCCGACATGGGCACGGCCGAGACGCCGGCCGCCCCGATGCACGGGTTGATGCGCCGCTCGGCCGGGAGGATGAGGTTGAGCAGCTTCGCGAGCAGGATGCCGCCCGCGGTGCTGAAGGAGAAGGCGACGGCGCCGAGCACGATGATGAAGAGCGTCTGCGGGCGCAGGAAGGTCACGCCGCTCATCGTGGCCCCGACGACCAGGCCGAGCAGGATCGTGACGATGTTGATGAGCGGCCCCGACGCGGTCTTCGACAGCCGGTCGGTGACGCCCGACTCCTTGAGCAGGTTCCCGAACATGAGCATGCCGATGAGCGGGGCCACTGGCGGTACCGCCAGCGACACCAGCACGGTGATGACGATCGGGAACAGGATGACCGCCGTGCGCGACACCGCCCGCTCCTGGGCCATCGGGATCGCCCGCTCCGCGCGGGTGGTCATGAGCCGCAGGATGGGCGGCTGGATCACGGGCACCAGCGCCATGTAGGTGTACGCCGCGACGGCCACGGCCCCCAGCAGGTGCGGCGCCAGGATGGCCGTGAGGAAGATCGAGGTGGGGCCGTGGGCGCCGCCGATGATGCCGATGGAGGCGGCCTCGCGGATGCTGAAGCCGAAGAGGTAGTGCGCGCCGAGCGCCGCGACGAAGATGCCCAGCTGCGCCGCAGCCCCGAGGATGAGCGTGAGCGGCCGCGCCAGC
>JAWOGY010000086.1:0-23929 GCA_046496425.1 Vicinamibacterales bacterium
TCTGGTAGAGGTCGATGTAGTCGGTGCCGAGGCGGCGGAGTGACGCCTCACCTGCGCGCCGAATGTGGAGCCTGGAGTTGCCCAGGTCGTTCGGCCCGAGGCCGGTCCGGCCATGGACCTTGGTGGCGAGCACGACTTTGTCCCGGCGGGCGGCCAGGGCCTTGCCGACGATACGCTCGGACTCGCCGGCCTGGTAGACGTCGGCGGTATCGATGAAGTTGAGGCCCTCGTCGAGCGCGGCGTGCACCATCCGGACGGCGTCAGGCTCGTCGGTGCCGCCGCCGAAATTCAACGTGCCGAGGCAGAGCGGCGACACACGCACCCCGGTGCGCCCGAGCAGTCGATGGTCCATCCGTGCCTCCCCGGGCCCTGCCTATCGGGCGGCCGCCTGTTCCTGTTCGGACACCTTCTGCGCGTCACGCCACACGCGCATGAGATTGCCGCCCCAGATCTTGGCGATGTCCTGCTCGGAGTAGCCGCGGCGGACCAGTTCCTCCGTCACGTTGGCCGCTTCCGAGTGGTCGTTGAAACCGGGAAACCCGCCGCCCCCATCGAAGTCCGTGCCGATGCCGACGTGATCGACACCCGCCACCTTGACGGCATGGTCGATGTGATCCACGAAGTCGATGAGCGACGCGGGCGGGTACTTCGCGTCAATCGCCTGCATCCGCTCCATGTACGCCGCGCGGCGCTTCTGCGCCTCGGCCTGCTGCTGCGGCGTCGGCGGCTGGGCCGGCGGCCCGCCCTGGCGGCCGCGGCCGCCCGCGGCCATGCCGAGTTCTTCGCGCAACTGGCGGACCGCCTGCACACGTCCGGGCGAATCCGCCCTGAGATACGACGCCAGCGCCACGATCTGGATGACACCGCCGTTCTTCGCGAGGGCCTTCAACTGCTCGTCGTCGAGGTTGCGGTCGACGTCGTGGAGGGCCTTGCAGCCGGAGTGCGACGCGATGATCGGCGCCTTTGACAGCTTGATCACGTCCCAGAATGTCGTCGTGGCCGAGTGGGACACGTCCACCATCATGCCGAGCCGGTTCATCTCGGCGATGACCTGCCTGCCGAAGGGCGACAGCCCGTTGTGGCGGGGAGGGTTGCGGTCGCTCGACGAATCGCCGATCTGGTTGTGCCCGCTGTGGGTCAGCGAGATGTAGCGGGCGCCGCGATTGTAGAACGCCTTGACGTTGGCGAGATCCTCGCCCACGGGATAGCCGTTCTCGACGCCGGTCATGATCACCCGCTTCCCGGTCTTCGCGAGGCGCTCGACCTCGGAGGGCGACGCCGCAAACGCGCACATGTCCGGCCGCGACTTCCCGGTCAGCGCGTCCAGGAAATCGAACTGCCGGATGGCGGCATCGTACGCCGCCTTGTACGCCGCCGCATCGAAGGCCTGGCGCTGGCTGACGAAGACGGCCAGGAAGACGGCCTTCATCCCGCCCTGCTGCATCTTCACGAGGTCGCACTTCTGGCCCGGCGTCAGCACGCCGTAGTCGCTGCCGCTCCTCATGTCGACGTGGGTGTCAACGGTCAGCACCCTCGCGTGAATCGCGTCGGACTTCACGCGCACGGGGTCCTTCGCTGCCGCGCCCTGCTGTGCCGCCGCCACGGCGGCCAGGCACACCGCGGCCGCCGACACACCAACCGTCACTCTCATGAACATGGGCAGCATCCTCCATACCAGCGACAATCCTCGCGATGCTATCATGGGCTTCCGACGCATGGAACCACTCGCGCACACGCTGGCAGGCGCGTGCCTCGCCGAAAGCGGACTCAAACGCCTGACCCCGCTCGCTTCGTCGACCCTGATCATCGCCGCGAACATCCCGGACGTGGATGGCGCGTGCTATCTGCACAGCGCCGACGTCGCCTTCGCGCTGCGTCGCGGATGGACGCACGGCGTCCTCGCCATCATCCTGTTGCCGTTCGCCCTGACGGCGGTGATGATCCTCGTCGACCGCGTCATGGCTCGCCGGCACCCGGAGCGGCCGCGGGCGAGGCCGTTCGCTCTCCTGGGACTGGCCGCCCTCGGCGTGCTCTCCCACCCGTTTCTCGACTGGCTGAACAGCTACGGTGTCCGGCTCCTGATGCCGTTCTCGGAACGCTGGTTCTACGGCGACACCCTGTTCATCGTCGACCCGTGGCTCTGGCTGATCCTCGGCGGCGCCGTCATGCTGGCCTGGACGACGCACACCCGCGGGCTGGTGACGGCGGCGGCGCTCGGCGGCGGGACCACGGCCCTGATGCTGCTGGCGCCGGTCGTGCCCGAGTGGGCGCGCGCCGTCTGGACGGCGGGGCTTGTGATCTGGGCCCTGGCCCGGGCCCGCATCGGCGAGCCGGGCCGGCCGGGCATCGCGATGGGCGCGCTCGCCGTGGCCGGTCTCTATATCGCCACCATGTACGCCGGGTCGCGGATTGCCGAGCGGCAGGTGCGCCAACTGGCCCTGGAGCGCGGATGGGCCGCCGAGCAGGTGGCCGCGATGCCGGTGCCGGCCGAACCGCTCCGCCGCTCGGTGATCGTGGTGACCGAGGGCCGCTACCTGTTCGTGCCTGTCACCTGGACGGCCGGCCCCGCGGCGGGCATCGAGCCGACCTCGTTCGACCGAGGCGCACACGGTCCCGCTGTCGACGCGGCACTCGGGGCGCCGTTTGTCCAGGGCGTGCGCCGGTGGCTGCGCTTCCCGAGCTACGAGGTGCTGCCGCTGCCGGACGGGGGGCGGCGGGTCATCATCCGGGACGCGCGGTTCGCCATCGGGAACCGTCCCGGTTTCGGCGTGGTCGCGATCGTGGATCTCGACGCCGCGCTCACACCCAGACCGGGGCCCGACCTGACGGACTGATCGACGGCGGTCCTATTTCCTGGCCGCGGTCCAGGTGCCGCTCGCCTCGCCGCGGTTGTAGTCGATGAGGCCCACGAGTTTCCCGTCCTTGAGCGTGGCGCCCATCACGACGGGTTCGCCGCCCATGTACGGAAACCCCAGCTGCAGGGCGCCGTCTTTCCAGCTGCCACTCGCGAGCGGCACCTTCCCCGCTGCCGAAATCATCTCGCCCGTCACGGCCTCCCCGCTCAGGCGAAGGTCCATCGAGAAGGGCATCAACTGGCCGGCGATGTCGACCTCGCCGGTCCACGTCCCGCTGACGGGATCGCCAACGCTGGCGCTGTTCCCCGTGCCCGGCCGTGCCAGCCAGAAGGGCCCGCTGTCGCCGCCCACTTCCCAGACCCCGTCGATGCGGTTGCCCTGCAGCTTGCAGCCGAGCGCGCCGGAAGAGCCTTGAAAATCGATGACCATCGTCAGCGTGTCGCCGGAGAGGGCTGAGGAGACGACCGCGATCAGGCCCATCGACGACTCAATGGTGCCGGTGAGCTTGCCCTCCTGGACCTTGAACGCCGCTCGCAGCGAGACCTCCCCGTTGGGCGTCTGCGCGGAGCCCTCCCAGGCGCCGGCGAAGGACTCCAGCGTTGCCGGTTGCGCGGCCTGGGCTGCCGCCACTCCCGGCAGCCCCAGGACCGCCAGGACCATTGTCGCGGCCAGCGCCGCTACCCGATACGTCCGAACCATGACATCACCTCCAGAAACAGGGCGCGACCGGCGCGCCCACGTTCAGTCCAGCACGAGGCGCGACCGGCGGAACCTCGCGAAGGCAGCCGTCAGCAGCACCGTGTCGAGCAGGGCCAGCAGCCCCGCGGACGCCCAGAGCAGCCCGTCCGCGCCCACCGACAGGGCCCAGGCCCCCGCCTGCGCCTGCCAGGCCTCAGGCAGCGCCTGCAGGCCGAGCACGGGAATGAAGATAAGGAGCAGCACGCCGACGTTCAGCGTCTGGGCCGCCTGCCGCACGGTCGCGGCGCGAAGCGACACCAGCACGCCGGCGGTGGCCGCAAGGCCGGCACCGAGCAGGGCCAGCAACGGCGCGCCGATCGCGAACCGCCAGGGGAACAGGAGCCACGGCCCCGTGCGCGCGGCCACGTTCACCGTGACCAGGCTCAGCACCAGCATCACCAGCACCAGGCCCCAGCCGTAGGCGACGGCCGCCGCCATCTTTCCCAACAGGATGGCCGCGTCCGGCAAGCGGCTGGCGAGCAGCGTCTCGAGCGTGTGCCGCTCGCGTTCGCCGGCGAACGAATCGGCCACGGCGCTACTGACCAGCATCAGCGGCACCCAGCCCCAGTAGAACACGGTGGCGGGTGACTCGACCCACTCCGCCCCGGACTGGAGCGGGAGGAAGACGCCGAAGACCGCGACGAGGATGACGAGGCTCAGCCGACCGCCCCTCACGCTCCCGCCGAGCTGCAGCAGTTCCCTCCACTCCTTCCAGGCCACGGTGAAGATATCCCCGATCACGGCTCTTCCTCCATCAGCGTCAGGAAGACGTCTTCGAGCGACCCCGTGTCTTTCCGGACCTCCTCCACCAGGCCGCCGCGCTGGACGAGGAGCGCCACCAGCGGAGCGGTCCCGGCCGACTCGGCCAGCTCCAGCACGATGCGCCCGTTGTGCAGGTCGGCGCGCAGCACGCCCGCCTGGTCGCGCAGCATCGCGAGCATGGCGTCGTCGAAGTTCCGCCCGGTGATCTCCGCCCGGGACGCGCTGCGGGCCTTCAAGTCATCCGGGTGGCCGACAGCGAGCAGCCGCCCCTGCTTGACGACCGCCACGCGCTCGCAGAGACGCTCGGCCTCGACCAGATTGTGCGTGGTCAGGAACACGGTGACGCCCTCGCGGCGAACCAGCGTGCCGAGGTCGTCGCGGAGCGTCGCCGCCGCGACGGGGTCGAGCCCGGCCGTGGGCTCGTCGAGGAACAGGAGCGTCGGCCTGTGCAGGAGCGCGCGAGCCACGGCCAGCTTCTGCTTCATCCCCCGGCTCCAGCGCGCGACCGGCTCACGGCGGCGGTCCCACAGGCCGAGGGGTTCGAGCAATGCCTGGATGCGGTCGGCACGCGCGGCGCGCTCCATGCGCCAGACGCGCGCGTAGAAGGCGAGGTTCTCCTCGGCGCTCAGCCGCTCGTAGAGCCCGTGATGCTCGAGCAGCGCCCCCGATCGTTCGCGGATCGCGCCGCCCCGCTCGCGCGTGTCGAAGCCGAGCACCTCGGCCCGCCCGCTCGTGGGTTCGAGCAGCCCGAGCAGCAGCCGGATCGTCGTCGTCTTCCCCGCGCCGTTGGGGCCGAGAAACCCGAACACGGTGCCGGCAGGCACTTCGAAGTCGAGCCCGTCGACGGCGCGGACGCCGCCGAAGGTGCGCGTCAGCGCTTCGGTGCGGATGATCGCGGGTGCCGACATGACCCACCATGATACCTGCACCCGAGAGTTGACGGGACTCGGGACTCGGGACTCGGGATCGTCGGCCGCGGCACTCGGGACCCAGTCGCGCCGGGCTCCGGTTCGGCCGCACTCACAGTCGCCCTCTGCGACCGGGTCCTTCGGCCGCCCTTGCAGCGGGTCGTCGTCTCTAGTACGTTCTCGGAATATCCCCGTGGAGGTTGCATGCTGGCTCTGGTGCTGTCGGTGGTCACCCGGCTCCTCGCCTACGTGGCGCGGCCCCTCATCGGACTCCGCTACCGGATCGACCTCCGCGGACTCGACGCCATCAAGCGCAAGGGGCGGCGCGGGATCCTCTTCCTGCCGAACCACTCGTCGCTGCTCGACCCGGCGTTCATCGTCGCGCACCTCTATCCCGCGTTCCAGCTCCGGCCGCTCGCCGACGAACACCAGGTCAACCGGACCGTGTTCGGTTACGTGGCCCTGCTCTACGGCTCGCGCATCCTGCCGAACCTGGAACGCAGCGGCGCGGCCGCCCGCGACCGCACGCGGGCGGCGTTGCAGGACATCGCCGAGGGCCTGAAGGCCGGCGAGAACATCCTGCTCTACCCCGCCGGCCGTCTCAAGCGGCAGTACCTCGAAGACATTGGAGCCGCGAGCGGCGTCGAGACGCTCGTGAAGGCGGTCCCGGACGTCCGCATCGTCCTCGTGCGACACAACGGCCTGTGGGGCAGCAGCTTCAGCCTCGGGTTCAACGGCGAGATGCCCGCCATCGGAAGCGCACTGGCTCGCGGGATCAAGCACCTCCTGCAGAACGGCATCGTCTTCATGCCGAGGCGGCGGATGTCGATCGAGCTGGTCGAGCCGGCGGATTTTCCGAGAACGGGAACGCGCGCCGAGATCAACGGCTACCTCGAGCGCTTCTACAACGAGCACGCCGCCCGGAACACCTACGTGCCTTACGGGTTCTGGGAGAAAGGCGGCGCCCGCGAGATGCCCGAGCCCGTGCAGGAGGCCCCGCGCTCGGATGCGACGCACGTGTCGGCGGCGACGCGCGACCTGGTGCTCGCGCATCTCCGGGAGGAGTCCGGGCGGAGCGAGGTCGCCATCGACGATCACCTGTCGAAGGACCTCGGGTTCGACAGCCTCGCAACGGCCGAGCTCGTGACATGGCTGCAGCAGGAATTCGGCTTCTCGGTGGACACGCCGGAGAGCCTGACGACCGTCGCTGACGTCGTCCTGGCGGCGGCCGGGCAGGGCGTGTCCCACACGGCATCGGACCTCAAGGCGCCGCCGGCCTCGTGGTTCTCCGCGTCGGGGGACCGGACGCCCCTGACGCTGCCGCCGGGCGACACGCTGACGGCCGTGTTCCTGAAGCAGGCCGCCGCCCGGCCCCGTCAGCCGCTGTTCGCGGACCAGTCGACCGGCACGCGGACCTATCGAGACCTGGTCACCGCCGTGCTCGTGCTCAAGCCGAGGCTCGAGCGGCTGCCGGGGCCGTATGTCGGCATCATGATGCCCGCGTCGGTGGGCGCCACGGTGTTCCTGCTCGCGGCCCTCTTCGCCGGCAAGACCCCGGTCATGGTGAACTGGACGGCGGGCACGCGCGCGCTGCGGCACTCCCTGGACTCGCTGGGCGTCGCGACAGTCGTCACGGCCCGGGCGCTCATCGCGAAGCTGGGATCCTCGGGCATCGACCTCTCGGCCATCGAGGACACGTTCCTGTTCGTCGAGGACGTGCTGGCGTCGGTGCGGCCGGCCGAGAAACTGCGTGCGGCCCTGACCAGCCGCATCAGCTGGGCCTCACTCGAGCGGGCGACGCCTCCGGAAACGGCCGTCGTCCTGTTCACGAGCGGATCGGAGAGCCTCCCGAAGGCCGTGCCCCTGACGCACCGCAACCTGCTGACGAACATCGCCGACATTCTGACGATGGGACAACTGGAGGAGCGCGACATCACCGTCGGGCTCCTGCCCCCGTTCCACTCGTTCGGCCTCACCACGACGGTGCTGCTGTCCTGGAGCCTGGGCCTGCGCACGGTGTTTCATCCGAATCCCACCGAGTCGGCGCTCCTCGCCAGGGTCATCGACACGTACAAGCCGACGGTGCTCTTTGGCACGCCCACCTTTCTCGGCGGAATCGTGCGCGTGGCGTCGGACCGTCAACTCTCCACGCTCCGGCTCGCCGTGGTCGGCGCCGAAAAATGCCCGGACAGCCTCTTTGCGACGCTCGGCGAACGGTGGCCGCCGCTTGTCGTGCTCGAAGGGTACGGCATCACGGAGTGCTCGCCCGTCGTGGCCGTGAACCCGATGGACGAGCCCGTCCCGGGCACCATCGGCAAGCTGATGCCGTCGGTGGAAGGCGCCATCGTCGACCTCGACATCACCCGGCGCCTCGCGCCGGGCGAGACCGGCCTGCTGCTGGTGCGCGGTCCGAGCGTCTTCGGCGGCTACCTCAATTACGCGGGAGACTCGCCGTTTGTGACCTTCGACGACCGGTCGTGGTACCGCACGGGAGACCTCGTGGCGGCCGCCGCGGACGGGCGCCTCACGTTCAAGGGACGCCTCAAGCGGTTCATCAAGGTCGGCGGCGAGATGGTGTCGCTCCCGGCCATCGAGGCCGTCCTGCAGCGGCACTTCGGCGACGCCGACGATGGGCCGGTGATCGCGGTCGAGGCCATCGGCGACCCGGAGCATCCGGACGTGGTGCTGTTCACGAGGCGCCCGGCTGAACGCCAGGCTGTCAATGCGCTCATCAAGGACGCGGGCTTGAGCGCGCTGCACCATGTCCGTCAGGTCATCGACGTGGAGTCGATCCCGGTGCTGGGCACCGGCAAGACCGACTACCGGGCGCTCAAAGCCAGCTACGCGGCACCTGGCGCCTGAGCGCCAGGCCTCACGCGAGCCGGAGCGCGGCCGGTCCCGGCGAGGTTTCGAAGAACACCGCCCGGGCCGCGGCCTCCGGGTGCGCGCGCTCGTAGGCGTGACGCCAGTCGCGGAGGAAGCCGCCGCACGCGCTCTCGGCGATCAGCGCCCAGACGCTCCCGCCGAATCCCGCTCCAAAGGCCGACGCCGCCGCGGCTCCGAGGCGGCGGGCTTCCCGCGCGAGACACGATGTCTCCGGCACCTGGTTGCCCAGCCAGGCTTCGGCCGCCTCCTGGGACCGATCGACCAGCGCCCCGAAACGGGCGAGGTCGCCGTCGCGCAGTGAATCCCCGGCTCCGGGCACGATGGCCTGACTCTCGAGCACGAACTGGTCGAAACGCTTCCGGAGCAGATCCGCGCCGAACTCCGTATCGCCCGACGCGGCGATGGCCTCGCGAATCCGGTCAACGGCCCCGTGACGCTCCGTCGCCGCCGCCTCCAGGGTCGGCGCCGGCGTGCCGCTCGCGTCCCTCCAGATCTGGAGCACTCTCGACGCCGCCCAGGACGCGCGGTTGTAGGTCGCGAGCGCGGCGCCGGTCTTCTCGGCCAGCACGCCGCTGAACGCGACGGCGAAGACGTGCCGGCCGGGCATCGGCACGTCGCGCTCGAAGTGGACCGGCGCGAAGCGGTACTGGCTCAGCGTCGAGGCCCTGCAGCAGAGGATGGCCGTGTGGTCCTCGCTGCCGCCGAAGGTGCCGACGCCCGTGTCGCCGGCAAGGGCCCCGAACGTCCGCCCGTTCTCCACCGTGCCGAGATACCCGGCCAGGTCGGTCGGGCGGCTGATCGACTCGAGGTAGGCGGCCGATTGGTCGAGGTCGTTGAGCGTTGCCAACGCCAGGAACACGGCCACCATGAAGGCGCTCGAACTCGACATCCCCGAGGCCGGCGGCAGGTCGCTGGCAAACGCGAGGTCGGCTCCGATCCGGGCGCCGGGAAAGTTCCGCGCGACGCGCCTGAGGACCGTGGCCGGGTAGTTGCTCCAGTGCCCGAGCACGGGCTGAAGGTCCGGCGTCAGGGCGAGGTCGGCACGGTCCCCGGTGTCCGCGTTCACGACCGTGACCAACCGGTCGCTCCTGGCGGCGGCGACGAGGCAGAACCCCTGTTCCGCCGCGCATAGCAGGCTGCGTCCTCCGGCATAGTCCGTGTGTTTGCCGAGCACCTCGATGCGGCCGGGCACGAAGAAAGCCGCCGGCTGTGGGCCTGTGGCTCTGATGGCGGCGCGCGCGCGGGCCAGCAGTGCCCGCTTGGAGGCAGCGGCAGCGGCGCGGAGGCCGGCCGCGTCGATGCTGGCGACGGCCGGCACCATCACAGCCGGACCTCCACGCCCGCCAGCCGGCCGGCCACGCTGGCGATGTCCCCGCGGCTCGACAGGTCGAGGACGCCGGCCTTCATCCGGACCACGCGGAACCGGGTGCCCTCGTCATGCAGGGCGAGGCGGACCGCGTCGGTCAGTTCGCGTTCGCCGCGCGCGGAGAGCGGTACGCGGCGGCACGCCTCCAGCACCGACGAGTCGAAGCGCCAGCAGTTCATGCTCAGGTAGACCTCGTTCCCGCATGCCGCCAGCGCCGCCTCGCCGGGCTTCTCGATGATGTCGAGCATCGACTCGTCGCCGGCGATCCGCACGATGGCGAACTGCCGGACGCGGTCCGCCGGCACGTTGCCCTCGCGGATCATCGCGTCGCGCTCGAAGGCCACCAGACCCGGCCCATCCAGGGCCGCAAGCGCGCGGTAGGCCTCGACCGGGTAGTAATTGTCGGAGTTCAGGACCAGGAACTCGCGCGAGCCGACCACGTCGGCTGCCGCGACGACGGCGTCGGCCGTCCCGAGCGGCTCCGCCTGGACGGCGAACTCGATGCGGACCCGCGTCGGAGCCGCTTCGCCGCGGTAGTACTCGCGCACGGCGCCGTGCTCGGGACCGACGACAAGGCACACCTCGGCCAGCCCCGCATCCGCCAGGCCGCTCAGGACGTAGTCCAGGAACGGCCGTCCGATGGGGATCATCGCCTTGACGCCGGTGGCCGCCACCCGCGCCTGGTCGTCGCCGATGGCGGCGGCGGCATCCTCGCGCCGCATCCGCGTGCCCAGTCCCCGGGCCAGGATTACCGCGATGGGTGTGTGCATGCCTGCCAGCGCTCCAGTTCGCGTGCCATGCCGCGCTCGATCGCGTCGATGAGGTACGGCCGCAACTCAGCCGCGCTGATGATGCGATCGAGCGACCCGACCTCGAGGGCGCGGTGCACGCTGTGAATGCGGTCGAACTGGTCGGCGACCTCGCCGAGCTTCTCCGATCGCACCGTCTTGGATATCTCCGCGAGCAGGGCCCGGCGGCTCACGCGCTCGCTGTCGGATGTTGCCGCCTTCACCGCGGCCTCCAGTTCCCGCACGCGGGGGTCCCTCCTGGTCCGCCCGTCAACCTCGCGGGCGAAGACGACCGCGGCCGCCGGGGCGCCGCCGATCACCGAGGCGAAGCTCCCCTCGAGGGCCGCCACCTCCATGTTCGCGTTCAGCGTCTTCGAGAAGACGACAAACGCGCCCCCGTGATAACGGGACACGACGACAAAGACGATCGGGCCCTTGAAGTTCACTACCGCCCGCCCGATCTCCGCCCCGAACTCGAGCTGCCGCCGGCGCATCGACTCGGGCGACCCGTCGAACCCCGACAGGTTCGCCAGGATGACGAGCGGCCTGTTGAGCGTGGCGGCGTTGATGGCGCGCGCGATTTTCTTCGACGACATCGGGAACAGCGTGCCCGACGTCCACTGCTCGGGGCCGTCGGCCGTGACGACGCCGAAGCGCGGGACCGTCCGCGACTCGAACCCGATCAGGCACACCGGGTACCCGCCAAGGCGCGCGTCCCACGTGACGGCGATTTCCGCGTCCCGCCATCCCGCCCACCGCTCGAGGGGCGGATGATCCTCGTCGCACACCGACAGCATGACCCGGCGGATGTCGAACGGGCGCTTGCGCGCCGGGTTCGCGGTGTCCGAGAACACGTCGCCGACGGTGGCGAAGCCGTCGGCCAGGCTGTCGTGCGGGAAGCCGCGGATGTCCCGCGCCCGCGGGTCCGCCGTCGCGGCGCGCCGCGGGAACCGCTCGCCGGGCATCCGGTAGCAGTGCGCGTAGTGCCGCAGGAGAATGTGGCACGCGTCGCGCAGATCCCGCGCCCGGTACTGCGCCTGGCCGTTCGGCCCCATGATGTGCTCGTAGCCGCCAATCCCGATGTTGTCCTCGGCCGACACCGAGCCCGAATAGTCGAGCGCCATCTTGCCGGTGAGCACCATCGCCCCCTCCGGCGTCATGATCAGAATGCCGCGGGTGTGCATCAGCATCGTCGCCTCGGCGTTCCAGTAGGGCTGGGCGCCGACGTTGATGCCCGTCACGACGATGTTCACTTCGCCGCCGGCCTGCGTGAAGTCGATGAGGCGGCGCAGCACGCGGGAGATCCAGTCCATGTTCTCCGTGCCGCTCTCCATCGAGATCTTGGCGCCGGCCGAGAGGGCGTACCACTCGAGCGGCACACCCATCGACTGCGCCATGTCGAGGGCGCCGAGAATGCGGCGGCACTCGGGCTCCGCCAGCGACCCTACCTCGCGACTCGGATCGCCGAGTACGGCGACGCGCGTCATGCCCTCGGGGCAGGTCGCCGTGCGGTTGGTGAGCAGTCCCACCACCACGTTGGCGGTGTTCTGGCCGTAGGGCCGCTCGACGGGCAGCAGCGACCCGGCCTCGTCGAGCTCGAGTTCCACGAACGAGCCCGCCGAAATCTCGGAGCCCGGGCCCGAGTGGCCGGGCGTCATCATCCGCACGATCTCGTACGGATAGGTCAGCCCGCGCTGCCGCATGCGCACCACGCGCTGGTCGTAATCGGACAGCGTGCGGAGCGGCTCGGCTGACGGCGCCGAGAACTGCAGCAGCGGCGCCTTGCCGGCCGCGAGCGTGATGGTGGCCGATCCGTCGGCCATCGTCCCGTGCTCGTCCGGCAGGGTGCCGCGAATGACAATCTTTTCGAGGCCCAGGCCGGCGGCATGCGTCGACATCCGGGACGCGAGGTCCCCGATTTCGGCGCGGCTGAGGCGCAATGGCGGCCGGACAAAGAGCGTCACCCGGTTCCACTGCCACCGCTCCTCGCCCGGGCGTTTCAGCTGGGCCCTCCGCACGGCCGTGAACGCCTCGAGCGCCATCCGTTCGAAATAGGGCACGCCGATCAGGCGCCCCGCACCGTCGTGCACCGGTGTCGCCTCGCGCACCTCGACGAGGGCGAAGAGCCGCTCGTCGCGGGGGTTCTCGCGGGCCACGCCCTTGAAGAGGTAGACGTCCTCGGGCGCGGGCAGACGCTCGAGGAAGAAGTGACGCAGCCGGGCGAACTCCAGCTGCTTGCCCTGCATCGGATGGAGGCCGCGGAACAATTTTTCCTCGCGGAACCCCGGGCCGAACGGCCGGAACGTCAGGAACTGGAGGTCTGCGCCCGCCCCTTCGCCGGACGCGGGTACGATCACGAACACGACGCGGCGCAACGGGCGGTCGAAGCCCGCCTGCTCCAGCTCATCCCCGAGCGCGGCGGCAACCGCCTCGAGATTCCCGGCATCGGCGCCCCACACGTAGACCTCGATCACGCACTCGTGATCGACGGGCATGGAGGACACCTGCTCCCGGAGCGCCGCCAGGACTGACCGCGCGTCCTCGGCGCGGCCGCCCGTCGCCACCACGTCGATGGACTGGCCATCGTGCAGATAGGAAGCCATCACGAACGGCCGCTCCGCCCCAGCCGCATGGCGGACACGCTCGAGCCGGCGGAACCGGTAGTCGCGCCGGATCATCACCTCGAGGGCCAGCCGCTGGACAGCCTGCGGCATCCGCTCGAGATTCGCGGCGAAAACCGTCCTGAGCGGCTGGGGGCACGCCACGAGTTCGTCGCGCCACGCGTCGGCGTCCGAGCCCTCCGGGCTGGAAGCCAGGCGGGCCAGCAGGTCGAGCATGCGCACCTGCACGGCGCCGCGCATCCGCTCGAACTCCGGCTGCTCGACGTAGCGGTAGTGCACGTCACGCGCGAGGTCGGCGAGATCCGGGAACCGACCCTGCACGGCGGCGATCAGGCGCTCGATCGTCCGGAGAAACGCCGGGCTGCCCGGAGAGAGCGTCTTCGCCAGGGCCATCCGGCGCTCGAGCACGGCCTGCACCACGGGCAACTGGAGGTCGCTGCGCTGGTGCCCCTTGAACAGCGCAAGCAGCGCGTCCCGCAGGGCGGAGGTCGGTTCGAGCGTCGACACGGCGTAGTGCTGCAGTGCTGAGCGGAGCTGATCGACGAAGGCGGCCGGCAGATCCGCGCCCTGCGATTCGAGCGTCCGCAGGTACCTGAACAGGTACTGCTCCGAACTGAGCGTCGTGCCGCCGTCGTCCTCATCGGCGGACTGACGGGCGAAGACCGCGCCAACGTCCACGAAGACCCGGAGCAGGTCGTCTTCGGCCCGCAGCAGCTCGGCATCGGCAGGCGGCAGAGACTGAGCCAGCCGCGCGTACTCCTGGAGGACGCGGCCCACCTCCGCCGCGTCCAGATCGAAGCCCAGGACTACCGATCGCATGACCGGCAACACGTTCAGAGACGGCTCGGGCGCGGCACGCTTGAACTGCCTCAGGCCGGCCCTGACGCCTTTCAGCAGCGCCCGGCCCCTGGAGGCCGGCCGCCGCCCGCCGTCGCGCGCGGCGACGGCCCTGGCGCCATCGAACACAACCCTGGGCCCGGTTCTCCGCGCTCGCCCCTCCACGGACGCCTCGAGGTGGACCAGCGGCGCCCCCGGACCGACCTGGCTGTTCGGCAGCACGAACACCTGACGGACCGTGCCGGCGAAGGGCGCCAGGACGGCCGTTTCCATCTTCATCGCCTCGACGACCACCAGCCGCTCGCCGGCGGCCACCTCGTCGCCCGGCTCGGCGTGCACCGACACGACGACGGCCGGCGACCCCGCGCGAACCACCCCTTCGTCGGCGCGCGAGATCGCGTGGGGGATCCCCTCCACCTCGATGAGCAGGGTGTAGCCGGACGCGGCGGCCAGCACGCGGTACCGATGGCCGTCGGTGGTCAGCCAGCGCTCACACGGACCGTCCCGTTCGACCTCGGCGTCGATGCGTTGCGCGCCGGCCGCAACCCGGTAGCTGCCCTCTCCAGTCCGGAACACGCGCAGCTGGTACCGATGGCCGCGATAGCTCAGCTCCACCGGCCGGCCGACGCCGGCGCGGGCGGTGGGCCGGAGGCGCGCGGCCGACGCGAAGAACGCCGCGACCTCCTCGGCGTGTTCAATCTCGTACACTTCGATGGCGGCCTCGAGCAGGGCGATCTTCGCGTGCCGGTCGGATAGCGACGCCTCGCCGATGGTCAGCCGATCGAGCAGGCCCGTGTCGACGATGCCGCGCTGGACCTCGGCCCGCTCCAGCACCTGCAGGAGGAACGTGCGGTTGGTCGGGCCGCCGGAGACCACCAGGACGCTGTCGGCCAGCGCGCGCTTCAGGCGGCCCAGCGCCTCGTCGCGGCTGTGCCCGCGGGCGGCGAGCTTGGCGAACATCGACCCGAACTCCGGGGGCATCGAACTGCCCTCCGCGATCCCGGTGTCCACGCGCAGCCCCGGGCCGGTCGGCGTCCGGAACAGCGTCACGACGCCGGGCGAAGCCGCGAACCCGCTGTAGGGGTCCTCGGCGTTGAGCCGGACCTCGATGGCGTGCCCGGAGCTGGCCGGTGGCAGGGCCGCCAGGCGCCCCCCGCGGGCCACGTCGATCTCGAGCTTCACGAGGTCGATGCCGCTGGTGAGTTCCGTGACGACGTGCTCGACCTGCAGGCGGGTGTTCGCCTCCAGAAAATAGAACCGTCCCGCGAGATCCACGAGGAACTCGACGCTCACCTGATCCCGGTACTGCGCGGCGGCCACGAGCCGGACGGCGGCGTCGGTGAGTGCCGTCTCGAGGTTCGGAGAGAGGCCGGTTGCCGGCGCCTCCGACACGAGCTTCTGGAACCGGCGCTGAAGCGAGCAGTCCCGCGTCCCGATGGCCCAGATCGTCCCGTAGCGGTCGGCCTGAATCTGCACCTCGACATGGCGCATGCCGGCCATCCACCGCTCGAGCAACACCGTCCGGTCGCTCGACACGCGCGCCGCCTCGCGCCGGAGCGGGCCGTACGTCGCCTCGAGGTCCGCCGGTGACGTGACACGCCGAATCGCGCGTCCGCCGGCCCCCCCGCTCGCCTTCAGGGCCACCGGATAGCCGAGTGCCTCTGCCTGCGCCAGCGCCTCATCGAGCGTGTCGGCGGGCGCCTCGCCCCACGGAATCACCGGGATGCCCGCCTGCTCGGCGAGGCGTTTGGCGCAAATCTTGTCCCCCAGCCGCCGCATGGACCCGCCATCGGGCCCGATCGTCATCACGCCCAGACGATCGCACAAGTCCGCGAATTCGGGCCGCTCGGCGACGAACCCCCATCCCGTCCAGGCAGCGTCAGCCTGCGCCTCGACGAGGCCCCGCTCGAGGACCCGGTAGTCGAGGTAGGCCGGCCGCCTCAGCCCGTCGGCGTCGTCGACGTAGGTCGCCGCCCCGAGGTCGACGGCCTCGTCGGCCTCGCGCACGAACCTGGCGTGCCGGTCGGGTTCGGTGAACAGGGCAATGACGCGGATGAGCGTCCGATGCTCCAGGTTGTACTCGCGGACGGCGTGGATGAACCGCATCGCGGGTTCGCCGCGGTTCACGATCGCGACCCGGCGGAAGTCAGTGGGCATGGATGCCTCGATGGCGGCCCATCAGGCCGGTCCGGCCCTGGAGGCGAGGCGCTTGCACATCAGGATCTCGTCGGCCTGGTCGATGAGGAACGCCCTGAGCGTGCCGACGGCTTCGAACCCGAGCCGTTCGTAGAAGCGCCGGGCGCGGGGGTTGAAGGAGGACACGCAGAGAAACAGGTGCCGTGACCGTCCGGCGAAGGCGCGTTCGACGTGGGCGACGAGCGCGGCGCCGATGCCGCGGCTCCGGAAGGCCGGGTCGACCGCGATCGACACGATATAGGGCGCGCCGGCCACACCGGCCGGCCGCACCAGGACCAGACCGCAGCGCTCGCCGGCGGACTCGGCGATGTCCAGCGCGTCGATCGCGGACGTGCAGGCGGCGAGGCAGGCGTCGAAGCCGCGGCCGAGGGTGATCCACGGGTCGGAGGAGGCCATCAGGCCGGCCGCCCATCGCGCATCGTCGGAAGCGGCTCGCCGGATCACGATGTCGGGCATGAGCGCCCCCGGTATAATGCGCGCAGGACCCGATGGCGACCCTCTCCTCGCTGCTCTTCCCGGACCCGCGCCGTCACCTTCCCCATTCCCGGTGGTGGAACATCGGGGCGCGCACGATGCACCTGGCGGCCACCGGCACGCTGCTCGGCGGCCACGTGTTCGGCGCCGACGCGGCGGCGCTCCGGCCGCTGCTCTGGGCGGCGATCGCGACCGGGGGGGTGCTCATCGCGCTCGAACTCTATCCCACGGCCCATTGGGCTCATCAGGTCTGCGCGCTGTTCGTGTACGCGAAACTCGGCATCCTGTTCCTCGTGCCGTTGCTGTGGGAGCAGCGGGTCCCGCTGCTCATCGGCGTGCTCGTCCTCGCGTCGGTCGGGGCGCACGCCCCGCGCACCGTGCGCCACTACTCCGTCTGGTTCCGCCGCGTCATGGCCGACTGAGGCTCAGGGCTTCTTCAGGCGGAACACGTTCAGCACGTCGGCCCGGCTCTTGACGGTGGGCCGCTGCGCCTCGTGGCGCTCGCGCGCCAGGCGCTCGAAGGTCGGACCCGGTTCGGGGTGCCGGAAGAATACGCCCGTATAGAGCTTCTCGCCGTACGCCTGCGCCAGGTCCATGGCGGCCAGGCGGTCGGCGGAATTGTGCCCCAGCGACTTGAGCGTCTGCATGGTCGCCTTCTGGGCCTTGAGCAGCTGATCTTCCTGCCCGTAGGTGACGCAGGGCGACTGCACGTTGATGAAGGCGAACCCGGGGAAGCGGATGCCTTCCTCGATGATCGTCGCGAGGCCGTTCATGTCGGCCGGCGTGCCCTGGGCCACGAATTGCGCGCCGTACCCGAGGACGTAGAGGAGCGGGTTCACCGGGCTCTCCATCGAACCGAGCGCAGAGGAGGCCGTCGCCAGCCCGCGCCGCGACGTCGGGGACAGCTGACCCTTGGTGAGGCCGTAGATCTGGTTGTCCATCACGATGTACGTGATGTCGATGTTGCGGCGAACCGCGTGGGCGACATGGCCGCCGCCGATCGAGAAGCCGTCGCCGTCGCCGCCCGCGCACAGCACCAGCAGGCCGGGGTTGGCCAGCTTGATGCCCTGGGCGATCGGGAGCGAGCGGCCGTGCACGGTGTTGAACCCGTACGCCGTCGTGTAGCCGGGGATGCGGCTCGAGCAGCCGATGCCCGAGATGAAGGCGATTTCGTGCGGCGCGCGGCCGACGTTCGCCAGCGCGCGATAGATGGCCTGCACCACCCCGAAGTCGCCGCAGCCCGGGCACCAGATGGGCTTCAGATCGCTTTTGTAGTCCTTCGCGGCGTAGTCCTGGATCGGTTTCGCTGTCAGCGTGCTCATGTCCCGCGTCCTCTCCTGCTCCCGGGGCCTAGGCCTCGGAGGGCTCCTGGTGCTTTTCGCGCTGCAGCGCGAGCGAAATCTGGCGCAGGCGGTCGACCACTTCCTGCGGCGTGATGGGATTGGATCCGCTCTTCGCGAGCGTCTCGATGCCGCGCGGCACGTTGGTGAACATGCGCAGCAGCCGGAACAGCTGGCCCTGGTGGTTCTGCTCCACGACGAGGCCGCGCTTGATGGACGCGAAGAACTCCTGGTAGACGGCCTCGGCCACCGGATAGAGCAGCCGCGGCACCAGCAGTTTCACCTGCAGCCCCTGCTTGACCGCCATCTGGAAGGCCTCGATCGCGGTTCCCGCCACGCTGCCCCAGCTGATGAGGCCGAGCGGCGCGTCGGCGCTGCCCTCCACGATGAACAGGTCCCGGCGCTGCTTCAGGGGGTTGAACTTCCTGAGCCGCTTGTCGTTCATGCGGCTGTGCATCTCCCCGCCGGCGGTGGGGGCGCCCTGCTCGTTGTGCTCGATGCCGGAGGCCAGGTAGTTGCCGCCCTTCATACCGGGATGGCTGATGGGGCTGATGCCGGACTCGGTGAAGCGGAACCGCGTGTAGTGCTCGAGTTCCTTTTCGGTCGGCCGCTGCCGATCGACCAGCTTGATTGCGGCCGCGTCGATGGGCTCGGCCGTCTCCTTGCGCTGCCCGACCTCCTGATCCGACAAGACGATGACAGGCGTCTGGTACTGCTCGGCGAGGTTGAACGCCTCGACGGTAATCGGAAACATGTCCTCGGCGCTGATGGCGGCCAGCACCGGGCGGATGACGTCGCCGTGCGCCGAGAAGACCGCCTGGAACAGGTCCGACTGCTCGCCCTTGGTCGGTATCCCGGTCGAGGGCCCGCCGCGCTGCACGTTCACGCACACCAGCGGCAACTCCGCGATGCTGGCCAGGCCGAGCATCTCGGTCTTGAGCGACATGCCAGGCCCGGAGGTCGCGGTCATCGCCTTCTTGCCCGCGAACGAGGCGCCGACCACGGCGCCAATGCCGGCTATCTCGTCCTCGGCCTGCAGCATGATCCCGCCGTGCTTCCAGATTTCGCGGCCGAGGAAGTGCATGATTTCCGACGAGGGCGTGATCGGGTAGCCCCCGAAGAAGTCGCACCCGGCCACAATGGCCGCCGCCGCGCAGAGGTCGTTGCCGTCGACGACGAACTTGGGGGTCGGCGCGGAAGGCGCGGCCATCACGCGGTCGGTCTTGAGCGGGTGCTGTTCGGCGAACTCGAGGCCGGCGTAGAACGCCTTCTCCGCCCGTTCGACGACCTCGGCGCCCTTCTTCGACAGGCGCTTGCGGATGCCGGCAATCACTTCGTCGCGGCCGATGCCCGTCCACCCCGACATCAGCCCGAGCACGACCGTGTTCTTCGCGCGGTCGCTCCCGCCGGTCTCGCGGGCCATCTGTTCGATCGGCACGCTCAGCACCTCGGCGGGCGTCACGCCGACGAGGGGAAGCTTGTCGGGCGCCACGTTCGTGCTGCTGTCGTAGACGACGGTGGTCTCGCCGCCCACGGGCAGTTCGGCCCCGAACTTCAGGAAGTCCTCCCAGTTCAGGGCGACGGCGATGTCGAGCGACCCGCCCGGGTTGAGGACCTTCTCGGTGCACAGCCGCAGCCGGAAACTCGATTCGCCGCCCCGGATCTGCGGCCCGAAGCTCTTGGTCAGCACGCCGTGATACCCGAGGAGGGCGGCCGCGGTCAGCAGCGATTCGCCTGCCGCCACGATGCCGTCGCCGCCTGAGCCGGCCATTCCGATGACGAGGTCCGTGTTCATGGCAATCCCGGAAAAAGTGGAGTCGTGGTGATCACGTCGACCGAATCAGCCGGGGGCGGACCGTGACGGCCGGTGACGATTCGGGCAAGCATATCAGATGGGATCTTGCCGCGGCCAGAGCCATGCCGCGCCCCGCACGCCGCTGGCGTCGCCGTGGCGTGGCCGGACCAGCGGCGTGTCGACGCGATCCGAGAACACCCACGCCGCCCATTGCGCGGGGACCTCGGTGTAGAGCCGGTCCAGATTGGACAGCCCGCCGCCGAGCACGATGACGTCCGGATCCAGCACGTTGATGATGCTGGCCAGCGCGCGCGCCATTCGGGCGACGTAGCGGCGGAGGGTCGCCTCGGCCTGCCGGTCGCCCGCGGCCGCACCGGCGGCGATGGCCTCGCTGCGCATCCGCGCGCCGGTCACGTGTTCGTGATCGCGGGCGAGTCCGGTACCGGAGAGGTACGTTTCGATACACCCGCGCCGGCCGCAGTAGCAGGCCGGCCCGGGCGTTTCTTCCGGCTGCGGCCACGGGAGCGGGTTGTGCCCCCACTCCCCCGCCACCGCGTTCGGCCCCGTGAGCACCTGGCGCCGCACGACGACGCCGCCGCCGGTGCCGGTGCCGATGATGACGCCGAAGACCACGTCCGCGCCCGCGCCCGCCCCGTCGCAGGCCTCCGAGAGGGCGAAGCAGTTCGCATCGTTCGCCAGCCGCACGCCCCGACCCAGGGCGAGTTCGAGGTCCTGGGGCAGCGGCCGGCCGTTGAGCCACGTGGAGTTGGCGTTCTTCACCAGGCCCGTCGCGGGTGAGACGGCGCCAGGCATGCCGATACCCACCGTCCCGCGCGCCCCCGCCTCCGACTCGAGCGCGCCAACCAGCGCCGCAATCGCGCGCACCGTGCCGTCGTAATCGTCGCGCGGGGTCGGGACGCGCCGGCCGGCCAGCGCGTCGCCGCTCGCCGAGAGCGCGACGCCTTCGATTTTCGTACCGCCGAGATCGATGCCTATCCGGATCATGGGACCACCCGCCCCTCACGCCCCCTCGAACCCGCCGCGCGCGCCGCCTGCTATGATACGTAAATGGCGCTACAAGAGCGGGATTTCTACGTCGAAACCCAGGGCACGCGGCCCGCCACCTATGCGTGCCCGCACTGCAAGCGGCGCAACGAGTTCCAGATTCACTGGGTGACGAGGATCAAGAAGGACCGCCTGCCGCCCGGCGCCGACGATCGCGACCGCGCCCAGTTCCCCAAACTGCGCAATTACATGATCCGCACCGACGACCTCCTGACGTGCCCCACGTGCCGGCGCCGCTTCGAGGTGCCCAGCCATCAGTCGCTCGTCTTCCTGGCCGACGGCCAGGGCGCCGTCCAGTACGACCCCGACGACGACAACTTCGGCAATCGCTGAACGCACCCGCGGCCGACGTTCGATTGCCGCCGAATCCCGTTCCGAACCGCCGGGAACCGTGTCACCCCCGCAGCATCGCCTGCAGGCGTTCGCGCACGGTCTCCATCAGATGGTCCCGATCGTCAAGGGTGAGCCCGGCGGTGGGAATCGGCGTACCGATCTCGACTCGAACGACGCCCGGTGTGACCCAGAACCGCCCGCGGGGCATGACCTCCGCCGTGCCGTCGAGCGCCACGGGGACGACGGGCGCCTGCGCCTTGATGGCCATCACGAACCCGCCCTTCTTGAACGGCAGGAGCTCGGCGGCCCGCGAGCGCGTGCCTTCCGGGGCGATGATGAACGAGTCGCCGGCCCGCAGCCGCTCCGCGGCTGCGTCCACCGACGCGATGGCGCTCGCGCGGTTCGCGCGATCCACCGGCACGAAGCCGACCAGCCGCATTGCGCGGCCCAGCACGGGGAGCTTCCCCATCTCGGCCTTGTACAGCCCGCGAAGCCGCGGGCAGCGGGGATAGAGCGCCTCGAAGGCCACCACGTCGACGTTGCTGCGGTGGTTGATGCAATAGAGGGTCGGGCGGTCCCCGGCCACATGCTCCAGCCCCGAGACCTCCAGCCGGATGCCGAGCAGCCTGCGAACCGCCCGGGCCCCGAAACGGCCGAGGGCGAGCACGTGCCCGGCCCGCCCGCTCAGAAACGCGACGGCGAGGGCGGGCGGCCCGACGATACCGATGTACAGCCCGAGCAACACGTACGACACCAGAGACCGTAACCAGTTGATGATGAGCGACATGTTCGTGGCGCCGATTCTATCGCAGGTTCGATTCGCCAGGCCTCGCACCGACTCGAGGGTCGCGCAGACCCTGGTACCCGGTTTGCTGTACAATTTGTTTCTGAGAGTGGACCGCCAGATTCCCGGCAGTTCCCGTCTCACCGTGTGCCTGCTACAGCGGAGCCTGACCCGTGCACCGAATTCTCAGCAAGGAAGTTCTCGCGCCCGACGTGGTCCGGTTCTGGATCGAGGGGCCGCACATCGCGCGCAAGCGCAAGCCCGGCCAGTTCGTGATCATCCGGACCGATGAGAACGGCGAGCGCATTCCCCTCACGATCGCCGATGTCGACAAGTCGCGGGGTGCCATCTCGATCATCGTCCAGGGCGTCGGCAAGTCCACCCGCCAGCTCAATGCGATGAACGAGGGCGACGCGATTCTCGACCTGGCCGGCCCGCTCGGCAGGGCGACCGAGATTCACCCGGGCCGGAAGGTCTGCTGCATCGGCGGCGGCATCGGCACGGCGGTGGTCTACCCGATCGCGTGCGGCGTGAAGGCGCTCCACGGGGAAGTCGTGGCGATTATCGGCGGGCGGTCGAAGGATCTCGTCATCCTCGAACAGGAGCTCCGCGCGGTGGTCGACCAGGTCATCGTGACCACCGACGACGGGTCGTACGGCGAGAAGGGCCTGGTCACCGACGCGCTCAAGGCGCTGCTCGCCGAGGGCCGTCAGTTCGACGAAGTGGTGGCGGTCGGGCCGCTGCCGATGATGCGCGCCGTCGTCGAGGTGACGCGCCCGTTGGGCATCCCCACCACCGTCAGCCTGAACCCTGTCATGGTGGATGGCACGGGCATGTGCGGCGGATGCCGCGTGTCGGTGGGCGGCGAGCAGAAGTTCGTGTGCGTCGACGGCCCGGAGTTCGACGGCCACCAGGTGGATTTCGAGGAACTCAGCGCCCGCCTGCGCGCGTACCGGGAGCAAGAAGCCGAGTCGCTTCGCCTCTACGACGAGGCCCATTCCTGCCGCAGCCAGGCCCGCTGACCTTGACGCCCTCCTCTTGAGCCGAGTCCGAGACCCATGGCGAAAAAGATCATCCAGAAGACGAAAACCCCGATGCCGCTCCAGGATCCCCACGAGCGGGCGCACAACTTCGAGGAAGTCTCCCTCGGCTACCCGGTGGACCTCGCGGTGCTCGAAGCCCAGCGCTGCATCCAGTGCAAGAACGAGCCCTGCATCGCCGGCTGCCCCGTCGAGATCGACATCCCGCACTTCATCAAGCAGGTGGCCGAGCGCGATTTCGAAGGCGCCTACCGGACGCTGATGGATCGCAACGTCCTGCCGGCCGTCTGCGGCCGCGTGTGCCCGCAGGAAGAGCAATGCGAGATCAAGTGCACGCTGGGCGTCAAGAACGAGCCGGTGGCCATCGGCCGCCTCGAGCGCTTCGTCGCCGACTACGGCTCGCTCGTCAAGTTCACCGACGACACGCCGCCCGCTCCCTCCACGGGCCACAAAGTGGCCGTGGTCGGCTCCGGGCCGGCAGGCCTCACCGTTGCCGCCGATCTGGCGAAGATGGGCCATGCGGTGACGGTCTTCGAGGCGCTGCACAAGCCAGGCGGCGTGCTCGTCTACGGCATCCCGGAGTTCAGGCTCCCGAAGGCGATCGTCGAGCGCGAGATTGACGGCCTCAAGCGCATCGGCGTCGAGATCAAGACCAACCACGTGATCGGCCAGACGTTCACCGTCGACGAACTGTTCACCGAGCTCGGCTTTGAGGCGGTGTTCATCGGCACCGGTGCGGGGCTTCCCACGTTCCCGAAGATTCCGGGCATCAACCTGATTGGCGTGTACTCGGCGAACGAGTACCTGACACGCTCCAACCTGATGAAGGCGTATCTGTTCCCCGCCACGGACACGCCCAGCATCCGGGGCCGGAACGTGGCCGTCATCGGCGGGGGCAATACCGCGATGGACGCCGTCCGCACCTCCCTGCGCCTCGGCGCGGAGAACGCCTACCTGATCTACCGCCGCACGCGGAAGGAGATGCCCGCGCGAGCCGAGGAAATCGATCACGCCGAGGAAGAAGGCGTGCAGATCATGATGCTGGCGGCGCCGACCGCCATCCTGGCCGACGAGCGCTCGCGGGTCCGCGCCATCCGCTGCATCCGCATGGAACTGGGCGAACCGGACGCGTCCGGTTCGC
>JAWOGY010000073.1:0-7178 GCA_046496425.1 Vicinamibacterales bacterium
AGATCCCACAGGCCTTCGGCGTCGATCTCGTCCTGCAGCTGCGCCATCTCCTCGGCGGTCTCATCCGTGACGAAGGGCGCGATCGAGAGGCGGGCCGATGGCGCACCCGCGGCGCCCGGCGCGCGATACGCGACCAGCTTCTTCCCGGGAATCATGGCGTCGATGCCGACGCCGATCGCCGCGCCGATGCCGCCGTAGGCGACCGCGGCCAGGAGGCACCAGTCCTGGTCCGGGCCTTCCGCGGTGGTGGCAAGGCAGGCGAGGCCGATCCCGAGCCCGCCGACCCCCAGCCCGATGAGCGCGCCGTTGCCGAGCGAGTCGTTTCGGCGCACCTTGATCGTCGTGACGTCCGGAGAGGCGAACGTCCTGCTGTCACCGCCCTCCAGCGTGATCGCGTCGGCGCCGAGCGCGGCGATCCGCCCCTTCACCTCGCGGCCCTGGGCGTCGGTCACCCAGATCGTGTCGCCCGGCACGAGGCGGGTGTTGAGGAGGGCGAAGTCCCTCACGGGCTCCTGCGCAGCCGCCAGCGCGAAGGCGAGGAGCAGGCTGATGGCGGCGAGGGCGATGGGAACCTTCCACGATCTCATGACTGCCTCCTTTGCCTCCCTGCCTCCGGCGCCCTCGTGCGGCACCGTTTGGCCGAACGCTCGCAGTCAATGTACGCCTGCAGGCCTGAGGAGTCCTGAGCGGTCGCTGAAGTATTGGTGAAATCGCGCTGCGCGTGCTGATGAGCCGGGTCTTCCCGGCCGATACATCACCTGCGAGGTGTCTCGGATGGGTGTGGTGTCTCGACTGTGGGTGGCGGTGGCAATTGCGGGGCTGGTGGCCACGACCAGCGTGCCGAGGGGGTGGTACGGGGCGCCTTCGCTTGCTGCGCAAGCTTCGGCGACCCAAGGGCGTGCGCTCGCTGCGCAAGCTTCGGCGGCCCAGGGGCGGCAGGGGACAGGCGAGCGGGGGCCGGCGTCGCATGCCGTCCGCGGCGGGTCGCTCGTCGCCACCATGCGCAGCGAACCGCGGACGTTCAATCCGCACGCTGGCCGCGACTTCGCGTCGACCCTCGTCATCGGCCTGACCCAGGCGCGGCTGGTCCGCATCAACCGCGCCACGCAGCAGCTCGAGCCGTGGCTCGCGGAGTCCTACACCTGCTCGGCGGACGCGTTGTCGTGCACCCTGAAACTGCGCCAGGGCGTCAGCTTCTCGGACGGGGTGCCGTTCACCTCGGCCGACGTGGTGTTCTCGTTCCAGGCGGCGTACGACGAGAAAACCGCCAGCCCCCTCGGCGACGCGCTGCTCGTGGGCGGCAAGCCGATCGCGGTGAAGGCCATCGACGGCCACACGGTGGCGATCACCTTTCCGTCGGTGTTCGGCCCGGGCCTGCGCCTGCTCGACTCGCTCCCCATCCTCCCGAGACACAAGCTGGATGCGGCCTTCAGGGCCGGCACGCTCCGTCAGCAGTGGGGCCCGGCCGCGCCGCCGGCGGACATCACCGGCCTCGGGCCGTTCGTGATCCAGTCGTACCAGCCCGGCCAGCGCCTCGTGCTCGCGCGCAACCCGAAGTACTGGCGCAGAGATGCGGCGGGCGTGCAACTGCCGTATCTCGACCGGCTCACGCTCGAGATCACGCCCGACCAGAACGCCGAACTGCTGCGCCTGCAGTCGGGGCAGGCCGACCTCACGCAGAGCGAGGTGCGGCCCGACGACTACGCCGCGCTCAAGCGCGAGGCGGCGGCCGGGAAGCTGCGCCTCGCCGACGCGGGGCTGGCCTTCGACGCCGACGCGTTCTGGTTCAACCTGAAGCCCGGCGCGAAAGCGCACGACGGCCGGCCGTGGCTCTCGCGCGTGGAGTTGCGCCGCGCAATCTCGCACGCCGTGAACCGGCGGGCGTTCGCCGACGAGGTGTTCCTCGGCGCCGCCGAGCCGCACTGGGGGCCGATCACGCCGTCCAACGCGGCCTGGTTCGCGCCCGAGGGCGCGATCGACCGCGAGGCCTACGACATGGGCCGCGCCCGCGTGCTGCTCGCGGGCCTCGGCCTGCGCGACGCGAACAGCGACGGCATGCTCGAGGACGCGGCGGGCGCGCCGGCGCGGTTCTCCCTCATCACGCAGAAGGGCAACACGGCCCTCGAGAAGGGCGCGGCCTTCATCCGCGACGAGCTGAAGCAGGTGGGCCTCGCGGTAGACGTGGTGCCGCTCGAAGTGGGCGCGCTGGTCGATCGCATGACGAAGGGCGACTACGAGGCGCTCTACTTCCGCTTCCTCACCACCGACACCGACCCGGCGATGAACATGGACTTCTGGCTCAGCTCAGGCGGCGCCCACGTGTGGCACATGGAGCAGGCGGCGCCGGCCACGCCGTGGGAGAAGCAGATCGACGCGCTCATGGCGCAAATGTCCGGCGAGCGCAATCCCACCCGGCGGCGCCAGCTCTTCCTCGAGGCGCAGAAGCTGTTCTCAGAGCACCTGCCGGTCATCTACTTCGCCGTGCCCCGCGTGTACGTGGCCACGAGCACCCGCGTCGCCGGCGCCGCGCCCGCGCCCGTCCGCCCGCCTATTCTGTGGAACGCGGACGTCATCGGCGTGACGCGCTAGGGCAGGGCACGGTCGCGCTCGAAGCCGTCGTGCTTCCCAGCGGAAGAGTTGGCGACGTCCGCGTAATTCGTTCGCTGGACCGGAAGCACGGGCTGGACGAGGAGGCCATCATCGCGGTAGAGCGGTGGCGTTTCCGGCCGGGCAGGTTTGACGGCGAGCCGGTACGGGTCATTGTCCGGATCGACATGACGTTCAAACTGAAGTAGCCCTGCAACGGCGGGAGTGCCCTCCGGGCTCCCACCATCCGACCGCGGTTGTCGGCACGGGCCGGCGACTCTCTCAGTCAGCACGTGGCAATTCCTGCCATGCGATTCGCCCGGAGGCGTGGCGGTTTCTGCAAGCGCGCAACGGAGGCACCGCCGAATAGGGCGGATTCCGGCCGGAAGAGCCTTCAGTCGCCCGAGCACCCGGTGGCACGCCGCGTGCGAGCCGACGATGTATGATGCCGTCCATGCCGAGGGTGCCGCCGTTCGATCGTCCCGCCACGTACGACGACCTGGTGAAGCTGCCCGACAATCTCGTCGCCGAAATCGTCGACGGCGAGTTGCACGCCTCGCCGCGGCCTGCGGTGCGGCATGTCCGGGCCGGGTCGGTGCTTGGCAGGAAAGTGGGCGGACCGTACGACGATGGCATTGGCGGGCCGGGAGGTTGGTGGATCCTGGACGAGCCGGAACTACACCTCAGCGAGAGCGTCCTGGTGCCCGACCTGGCCGGATGGCGCCGAGCGCGCATGCCCAGGTGTCCGGACTCGGCGTTCTTCTCCATCGCGCCCGACTGGGTCTGCGAGATTCTGTCGCCATCCACCGCATCGCTGGACCGTGTACAGAAGCTCGCCATCTATGCCCGCGAGCATGTCGCGCATGCGTGGCTGATCGATCCTCTGGCGTGCACGCTGGAAGTGCTGCGCCTCGAGAACGGGCGCTGGAGCATCCTCGGGACGCACGCGCGCGCGGACGTGGTGCGCGCCGAGCCGTTCACCGAGATCGACCTGGAATTGCCGGCCCTGTGGACTGACTGAACCCGCTGCGCGGCTAACGGGAGCCTCCCGCGAGGGGAGATGTCAGCCGCGCCCGGCGCCGGGCGCGCGCGAAGAACAGCAGGCCCGCCCCGAGCGGCAGCAGCGACCCGGCCAGCAGCTTCACCTCGTACCACCCCACGTTCGTCACGTCGTCGCCGGGCACGAAGGCCGCGACCATCCCCGCCACGCTCACGACCAGCCCCACGACGCCGGCCGCGCGCTTCCACGCCGCCTCGTCCTTCAGGCTGACCAGGCCGAGGAACATGTAGCCGAACGGGATGAGCGTGGTGATGACCGACGAGCGGAGCAGCACCTGGTAGGCCTCGCGCACGCTCGAGCCCCACATGGTCGCCGCGATGAATGCGATGGTGAGCGCGCCCTGCGTCAGCAGTGCCACATAAGGTGATCCCCACCGGGGGTGCACGCGCCCGAGCGCCGCGGGCAGCGCATTGTTGAAGCCGGCGACGAACGGAATGCGCGTCGACCCGGCGTACCAGGCCGCCAGGCCGCCCGCGAGCGATACGGCCATCACGATGGCGAGCGGCGTGGCAAGCCATTCGAGGCCCAGGCGCCGCACGCCCAGGTCCACGCCCTGGATGATGCCCTCGATGACGCCGATGTCGCCCGGCGGCAGCAACTGCTGCAGCGCCCAGGTGACCGACACGTAGATGCCCAGCGTGAGCGCGCCGGCCGCCATCGCGGCGCGCGGCAGGTCGCGCCGGGGGTTCTTGATCTCGCTCCCCATCGTCGAGGCCAGCTCCACGCCCATGAACGCAAAGCACATCACGCTCAGGCCCGAGAAAATCTCGCCGGCCGCGGGCAGGTCCGGCCGCACCGGCGCCGACGCGCCGGATTGCCACGCCACTACGCCCGCGCTGGCGATGAGCATCGCCGTGAACGCCGTGCACACGGCGCCGACATTCGGCAGCCACTTGCCGACGCCCAGCCCCACGAAGTTGACGGCGGTCACGAGCGCGAGCCAGCCGAGGGCCACCGCCGCCACGAACGTCTTGTCGTCCACGAGCTGGCTCTCGGCCCCGCGCGCGGCGTAGGCGATCACGCCGGCCAGGTAGACCAGCTGCATCGGGAAGTAGAACAGATTGCCGGTCCAGTAGTACCAGCCCGAGATGAACCCGTGCGTGGGCCCGAACTGGCGGTTCGCCCACGTGTAGAGGCCGCCTTCC
Organism: Vicinamibacterales bacterium; assembly: GCA_046496425.1. Classification (GTDB taxonomy): domain Bacteria; phylum Acidobacteriota; class Vicinamibacteria; order Vicinamibacterales; family JAKQTR01; genus JAKQTR01. The sequence goes on from JAWOGY010000073.1 coordinate 4,792, forward strand.
TCGGGATACCGCTTCGAGAGCGCCAGCACGGCGACCACTTCGGGGATGAAGAACAGCACGAACGCCACCGTCCAGAGCCAGAGCGCCGGACGCCCCAGGCCCGCCGAGGGCGTGAGGAGGCTGACGTTGACGATGGCGACGAGCTTGAAAAGGAGGAGGTCGCGAAACGTGAGCGTGCGGGGGAGTTCGGGGGCGTGCACGATGGAGCATTCTACGGGATTCTGGGCCTTGCCGGGTCCGCCCGCAGGGAGTAGCATCACGAATCGACTCACGCCACCGCGCACACCCAACGGAGGACCTCATGAAAAGACGTCTGATCCGTATCCTCCCGCTCGCGGGCGCCGGCCTGCTCGTCGCCGCGGGCGCCTCCCTTCTGGCGGCGCCGCCGCCGAAGGTGCAGTTCTCGGACACGCGGCTCAAGAACGGCCTCCGCGTGATCATCGCGGAGGACCACGCCGCCCCGGTGTTCTCGATTGCCGTCACCTACAACGTCGGATCGCGCAACGAGCGCGAGGGCCGCACGGGATTCGCGCACCTGTTCGAGCACATGATGTTCAAGGGCTCGCCCAACGTGGGCAGCGGCGAGCACTTCCTGCTGGTGTTCAACAACGGCGGCGACATGAACGGGTCCACGAACAAGGAACGGACCAACTACTACGAGCGGATGCCCAGCAACCAGCTCGACCTGGCCCTGTTCCTCGAGTCGGACCGAATGCGCGCCCTCGACATCAACAAGGAGAACCTCGACAACCAGATCGGCACGGTGTCGGAGGAGCGCCGGCAGGGCGTCGACAACCAGCCGTACGGCAAAACGTCCGAGGTCCTCGAGGGCCTGGCGTACAAGAACGCCGCCTACCGCCACTCGGTCATCGGCTCCATCGACGACCTGCGCGCGGCGACGGTCGACGACGTGGCGGCGTTCTTCAAGACGTACTACGCGCCGAACAACGCCGTGCTTGCCATTGTGGGTGATGTCAAGACGGCCGAGTGCCTGGCGAAAGTCCGCCAGTACTTCGAGACGATCCCCCGGCAGCCGGCGCCCCCCGCGGTGGACATCACCGAGCCGCCCCAGACGGCGGAGCAGCGCCAGACCATCGACGACCCGCTGGCGAAGCTCACGCGGATCGACATCGTGTACCACATCCCGCCGTCGATGACGCCCGACGCCGACGCGCTGTCAGTGGCCGCCACGATCCTGTCGGGCGGGCGCAGTGCCCGCTTCTACGACGCCATCGTCCGGCAGAAGCAGCTGTCGTCGAGCGTGTTCGCCTCGGCCGGAGAGAGCCGCGGGCCCGGGCTGTTCCGGGTCGGAGGCATGGTGAACCCCGGCAAGGCCGCCGCTGATCTCGAACAGGCGATCTACGACGAGGTGGAGCGCCTCAAGTCGGGCCCCATCGAGGCCTGGGAGATCGAGAAGGCGCGGAACTCAGCCATGCGCGGGTTCGTGTCGGGCCTCACCAGCTCGCTCTCGCGGGCGGTGATGCTCTCGCAGTTGGCCGTGTACTACGACGATCCGGGCCTCATCAACACCCGGTACGAGCGGCTGTCGGCAATCACGGCGGTCGACGTCCAGCGCGTGGCGAAACAGTACTTCACCCCGCAGAACCGCACCGTTGTCATCACCAATCCGAAGCCGGCCGGGCCTCTTCCTGCCTCCGGCGCGGGGAAGGGAGGCCTGCGATGAACGCCGCCAGAACGCTGACCGCCGCCGCCGCGATGCTCGCGCTCTGCGCCGTGCCGCTCGCCCAAGGGGCCGGGCAGTCTCCGGCCGCCCAGGCGCCGCCGAGCAAGGGCGTCGTCATCAAGGGCAAGGCGCCGGTGTCGAACGAGATCCTGAAAGTGACGCTGCCGCGCCCGCAGGAGGCCGATCTTCCCAACGGCATCCACCTGATGATCATCGAGGACCATCGGGCCCCGCAGGTTTCGATGCAGCTGATCGTGCAGGGCGCGGGCGGGTTCTTCGACCCCGCCGACGCGCCGGGACTGGCGTCCTTCACGGCGTCGATGATGAGCGAGGGCACCGCGACGCGCTCGTCCCAGCAGATCGCGCAGGAGTTGGAGACGATGGCGTCGAGCGTGTCGGTGGGATCGAGCGGGTCGAGCGAGTTCGCCGTCGTCTCGGTGAGCAGCCTCTCGGGCAACCTCGATCGGACGCTCGACCTGGCGGCGGACATCGTGCTCAACCCGTCGTTCCCCGACGCGGAACTCGCGCGCTACAAAGTCCGCCAGAAGGCCAGCCTCGTGCAGATGCGCTCGATGCCCCAGTTCCTCGCGGCGGAGCGCTACGGCCGAGCCATCTACGGGGACCATCCGAACAGCCGGGTGATGCCGACCGTCGAATCGATCGACAAGGCCACGCGCGACGCGCTGGCCGCGTTCCACAAGGC
>JAWOGY010000094.1:0-3875 GCA_046496425.1 Vicinamibacterales bacterium
TTCCGCTCCAGCTTCCGGGACTGGACCTCGGAAAAGACTCGCCGCCGCGCAGGAGGAGCGCTTCACGCGGCGCAAGCACGACGCCTCGTTCCCGCGCCACGCCATCGCGAGTTGCCTCGAGGTGGCCGGCCTCGAGCTCCGTGACGTGGACTGCGTCGCGTTCTACGACAAGCCCTTCCTCAAGTTCGAGCGCCTGCTCGAGACCTACGTCGCGTTTGCGCCGCGCGGCTTTCGCTCCTTTCGCATGGCGATCCCGCTGTGGCTGCGCGAGAAGCTGTTCCAGAAGGACCTGCTGGCGAAGGAGCTGCAGAAATACACCGGCGACAAGGACTGGGCGGAGCGGCTGCTGTTCTCCGAGCATCACCTGAGCCACGCGGCTAGCGCCTTCTATCCGTCGCCGTTCGACGAGGCCGTGGTGCTGACGATGGACGGGGTCGGGGAGTGGACCACGACCTCCGTCGCCATCGGCCGCGGCGCCCAGCTCGAGATCGTCAGGGAACTGCATTTCCCGCACTCGCTCGGCCTGCTGTACTCGGCCTTCACCTACTACACGGGCTTCAGGGTGAACTCCGGCGAGTACAAGCTGATGGGCCTGGCGCCCTACGGCGAGCCGCGCTACCGCGGCCTCATCCTCGAGCGGCTCATGGACCTGAAGCCGGACGGCACGTTCCGGCTGAACATGGATTTCTTCGACTACTGCACCGGCCTGACGATGACGAACCGTCGTTTCGATGCGCTGTTCGGCGGGCCGCCGCGGCGCGAGGGCGAGCCCCTCGAGCAGCGCCACATGGACCTGGCGGCCTCGGTGCAGGCGGTGACCGAGGAGGTCGTGCTGCGGCTGACCCGCAGCCTGGCCGCGGAGTTCGGGCTGCCGAACCTGTGTCTCGCCGGCGGCGTCGCGCTGAACTGCGTCGCCAACGGCAAGGTCGTGCGCGACGGCGCCTTCGAGAACGTGTGGGTGCAGCCCGCGGCCGGCGACGCCGGCGGCGCGCTCGGCGCCGCCCTGATCGCCACGCACCTGCATCATGGCCGGCCGCGCGAGGCCCCGGTGGGCAAGCGCGACGCCATGGGCGGGTCCTATCTCGGTCCGGCATTCGACGACGAGGAGATCGCGCGCCGATTGACGGCCGCCGGGGCGCGGTTCACGGCGCTGCCGGAGGAGGAATTACTCGAGCACACGATCGACGCGCTCGAGGAAGGCTGTGCCGTCGGCTGGTTCCAGGGCCGCATGGAATTTGGGCCGCGGGCCCTCGGCGGGCGCTCGATTCTCGGCGACCCGCGCTCGCCGCAGATGCAGCGGACGCTGAACCTGCGCGTCAAGTATCGCGAGAGCTTCCGGCCCTTCGCGCCGTCGGTCCTGCGCGAGGACGTCGCGGACTGGTTCGAGCTCGATGCCGACAGCCCCTACATGCTGGTCGTCGCCGGCGTGTCACCCGCGCGCCGGCGGGCGATGACGGCCGAGGAGGAGGCCCTGTTCGGCATCGAGAAGCTGAACGTGCCGCGGTCCTCGATCCCGGCGGTCACGCACGTCGACTACTCCGCGCGCGTCCAGACGGTGCACGCCGACACCAATCCGCTCTATCACCGCCTCATCTCGCGCTTCAAGGCGCGCACCGGCTGCCCGGTGCTGGTGAATACGAGTTTCAACGTGCGCGGCGAGCCGCTGGTGTGCACGCCGGAGGACGCGTTCCGCTGCTTCATGGGCACCGGGATCGAGGTGCTCGTGGTGGGCAACTGCCTGCTCCTGAAGTCGGAGCAGGATCCGGCGTTGAAGCTGGACTACAAGAACGCGTTCGAGCTCGATTGAAGCGAGCGATGGAAGAATCACCCCGCGCGAAGTACTCGACGATGGCGCACTGAAACTGGCGCCGCCGCTTTTTCGAACCTTTTGACGTGTACGGCAGGAACCCAGGGGGCATCAGCCGGGAGTTGCACGAGCACCTCCTGCGCACGCGCCTGACGACCTGCAGCACCTGCTCGTGGGCGACTATGATTGTGTCCACGATAATTTTTATCTTGGTCCAAGGATCAACGCGAGGATCGCCGCCGTGATCGAAGCCGCACACACGGTCGCCGGGGAAGAATGAACGCCCCGCGGGCTGAAAGCTGGTCGCGCTCGATCCGGCTGATTGCCGCGCTTTTCGCGGTGCTTCCGCTGGCCGCGCTCTCCGGCTGTGGCGGCGGCGGTGGTGGCACGCCGGCCTTCACGGTGACCGCCACTGCAACTGTCGGAGGCGCGATCAGTCCGCAGAGCGTCCGGGTCGCGCAGGGCAGCCAGGCCACGTTCACCGTCACCCCGTCGCAGGGTTACAGCATCCAGGGTGTGACCGGCTGCGGCGGCGCGCTGGCCGGCAACACCTACACCACGGCGCCGGTCACGGCGGCGTGCACCGTGTCGGCCACGTTCGCGATCAATCGCTACCAGGTGACCGCGACCGCGGGTCAGGGCGGCAGCATCAGCCCGGCCACCGCGGAGGTGGACCACGGCGGCACGCTGAGCTTCACCGTCAGCCCCGATGCCGGGTACCTGGTCGCCACGATCACCGGCTGCGGCGGTACGCTGCAGAACACGACTTACGTCACCGGACCCATCACCGGCGGGTGCCAGGTCCAGGCGACCTTCCGCCTGCCGGCCGTCAGCGGCACGGCGATCCCGGCCGGCGGCACGGCGGTGGACAGTGACGTCAACGATCCCCTGGCGCCGTACGCGCCCAATGATGACCCGGACAGTGCCCAGCTGATTCCCAACCCGGTGACGCTGGGCGGGTATGTCAACGCGCCGGACGCGGGGGCCGAGGGGCGCTCGTTTGCCGACGGCGACGAGCTCGACGTTTTCCGGGTCGGGCTGTTTGCGGGCCAGGTGCTGACCCTGCTGATTGCCAGCGAGGACGTGGCGGACGACCTCGACCTGTTCCTTTTCGACAGCGAGGGCGAACTGGTGGACGCCTCCGTGGACCTCACCGCGCGGGTGGAATCCCTGGTGGTGCCGCCGGGCGCCAGCGGCGAGTACTTCATCGCGGTAGGCGCGTTCAGCGGCGCCTCGAACTACCTCTTGAACATCGGCCAGGCGACCACCGACCTGGCGCCGGCAATGCGGCTCAGCGACGACTTCATTCCCGGCGAGCTGCTCGTGCGGCTCGCGGACGGCGCCGTGCCCGAGGCCGGCGCGCCGGACGGTCTCGCGGCGCTCGCGGCGCGCCGGGGGCGCGGGCACGAGACAGCGCCGCGCAACATGCTCGTCAGGCTCGACGAGCTGGCCGGGCCCGGTCAGCGGATCGCGACGGGGGAGTGGGACATCAAGACGCTCCGGAAGAATGCGGCACGACCCGGCACGCTGGGCGCCCGCGACGCGCGCGTGGCGGGCCGGCTCGAGACGCTGCTCGCCGTCAAGACGCTCGCCCGGGATCCTGCCGTCGCATCCGTCGCGCCGAATTACCTGTACCAGCTGCATGCGACGTTCAACCCGAACGACCCCCGCTATCCATTGCAGTGGCATTACGCGCAGGTCAGCCTGCCGCAGGCGTGGACCCTGAACACCGGGACGGGGGTCATCGTCGCGGTCATCGATTCGGGCGTGTTCCTCGCGCATCCCGACCTGCAGGGCCGCCTCGTCGGCGGCTACGACTTCATCCAGGGCATCCCCGGCGGCAACGATCCCGGCGATGATCCCGTGCCGCCGGGCGGCAGCACCTACCACGGCACGCATGTTGCCGGGAGGGTCGCGGCCGCGACCGACAACGACCTCGGCGTCGCCGGCGTCGCGTTCGGCGCGCGCGTGATGCCGCTGCGGGTCTGTACCACCTCAGGCTGCCCGGGCTATGCGGTCGAGCAGGGGCTCCGCTATGCGGCGGGCCTGCCGAATGACTCCGGCACCC
>JAWOGY010000097.1:0-18095 GCA_046496425.1 Vicinamibacterales bacterium
ATCTACGCGAGCCTGGCTGAACGCGACCCGGACGGGATCGCGCCGGGGAGCGGCCAGGCGAGCTACCGGCAGCTTGCCCTGGACTACCTCTCGAAGTCGCTGGCCGCCTCCAGCCCCATCACGGCCGCCGGCGTGCGCCTGACCATCGCGCGGATCGAGATGCAGGCGTCGGCGTTCGACAAAGCCATCCCGGTCCTCCGGCAGCTGCTCGCCGACGAGCCGTGGCTCCCGCAGGGCGTGGCCATGCTGGCGCAGGCCTACACCGAGTCCGGCCAGACTGCGAGCGCCATCACCCTGCTCGAGGAGGCCGTGGCGATTGAGCCGTCGTTCCAGGAATCGCTCGCGTCGGCCTATGAGAAGCAGGAACGCTGGTCCGACGCCGCCAGCGCCTACGAGCAGGCCCATGGGCAGAGCCCGCGGGACATGGCGCTCAAGACCCGCTGGGCGTTCGCCCTGCTGAGCATCGAGGACACAGCCGGCGCCACGCGCGCGCGCGACCTGCTGCTCGAGGTGACGAAAGACAATCCCACCGAGGGGTGGCCGCTGTACCTGCTGGCCCGAGCCGAGCGGGCGCTCGGCGACCTCGACGCGTCGGAGGCGAGCGCCCGGCGCCTGCTGGCCATCAGTCCCGGCAGCACGTCGGGGGCGCACGCGCTGGCGCAGGTCCTGGAAGCCCGGCGCCAGTGGCCGGCGCTCATCGAGGCCCTCGAGCCGGTCGCCGCAAGCCCGGCGCGCGGGCGCGAAGCGGACACCGCGCTCATCCTGACCCATCTCGGCTTCGCGTACCTGGAGACCGGCCGGACTGCCGACGCCGTGGCGGCGTTCGAGCGCGCGTCGGCCCTCGATCCCTCCGACCGCGCAACCCGCGTGTACCTCATGCAGGCGCTCGTCTCGGCGAAGCAGTACGATCGGGCGCTCTCGCTGGTGCGCGCCGAGCGGCAGGCCAGCCCGCGCGACAGCCGCCTCGCTCGCTTGGAGGCGGAGTCGCTGCGGGGGCTGGGCCGGTCCGACGAGGGCGCCTCCGTCCTGACGACGCTTGTCGAATCCTCGCCGTCGGACGCGGCGGCCGTACAGAACACGGCCGAATACTACGCCGGGGCTCACGCGTACGCCGAAGCTGCCGCGGTGTTGAAGGCCGCGACGGCGCGTTTCCCCGACAATGTGGGCGTACTGTTCCAGTACGCCGCCATGCTCGAGCGGCAGTCTCTCCATGCGGAGGCCGAGCAGGTCTTCCGCCAGGTCCTCGCGCGGGACCCGGACCACGGCCCGACGCTCAACTACTTGGGGTACACGCTCGTCGAGCGCGGCGTCCGCCTCGACGAAGCCGTGGCCCTGCTCAAGCGGGCCGTGAAACTCGACCCCCACAACGGCGCGTACCTCGACAGCCTCGGGTGGGCGTACTTCAAGCAGGGCCAGCTCGATCTGGCCGAGCCCAACCTCCGCATCGCGGCGGAGCAGCTGCCGGCTGACTCGGTCGTCCAGGACCATTGGGGCGACCTGCTGGCGAGGCGCGGCCGGTATGCCGAGGCCGTCGACGCGTGGCGCCGGTCCCTCGCCGGCGACGGCGAGCAGATCGATCGTCCGGCGATCGAGCGCAAGATGAGCGAGGCCCTCAACAAGCTCGGCAAGCGCTGACCGATGAAGCCGTCCCGCGCCCTGCCCCTCGCCCTGGTCGTCGCCGCCTCGGCCTGCGCGACGGCAGCCACCATCCGGCTGCCCGAGGGGCCGTGGGCGCCGGACCCCCTGGCTGCCGAGGCGTTCGAGTCGGCGTCGGCCGGCTGCCGCGGGGTCCGCACCCTGACGGCGGAAATCGCGGTCCGGGGCCGGGCCGGAGAGGCCCGGGTCCGCGGGCGCGTCCTGGCGGGGTTCGAGCGCGGCGGCGCGCTGCGCCTCGAGGCGCCGGCGCCGTTCGGCGCGCCGATCTTCATCCTGGTGTCGCGGGCCGACCGGGCAACGCTCTGGCTGCCTCGCGACCGCCGCGTACTGCGCGAGGCGCCGGTTGGGGACGTGCTCGACGCCATCACGGGCCTGTCCCGCTCGAGCGACGACCTGCTCGCGCTTCTCTCCGGCTGCCTCTCCTCGGACATCGCGCCGGCGGCGGGTCAGGGCCAGAGCAGTCCCGGCGGCTGGATGGCGATCGATCTCGCCGGCGGCCTCCGCGCGTTCCTCGCGCGGGACGGCGGGAGGTGGCGCATCGCCGCCGGGCACCGCAGCGGCGCCGGCGCGTCGTGGTCGGTCGCTTATGCCGCCTTCTCGTCGGGGTTTCCCGGCTCCATCACCATCAGGCAGGAGCCGTCGGGCGGCGTCGTCGCCGCCGCGCTGACGTTCCAGGTGTCGCAGCTCGAGACCAACGTGCCCATTGACGCGCGGGCGTTCGACGTCGCGGTTCCCGCCGATGCGCAGCCGCTGACGCTGGACGAACTGCGGCAGTCCGGGCCCCTCGCCGATCGGGAGCGCGGGTTGTGACCCGATTCCGCGCCGTTCGCGTCCGGGCCCATGCCAAGATCAACCTGGCGCTCGGCGTCGGCACGCGGCAGTCCGACGGGTTCCATCCGCTCCGCACGGTGTTCCAGTCGCTCGACCTGCACGACACGCTGGAGCTGACCCTGCGGCCCGGGCCCTTCGCCCTGAGTTGCAGTGACCCGGCCGTGCCGGCCGACGACCGCAACCTCGTCGCGCGGGCCGCCGGCGCGCTGTGGTCCGCCCTCGGGCGGGAAGGGGTGCCGCGCGGCGTGGCCGTCCACCTCACCAAGCACATCCCGATGCAGGCTGGTCTTGGCGGCGGAAGTTCCGATGCGGCCTCCGCGCTCTCCGCCCTTGCCCGCCTCTGGCGGTTCCGCGGCGCGCCGGCCGACCTGGCCGCCATCGCGTCGCGGCTCGGTTCCGACGTGCCCTACTTCCTTCTCGGCGGAACGGCGCTCGGGCTGTCGCGGGGAGAAGAGCTGTACCCGCTCGAGGACCTGCCGGCGCGTTCCGTCGTGCTCGCCTTGCCGGCCTTCGGTGTCTCCACGGCCGATGCGTATCGCTGGTTCGACGAGGCGCCCTTGCGGACGGCCGGGGCGCCGGCCGGCGCCGCCACCTCCATCGCCGCCTGGCGAGGATGGCCGCTGGAGCTTCGGAACGATCTCGAGGCCCCCGTGACGCGGCGCCATCCGGAGATCGGGGCCGCACGGCGCGCGCTCGAGTCGGCCGGCGCAGACGCGGCGCTCATGACCGGCAGCGGCTCGGCGGTCTTCGGGCTGTTTGCGACGGAGCGAGCCGCCAGACGGGGCGCTCGAGCCGTGGCGGAGGCGGGATTTGTGGCCCTCCCGACGCGGACCGTTGACCGGCGCACCTGCCAGCGTGTACACTTTTCGTTTGCGTCAGCCTCGCCGCGCCACGCCTAGCGGTGCACACCCTGCTTCAGTTCGGGATGAGACGCCGGGGAGCCGGGCGCGGGCAGGGGCGGGATGAGGAGTGGTGGGGCGTCACCAAGCTGGTAAGGCACGGGACTTTGAATCCCGCATTCGAAGGTTCGAATCCTTCCGCCCCAGCCAGCCAGCGTGAAGGGCGGGCGTCGGGGCCGACTGACGGGCGCGGACATGAAGATCTTCTCTGGCAGCGCACATCCGGAGCTGACCCGCGGCATTGCCGACGTGCTCGGGGTCCAGGTGGGGCAGGCGAAGCTCCGCCGGTTCCCCGACTCCGAGGTGTCGTTCCAGATCGAAGAGAACATCCGCGGCACCGACGTGTTCGTAGTGCAGCCGACCAGCCCGCCCGTCGACCAGCACATCATGGAGCTGCTGGTGATGATCGACGCGTTCCGACGCTCGTCCGCGGCGCGCATCACGGCGGTGATTCCGTATTACGGCTACGCGCGCCAGGATCGCAAGGACAAGCCGCGCGTGCCGATTTCCGCCAAGCTCGTGGCGAACATCCTGAGCGCGGCCGGCACGAACCGCGTGCTCACGATGGACCTGCACAAGGCCCAGATCCAGGGGTTCTTCGACATCCCGGTGGACCACCTGTTCGCGGCGCCGGTCATCATCGACCACGTCGCGCGGCAGCAGTTCAAGGACCTCACGATTGTCTCGCCGGACGCCGGCGGGGCGGAACGGGCGCGCGCCTATGCCAAGCGGCTGGACGCGGAGCTCGCCATCATCGACAAGCGCCGCTCGCCCGAAGACGGGCACCCTGAGGTGATGAATGTCATCGGCGAGGTGAAGGGCCGCACCTGCATCATCCAGGACGACATCATCGACACCGGCGGGACGATGCAGAACGCGGCGCAGGCGCTCATGGAAAGCGGCGCGGCGCGCGTCTGGGCCTGCGCGGTGCACGGGCTGTTCTCCGGGCCGGCGATTCAGCGGATCGAGCAGTCGGCCATCGAGAAGTTTCTCGTGACCAACACGATCCCGCTGCAGCCGGAGAAGGCGGCGTGCAGGAAGCTCGTGACGCTCTCGGTGGCGCGTCTGCTCGGCCAGGCCATCCGGAGCATCCACGAAGAGACATCGGTGTCGTCGTTGTTCGTGTAGACGTGACCTCCGACGGGCGGAGGGCCGGGGGCCCGCGCCCGACGACGAGAAGCAAGGACAGGGAACATGGAAGCCAGACTCGAAGCGGTCAAGCGAGACACATTCGGCAAGAACGAAGCGCGGCGGCTGCGCGCCAAGGGCCACATCCCCGCGGTGCTGTACGGCGGCGCCGGCGTGGACGGCAAGCCTCAGGCGACCCCGATCGCGGTGGATCCGAAGGCCCTCATGGGGATCCTGCGCGGCGAGTCCGGCGTGAACACGCTCATCGGCCTCAAGGTGGGCAGCGAGGACGTCAGGGTGCTGATGCGCGAGTATCAGGTCGATCCCCTCACGCGGCGCCTGCTGCACGTGGATTTCTACCGGATCGCGATGGACAAGCTGCTCATCGTGAAGGTGCCGGTCACGGTGAAGGGCGAGGCGAAGGGCATCAAGCAGCAGGGCGGCCTGCTCGACATCGTCCACCGCGAGATCGAGGTCGAGTGCCTGCCGACGGACATCCCCGAGGCCATCGAGCTCGACGTCACGGAACTGATGCTCGGCCAGGCGATCCGTCTGCGCGACGTGGCCACGAGCCCGACGTGGAGGCCGGTGACCGACGGCGACGTGATGCTCGTCCACATCGTCGCGCCGCGCGCGGCGGTCGAGCCGGCGGCGGTGGACGCGGTGGCGGCGGCGCCGGCGGCGGCGGCCGAGCCCGAGGTCATCAAGAAGGGCAAGCCTGAGAAGGCGGAAGAAGAGAAGTAGTGCGGGTCGTCGTCGGGCTGGGGAATCCGGGGCGCCGCTATCAGGGGACGCGGCACAACATCGGGTTCGCCGTGGCCGACGAAGTGGCGCGCCGCGGGCAGGCGGTGTTCGAGAGCGGCCGGGGCGAAACGCTGACCGCCAGAGTCGGCCGCGGGCCGGCGTCGCTGCTGGTGGTCAAGCCGCTCACGATGATGAACCTGAGCGGCGAGGCCGTTGCCGCCGTCGCGGGGTTCTACAAGGTCGACCCGTCGGCCATTCTGGTGGCGGCCGACGACGTGAACCTGCCGCTCGGTCGGCTGCGCCTGCGGGCGCAGGGCACGGCCGGCGGGCACAATGGGTTGAAGTCGATCATCGGGCACCTGGGCACGGAGGGGTTCCCGCGGTTGCGGGTGGGCGTCGGACGAGGCGACCCGCGGCGCGACCTTGCGGATCACGTGCTGGCGATGTTCGATGACGACGAGCGGGACGAGGTGGATCGAGCGATAGCCCGGGCTGCCGACGCGGTGGAAACGTTCCTCGCGGAGGGCATCGAGGCGGCCATGAATCGGTACAACAGAGCGGAGGACCCGTCCTCCTGACTCCTTGCCACCGCGGGTGCGCGGTGGCCGTTACGTCCAGAAGGAGCACGCATGAGTCAAGCCAGGCAGTACGAACTCATCTACATCATGTCGCCCGACGCGACCGAGCAGGAGGTCGCCGATCTGCACGGGCAGGTCGAGTCGATCATCTCCCGGTACCAGGGCGAACTGGTGAAGACCGAGAACTGGGGGCGCCGCAAGCTGGCGTTCCGCATCGGCAAGCACCGCGAGGGCACCTACGTGCTCGAGGTGTTCAAGGGATCCGGCGAGCTGACCAAGGAACTGGATCGCCGCCTGAAGGTCATCGACAGCGTCATCCGGCACCTCTGCGTCCGCGTGGACGAGGAACTGCGGCTCGCCGATCGGACGCGCGCGCGCCGCGATGCGGAGACCGCGCGCCGCATCGCGCGGGGGCTGCCCGTCGGCGGGCGGTCGCGGCGGTCGGATGACGATGGCGGGGACGACGAGCAGACTGATCGGGCGGAGGTGTAGCGATGGCTGGAGAAAGAGGCTCACGGGGCGGTTCGGGATCGAAGACGCGCGGCAACGGGCGGAGCGCCGAGAAGGGCGGCCCGCGGCGCGGCATGTTCCGCCGCCGCAAGGTGTGCAAGTTCTGCGTGGACAAGATCGACTACATCGACTACAAGGACGCCAAGATGCTGCTGCCCTTCGTGCCGGAGCGCGCGAAGATCCTGCCGCGGCGCATCTCGGGCGTGTGCGCGATGCACCAGCGCAAGCTGCAAACGGCCATCATGCGGGCGCGGCAGCTGGCCCTCCTGCCTTACTCGACGGACTAGGTGGACTGTCATGGAAGTCATTCTTCGTGATCACGTGGAGAAGCTCGGCCGCCGCGGCGACGTCGTGAAGGTCGCCGACGGCTACGCTCGCAATTACCTGCTGCCGCGCAAGCTGGCGCTGCCGGCCACGCCGGGCAACATGAAGGTGGTCGAGCGCCAGCGGAAGATCGCCGACGCCGCCGAGGCCGCCGAGCGCGCCGGCGCCGAGGCCCTCGCCGCGCGCCTCGCCCAGGCCGAGTGCGTCATGGCCCGCCGCGTCGGCGAGCACGAGACGCTGTACGGGTCCGTGACCGCCGCGGACATCGCCGAGGAGCTCGCCGCACGGGGCTTCGACATCGACAAGCGCAAGATCCAGCTGGCCGAGCCGATCAAGCAGGTCGGGGACTTCAGCGTGGGGATCAAGCTTCACCGAGACGTGGTCGCCCAGGTTCCGGTGAAGGTCACGCCGCTCGAAGTCGCCCCGCAGGAATAGCCGCGGGGCGGGGGCAGAAGACAGGAGACAGAAGGCAGAAGGTCGATCGTCGCCCGGCGGATACTGGCTGGTCGGGCTGCTGGCTTCGTCTCTCCGTCTTCTGTATTCTGTCTTCTGGATTCTGTCTTCTGAATTCTAGCTTCTGACTCGAAACCGCTCATGGCCGACCCCGCCGTCGATCGCCCGCTGCCGCACAACCTCGAGGCCGAGCGCGCGGTGCTCGGCGCGATCCTCCTCGACGCCGAGGCGATCCACCGGGCCGTTGAGTTCGTCACCGACGTCGACTTCTTCCGCGACGCCCACCGCCGCGTGTTCGCGAAGATGATGGACCTGGCCGAGCGCGGCCTGGCCATCGACTTCATCACCATCAAGGACGAACTCGGCCGCTCGGGCGACCTCGACCAGGTCGGCGGCCCCGCCTACATCGCCTCGCTGGTGGACGGCCTCCCGCGCGGCGTCAACGTCGAGGACTACGCCCGGATCGTCAAGGAGAAGTCGTCGCTCCGCAGCCTGATCCAGTCGGCCAACCGGGTGCTCTCGAGCGCCTACCAGGCCGAGGAGGACGCCGGGACGATCATCGACGAGGCGGAGCGCGAGATCTTCGCGATTGCCGAGGGCGCGATCCACCAGGGCTTCGTGTCGATGCGCGATCTCGCGAACGCGAGCTTCGCGGTGGTCGAGCAGGCCCACGCGCGCAAGCAGCTCGTCACCGGGGTGCCGACCGGGTTTCTCGAGCTCGACGAGATGCTGGCCGGCCTGCAGCCGTCCGACCTCATCATCGTCGCGGCCCGGCCGTCGATGGGGAAGACGAGCCTCGTGCTGAACATCGCGCAGCACGTCGGCACGAAGACCAAGATGACGGTCGGTTTCTTCAGCCTCGAGATGTCGAAGGAGCAGCTGTTCCTCCGCATGCTGACCTCCGAGGCCGGCATCGACGCGCACCGCCTGCGCACCGGGTTCCTGGGCGAGCGCGATTTCCCGAAGCTGACCCATGCGATGGAAGTGCTCGGCGGCGCGCGCATCTTCATCGACGACTCGGCGTCAATCGGCGTCCTGGAGATGCGGGCCAAGGCCCGGCGCCTCAAGGCGGAACACGGGCTCGACCTCATCATCATCGACTACATCCAGCTGATGCAGGGCCGCGGCCGCTTCGACAACCGCGTCACGGAGCTCGCCTCGATCTCGCGCGGCCTGAAGGGGCTCGCCAAGGAGTTGAGCGTGCCCGTCGTCGTGCTGTCGCAGCTGAGCCGCGCGCCCGAAACGCGGCCCAACAAGCGGCCACAGCTGTCCGACCTGCGCGAGTCGGGCGCCCTCGAGCAGGACGCCGACGTGGTCGTCATGATCTTCCGCGAGGACATGTACGAGGCGACCGAGGAAAACCAGGGGCTCGCCGAGCTCATCGTCGCGAAGCAGCGCAATGGCCCGACCGGCACCGCCCGCCTGGCCTTCATCCGGGAGTTCACGCGTTTCGAAAACCTCGAGCGCGGCTCAGCACCGTGACCCGGCAGACCGTCGCGCGCATCGATCTCGCCGCCCTCGCCAGCAACGCGCGGGCGATCCGCGCCTTCATGGCCGCGCGGCCGGGCGGCGGGGCCGCTCCGGCCCTCGCCGGCGTGGTCAAGGCGAACGCCTACGGCCACGGCGCTGCGGAGTCCGCCCGCACGCTGGTCGCCGTCGGGGCGGCGCTGCTCGCCTGCGCGGACGTCGAAGAGGCGCTGGAGCTGCGGGAGGCCGGGCTCACGGTTCCCATCCTGGTCTTCGGCCCGTTCAGCCTCGGCGGCCTCGACGAGGTCTTCGACGCGGGCCTGACGCCGACCATTTCGACGCCCGCCGCCGCGCGCCGGCTGCAGGACGCCGCCGCGCGCCGGGGCGTCCGCATCCCTTATCACCTCGGAATCGACACCGGCATGCACCGCCTGGGGTTGCGGCACGACAACCTGGCCCGCACCCTGCCCGCCGTGCTCGCCGCGCCCAACCTCGAACTCGCGGGCGTGTACACCCACTTCGCGACCGCCGACGAACCCGGCGACGAGCTCTTCGCCACCCAATGCCGGAACTTCGAGTCCGCCGGGCGGACGCTCGCTTCGCTCGGCGTGACGGGCTTCGTGAAGCACGCCGCGAACAGCGGCGCGCTGCTCGCCGAGCCCGCCACGTGGTTCGATCTTGTCCGGCCCGGCCTGCTGATGTACGGGGTCGCGCCAGGGGCATTCGAGGGCAGGGTGGCCGTCGAGCCTGTCATGAGCCTGCGCAGCCGGGTGGCGGCCGTCAAGGGCGTCCGCGTCGGCGAGTCCATCGGCTACGGAGGGCGTTTCATCGCGCGGCGGCCGACGAGGATGGCGATCGTGCCGGCGGGGTACGCCGATGGTCTCGACACGCGGCTCGAAGGGCGCGGCTTCGTCCTCGTGCACGGCCGCCGCGTGCCCATCGTCGGCTCCGTGTCGATGGACGTGATCACCCTCGATGTCACCGGGATGCCGGTGGAGCCCGGCGACGAAGTCGTGATCACCGGGCGCCAGGGCGGCGACGAGATCACCGTCGGCGAGATGGCCCGGTGGGTCGGGACGATTCCGTACGAGTTGCTGTGCCGCGTCGGCCCGCGCGTGGCGCGCGTCTACGAGGGTGCGCCATGAAGCCGCCCAGGACCGTGTTCGCCTGTCAGGAGTGCGGGTCGCAGTCGCCGAAGTGGCTTGGCCGCTGCCCGGATTGCGGAGCCTGGAACTCGTTCGTGGAGGAGCGCGCTCCCGAGGCGGCGCCCTCAGCGGCGGGCCGCTACACCGCGCCTGCCGGCGGCGGCGCCAGGCTCTATGCCGACATCGTCTCGTCGACCGCCGCCAGAATCACGACGGGCATCGACGAGTTCGACCGCGTCCTCGGCGGCGGCATCGTGCCCGGCTCCCTGGTGCTGCTCGGCGGCGAGCCGGGCATCGGCAAGTCCACTCTGCTGCTGCAGACCGCGGCCTACATCGCCCGAACGGCCGGGCCGGTGCTGTACAGCTCGGGCGAGGAATCCGAGCACCAGGTGAAGTCCCGGGGCGAGCGCCTCGGCGTCGGCGACGCCCCGCTCTATCTGCTCGCCGAAACCTGCCTCGAGCGCGTGCTCGAGGAGATGACCCGGCTCGCGCCGGCCCTGGTGATTGTCGACTCCATTCAGACGGTGTTCTCGACGAAAATGCAGTCGGCGCCGGGCAGCATCGGCCAGGTCCGGGAGGCCGCGACGCAGTTGCTCTTCGCGGCGAAGGCGCAAAACGTTCCGACGTTCCTCGTCGGCCACGTCACGAAGGAAGGCAGCCTCGCCGGCCCGAAGGCCCTCGAGCACATCGTCGACACGGTGCTCTATTTCGAGGGCGAGCGCCAGCATGCCCACCGCATCGTCCGGGCGGCCAAGAACCGGTTCGGCGCCGTGAGCGAGCTGGGCGTCTTCGAGATGACCGCGGGGGGCCTCAAGCCCGTGCCGAACCCCTCCGCCATGTTCCTCGCCGAGCGCCCGGTTGACAGCCCGGGGTCGGCCGTCCTCTGCTGCATCGAGGGCACGCGCCCGATTCTCGTCGAGGTGCAGGCGCTGGTGAGCACCAGTGCATACGGGTACGCCAAGCGCACGGCGGTCGGCCTGGACCAGACCCGGCTGTCGCTCCTGCTGGCCGTGATGGAGAAGCGGGCGGGCCTTGCACTCGGCGGGGACGACGTCTACGTGAACCTGGCCGGGGGCATCAGCGTCGACGAGCCGGCCGTGGATCTCGCGGTCGTGGCCGCCGTCGCGTCGAGCTTCCGGAACCGGCCGATCGCGCAGGGAACGGCGGTCTTCGGTGAAGTCGGACTGGCCGGCGAGGTGCGCGCCACGGCGCACGCCGCCCGGCGCGTGCGGGAGGCGGAGCAGATGGGATTCTCGCGGTGCATCATGCCCGCGGCGAACATCGATGCGAAGGACCCGGGGTTTGCCGGCACGGCGTGCGCGCTGGTCGGGGTCCGGAGCGTCAGGGAGGCGCTCGAGCATCTTCTTGCCTGATCCTGGCCCGACCCCGTTATAGTGCAGGGATACACGGAGGCCGCATGGCCTGGTTCATACTTGCCCGGCTCTTGTTCCTGGTCGGCGTCACGTACACGGCGACGGCGGTCCAGCCCCTCCCGTGGGGCGTCGCGGTCAACGCGGGCTTCGGCGCCGCGCTGGCGGCGGTCGCCATCGTCCTGGAGTCGCGGCTGGCCGACGTCAACGTGCCGCGCATACTCGGCGCGGTCCTCGGGGCGGCGCTCGGCCTGCTGTTCGCGGGCCTGATCGACCGCGCCATGCTGGTCACGGACGACCCCCGCTGGACCTTCTTCCATCGCGTTGTCGACCTGCTGTTCCCGTACATGGGCTTTGTCATCGGCGCCCGCCGCGGCGAGTGGCTCGAGCCTTCCAGGCTGGTCACGCTGTTCCGCGCCGCCGCGCCGCAGCGCCGGCACAAGATCCTCGACACGAGCGTCATCATCGACGGGCGCGTGGCGGACATCTGCGAGACCGGCTTTCTGGACGGCACGCTGGTCGTGCCCCAGTTCGTGCTGAAGGAACTGCAGCAGGTCGCCGACTCCAGCGACACGATGCGGCGGAACCGCGGCCGCAGAGGCCTGGATATTCTCCAGAAGATCCAGAAGATGACCGGCGTCGAGGTGGTGGTGTCGGACATGGACTTCCCCGACGTGCGCGAGGTCGACCTGAAGCTCATCGAACTCGCCCGGGCGCTGCAGGGGAAGATCGTGACCAACGACTTCAACCTGAACAAGGTGGCGCAGCTGCGCGGCGTCGGCGTGCTCAACATCAACGATCTCGCCAACGCGATGAAGCCGGTCGTGCTGCCCGGCGAGGTGATGAAGGTCTTCGTCCTCAAGGAAGGCAAGGAGTACAACCAGGGCGTCGCCTATCTCGACGACGGCACCATGGTGGTGGTCGACAACGCGCGCCGGATGATCAGCAAGACCATCGACATCGTCGTGACGAGCGTGCTGCAGACCACCGCGGGCAAGATGATCTTCGGGCGCCACATCGAGGCGGGCGGCACGGCGCCGGCCGCGGCGCCCGATCGTGACGAGGCCAGGGCCCGGACCAGGCCCGCGGCTCCGCCGCCCGCGCAGCAGCCGTTGTGAACATCCCCCCGTTCCACTGGTGGCGGACGGTCTTCTTCCTGATCCCCGCGATCGGCATGTATACCGTCGTCCTCGGCACGGTCTCGCTCGCGTCCAGCCTGTTCGACCGGACCGGGCATTTCGCGCACGGCTGCGCCCGGCTGTGGGCGCGCCTGATTCTCCTGACAACCGGCGTGCGGGTTCGCGTCGAGGGACTCGAGGCGCTCGAGCCCGGCAAAACGTACATCTTCGTGTCGAATCACCAGAGCATCTACGACATCCCGGTCATCTTCTGGTGGCTTCCGTACCAGCTGCGGATCATCGCCAAGGAGTCGCTCGGGTCGTTTCCGTTCCTCGGCTGGCACCTGCGCCGGACGGGCCACCTGCTGGTCGACCGCCGCAACCCGGACCGGGCCGGCATCCTGCGCCGCTGGCGCGGACTGGTCGTCGAGGGTCTGTCGCTCATCATCTTTCCGGAGGGCACGCGGAGCGCCGACGGCAGGGTCGGGCGGTTCAAGGCGGGGTCGTTCATGCTGGCCATCGAGGCCGGGCTCTCCATCGTGCCCCTGTCGATTGCCGGCACGCGGCACGTGATGCGCAAGGGCCGCCTCACGGTGGCGCCCGGGGACGTCACGCTGGCGGTCCATCCGCCGATTGACGCCGCCGCCCGCGCCGAGCACCCGTCCATCGACGATGCGCGGGCGCTGGCAGCCGACGTGCACGCCATCATCAGCCGCCGCGTCGAGAGCATCGAGCGCGCCAGGGGCACATGGCCGTCGGCATAGACATCGAGCCGGGTGCTGGACATGACAGCCGCGCGCCTGGCCGAGTACGCTGGAGGCCCGGAGACGGACTGGTGGGTGAGCCAACATGCGGGTAGCAGCCATCGTGGCGGCCGGTGGGCGGGGCGCGCGCCTGGGCGCGTCGGTGCCCAAACAGCTGCTGACGGTCGGCGGGGAGTCGATGCTCCGCCGCTCGGTCAGGCTGTTCGCGGAGCACGATCGCATCGACGAGATCGTCGTCGTCCTGCCGCCCGAGCTGGCCGCCGGCCCGCCCCTGGATCTCGGCGTCCCCGGCAAGCCGACGCGCATCGTCGCGGGCGGCGCGCGGCGGCAGGACTCGGTGCGGCTCGGGTTCGAAGCGGTTCGCGGCCTGGCGGACATCGTCGTCATTCACGACGCGGCCCGCCCGTTCGCGAGCGCCGACCTGGTCTCGCGCACGATTGACGCCGCGGCGGAGTCGGGCGCGGCGCTGGCGGCGCTTCCATCGAGCGACACCGTGAAGCTGACATCCGCCGGGAGCGGGGGGACGGTCGTTGTCGAACGGACGGTGCCTCGCGACCGGGTGTTCCTGGCCCAGACGCCACAGGCCTTCCGCCGAGACGTGCTCGCCGCAGCCATCGATGCGGGCCGGGGCGAGGAGGTGGCCACCGACGAAGCGGCCCTTGCCGAGGCCGCGGGTTTCCCGGTGAGGATCGTCCCCGGAGAGCCGACCAATCTGAAGATCACCACGATGACGGACCTCAGGACGGCGGAAGCGATTGCCCGCGGGGAGCGCGCGCCGGCGCACACGCGGGTCGGGATCGGATACGACCTGCATCGCCTCGTCGAAGGCCGGCCGCTCATCCTCGGAGGCGTGACCGTGCCCGCCGACAAGGGCCTGGCCGGCCACTCGGACGCCGACGTCCTCGCGCACGCCATCACCGACGCGATGCTCGGCGCGATCGCGCAGGGCGACATCGGCCGGCATTTCCCCGACACCGATCCCCGCTGGGAAGGCGCCTCGAGCCTGGCGATGCTCGCGCACGCCGTGTCGCTCGCGGGCGAGGCCGGGTACGACATCGTCAACGTCGATGCGGTGGTCGTCGCCGAGCGCCCGAGGCTTGCGCCGCACGTCGAGACCATTCGCGCCAGCCTGGCCGCCGTGCTGGGCATCGAGCCGGCGCGCATCAGCGTCAAGGGCAAGACAAACGAGGGCGTCGACGCCATCGGCCGCGGCGAGGCGATGGCCGTCCATGCCGTCGTGCTCGTCGCCGGGCGCGGGTAGGGATCGGAGATCGCCATGCGACTGCGCTTCGCGCCGAGCCCCACCGGACTCCTGCACGTCGGCAACGCGCGGACGGCGCTCTTCAACTGGCTCCTCGCGCGCGGGCGCGGCGGCACGTTCGTCCTGCGGATCGAGGACACCGACGTCGAGCGGTCGACCCGCGAGTCCGAACGGGGCATCCTCGAGGACCTGCGCTGGCTCGGCCTCGACTGGGACGAGGGCCCCGATGTCGGCGGCGCGCATGGGCCGTACCGGCAGTCGGAGCGGCTGGATCTCTACCGGTCGTACGCCGGCGAACTCATCGAGCACGGTCACGCGTACCACTGCTTCTGTTCGGCCGAGCAGTTGGAGGCCGATCGGCGCGCCGCCCTGGACGCCGGACGGCCGCCGCAATACGCCGGGCGCTGCCGGGACCTCGCGCCGGAGGACACGGCCGCGCGCATCGCGCAGGGCCAGGCCGCGGTGGTGAGATTCCGCGTGCCGCCGGACCGGACGGTGTCGTTTCAGGATGTGGTGCGCGGCACGGTCCAGTTCGAGACGGAGGTCATCGGCGACCCGGTGCTCGTCCGGTCCGACGGCAACCCCGCGTACAACTTCGCCGTGGTCGTCGACGACGCGCTGATGGAGATCACGCACGTGGTCCGGGGCGAGGACCACATCTCGAACACGCCCCGCCAGGTGCTGCTGTACGAAGCGCTGAAGTTCGAGCCGCCCGTCTTCGCCCACCTCGCGCTCGTGCTCGGCCCGGATCACACGCCGCTTTCGAAGCGGCACGGCGCCACGTCGGTGGCCGAGTTCAGAAGCCGCGGGTACCTGCCCGAGTCGCTCGTGAACTACCTCGCCCTGCTCGGTTGGTCGCCTGGAGGCGGCGACGAACTGCTGCCGGCGCCTGAACTGGCCCGCCGGTTCGCGCTCGAGGACGTGGGCCACAGCGCGGCGGTGTTCGACATCGAGAAACTCGCGTGGGCCAATCGTCACTACCTGCGCGCGGCGGACCCGGTCCGCCTTGCCGATCTGGCGCTCCCGTACCTCGTGAGCGCCGGATTCGTGCGGGGCGACACGGCGCAGGCGCGCGCGTATCTCGAGACCGTTGTCCCGATGGTGAGCGGGTCGGTGGATCGGATCGAGCAGGTGGCCTCGCGCCTGGCGTTTCTCTTCGAGTTCGATCCGGCCAGGGCCTGTGCGCTCCCCGGGGTCCAGGAGGTGCTGAACGAGCCGGGCGCGCGGGACGTGATCACGGCGTTCGCGCGGGAGGTGGCAGGCGAGCCGCGCCTCGATCGCGAATCGTTCCGCGCCGCCGCCGGACGTGTGAAGGCGGCGACCGGGCAGAAGGGCAAGTCCCTGTTCCACCCGATCCGCGTGGCGCTGACCGGCGAGGCGGGCGGGCCTGAGCTCGACCTGGCGGTACCGGCGATCGATCGGGGGGCGGAGCTGCCCGCGGAGTGCGGGCTGGCGCACGTCGTCGGGTGCCGGGAGCGGGCCGCGCTCTTCGCGCGCTGGCTCGAGCGCGGGGAAGAGTAGAAGGCAGAAGCCAGAAGCCAGAGGGAGGACCGCCGGTGCAGCTTGTACCCTTCTGGCTTCGTTGCTTCTGACAATCGCCAGTGGGCCCTCCTGTCTTCTGTATTCTGACAAAGGTCATGCTCATTTACGGAATCAACCCCGTCCTGGAAGCGCTGAAAACGGGCCGCGTCCGCGAGCTGCGCGTGGACGGCGCGGCGCGCGAGCGCGTGCGCGAGGTGCGGGCCGCGGCGAACGCACGCCAGGTGCCCGTCCGGCTGGTCGCAGCCCAGGAACTGGACCGGGCCGCCCGCGGAGGCGTGCACCAGGGCGTTGTCGCCGAGCTCGCCGCGGCGCCCGACTACTCGGTGCAGGATCTGGTCGCGTCGGCCCAGGGGCCGCCGCTCGTCGTCGTGCTCGACGGCATCGAGGATCCGCACAACGTGGGGGCGATCCTGCGGACCGTGGACGCGGCCGGCGCGGACGGCCTGGTGCGCCAGGAGCGGCATGCCGCGCGCCTCGACGGGGCGGCCGCCAAGGCCTCGGCCGGCGCCCTTGCACACGTCAAGGTGGCGACGGTCGTCAACATCTCGCGCGCGATCGGGGAACTCAAGGACTCGGGCGTCTGGACCGTCGGCCTCGCCGGGGAGGCGCGGGAGACCTACGACCAGATCGATCTCACGCAGCCCACGGCCCTTGTGCTCGGCGCCGAGGGACAGGGGCTGAGGCGCCTGGTCCGGGAGTCCTGCGACCGGCTGGCGTCGATCCCGATGCGCGGGCACGTGGACAGCCTGAACGTGTCGGCGGCGGCGGCGGTCGTGCTCTTCGAGGCCGTCCGCCAGCGGCGCGCCCGCTCCGGCGGCTAGCGGCGGCAGTTCCAGCCGGCACGAAATCCGCAGTATAATCAGAAGTTGCGCCCCGGCCGGGCCGTCCCGGGAAGGCGGGCTTCGCCTGTCCCGTCACCGTTTCGCGGGGCTCCGGCTTGGCCGCCGTGGCGGTTGTGCGCTGGCATGCAACGTGCTACACTTGCAGATTCGTCTGGCTGGCGTAGCTCAGTCCGGTAGAGCGGCTGATTTGTAATCAGCGGGTCGTGGGTTCAAATCCCTCCGCCAGCTCCACCGGTTGCCGTGTCAGGCGTCTCGCGGAACGAGGTCGGGGAGGTTGCAGAGCGGTCAAATGCAACAGACTGTAAATCTGTCGGCCCAGCGCCTTCGGAGGTTCGAATCCTCCCCTCCCCACCAGCCTTCGCTCACGATGCGCGCGAAGGCTGTCGCGACGTAGCGACGGGAGGAAGATCACTGGCCGGACCGTCGCGAAGTCGGACCGCATCGCGAGCTACGGCTAGGCAAGCCAGGCGCCGCAGCTCGTTGGGTGGATGGGTTCAACGAGCGAAGGCGGGCCACGATGACGCTTCGAGCTTCGTCATGGCAAGCCGGGCGACGTAGCGACGCGAGGAGGGTGTTGAGAGCCGGAGCGTAACGAAGGCGGGAGTAACTCAGTGGTAGAGTCACAGCCTTCCAAGCTGTTGGTCGCGGGTTCGATCCCCGTCTCCCGCTCCAGACTTCCGGGGTGTCGTCGGCCGATGTAGCTCAGTCGGTAGAGCGCGTCCTTGGTAAGGACGAGGTCACCGGTTCGATCCCGGTCATCGGCTCCAGCCTTCGCTCACGATGCGTGCGAAGGCTGTCGCGACGGAGCGGCGGGAGGAAGGTCGCTGGCCGGACCGTTGCGAAGTCGGACCGCATCGTGAGCTACGGCTCGGCAGGCCCGTCGCAGCGAGCGAAGGCGGGCAGACGAGAGGGTGTTTCGGCGTTAACGTCGCCTCCCGCGGGAGGCCGCAACTTCCAAGCGACGGGATAGAGCCATGGCGAAGGAAAAATTCGATCGGTCCAAGCCGCACGTGAACGTGGGCACGATTGGGCACATTGACCACGGCAAAACGACGCTGACGGCGGCGTTGACGAAGGTGTCGGCGTCGAAGGGGTGGGCGAAGTACATCCCGTATGACGAGGTGGCGAAGGCGTCGGAATCGCAGGGGCGGCGGGACGAGACGAAGATCCTGACGATCGCGACGTCGCACGTGGAGTATGGGACGGCGAAGCGGCACTATGCGCACGTGGACTGCCCGGGGCACGCCGACTACATCAAGAACATGATCACGGGCGCGGCGCAGATGGACGGGGCGATCGTGGTGGTGGCAGCGACCGACGGGCCGATGCCGCAGACGCGGGAGCACGTGCTGCTGGCGCGGCAGGTCGAGGTGCCGTGCCTGGTGGTGGCGCTGAACAAGGTGGACGCGGTCGACGACCCGGAGCTGCTGGACCTGGTGGAGCTGGAAGTGCGGGACTTGCTG
>JAWOGY010000140.1:0-10532 GCA_046496425.1 Vicinamibacterales bacterium
CCTGTGCCTCGGCGTCGTCGGGGTGTCCGCGCAGGTTGCGCCTCCAGCTGCGGAGGACCTGAACACCGCCTTCAAGCCGGTGCAGTGGCGTTCGATTGGGCCATTCCGCGGCGGACGGTCCGTGGCGGTGACCGGCGTGGTCGGCGATTCGAAGACCTATTACACGGGCACGACCGGCGGCGGACTGTGGAAGACCGGCAACATGGGCCTCACGTGGCGGAACGTCTCTGATGGCTACTTCAAGACCGGCTCGGTGGGGGCTGTCGCCGTGGCGGAGAGCGATCCGAACGTCGTGTATGTCGGCATGGGCGAACACGCGCCCCGGGGAGTGATGACGCACCACGGAGACGGTGTGTACCGGTCCACGGATGCCGGCAAGACCTGGACGCACATCGGCCTTGAGCAGACACAGCACATCTCGCGCATCGTCGTGCACCCGAAGGATCCGGACACCGTGTTTGTCGCGGCCCAGGGCGCCCTGTACAGCCCCTCGTCACAGCGGGGCGTGTTCAAGTCCACCGACGGCGGCACGACCTGGAAGCGCGTGCTGTCCGTGGACGACAAGACCGGTGCCGCAGAACTGTCGATGGACGCGACCAACCCGCGCATTCTCTACGCGGCGATGTGGGAGCACGGCCGTCTGCCCTGGCAGGTCATCAGCGGCGGGCCCGGCAGGGGCCTGTACAAGTCGACCGACACCGGCGAGACCTGGGAGAAGCTGACGGAGGGCCTGCCCAAGGAGATGGGCAAGATGGCGATCGCCGTCAGCCGGTCGAACCCCGAGACCGTCTACGCCCTGATCGAGAGCGATTCGGCGAAGGACGAACGGGGCCTGTACGTATCGACCAACGCCGGCAAGACGTGGAGCCAGGTGACGAGCGAGCCCCGCCTGATCCAGCGCGCCTGGTACTACACGGAGCTCTTCATCGATCCGCAGGACGAGCGCACGATCTACGTGCTGAGCGCCCCTGCCCTGCGTTCGGTCGATTCCGGAAAGACCTGGCAGACGCTGGAGGGCACGCATGGCGACTTCCACGACATGTGGATCAACCCGGACAATCCGCGCAACTTCATCATCGCGAACGACGGCGGCGGGGCGATCACCCTCGATGCGGGCAAGAGCTGGAGTTCGCAGGATACCCAGCCGACGGCGCAGTTCTACCGGATCAATGTGGACAACCAGTTCCCGTACCGCGTCTACGGCGGCCAGCAGGACAACTCGTCGGTCGTCATCGCGAGCCGCGAACTGGGCAGCGGGGGCATCACCACGGCGAGCTGGAAGGCGTCTGCCGGCGGAGAGAGTGCGTTCCTGGCCTTCGACCCCGACAATCCCCGCTACGTGCTGGGCGGCAGCTACCAGGGCACGATCGAGGTGATCGACACGCAGGCCACGGCGGGCACGAACATCATGGCGGCGCCGATTCAGTACCTCGGCATGGACGCCAAGGACATGAAGTACCGCTTCAACTGGAACGCGCCCATCATCTGGAGCCGGCACGAACCGGACACGTTCTACCACGGCGCCCAGTTCCTGCTGAAGACAACGGACAAGGGCAGGACGTGGAAGGAGGTCTCGCCCGATCTCACGCGGAACGAGAAGGAGAAGCAGGGCACGCCGGGCGTCCCGTACACCAACGAGGCGGTCGGCGCCGAGAACTACGGCACGCTGGCCTACGTGGCGGAATCGCCCCACGAGAAGGGTGTGATCTGGACGGGGAGCGATGACGGCCTGGTCCAGTTGACGCGCGACGGCGGCGCGACATGGACCAACGTCACGCCGAAAGGGCTCGCGGAGTGCCTGATCAACGCCATCGACGTCTCGCCGTTCGACAAGGCGACGGCCTACATCGCCACCACGCGCTACAAGTTCAACGATCATGCTCCGGGGCTCTACAAGACCACAGACTACGGGGCGACGTGGACGAAGATCGACAGGGGCATTCCCGCCAACGCGTTCACCAGGGTCGTGCGCGAGGACGATGTCAGGCGCGACCTGCTCTTCGCGGGCACCGAACTTGGCGTGTTTGCCTCCTGGAACGGCGGCCGTGACTGGCTGCCCTTCCAGTTGAATCTGCCGAACACGCCGATCACCGACCTGCGCGTCCATCAGGGGAACCTGATTGCGGCCACGTCAGGCCGGTCTTTCTGGATTCTGGACGATCTCGCGCTGGTCCGGCAGTACAAGGCGGATGCGCCCGCCTTCGTCCTGTATCGGCCGGGCAACGCGTATCTCGTCAACGGCGGAAGCGACCTGAACAACCCCGAGAAGGACTTCACCGGGGCCCATCCCACGCGCGGCGTGAACCCGGCGAACGGGATTACGCTCTACTATCGGTTGCCCGAGCTGGAGAAAACCAACGAGGTCACGCTCGAGATTGCGGATGCCTCCGGCAACACCGTCCGTACGTTCTCGTCGAAGAAGAACGAGGACTTCAAGAAGTGGGACGGCGGCCCGAGCGCGGATCCCGTGCTGCCGGCGTCGAAGGGGCTGAACCGGTTCGTGTGGGACATGCGCCACCCGACGATCACGGGCGTGCCTGGCGTGTTCATCGAGGGCAGCTACCGGGGGCACAAGGCGATTCCGGGCAGGTACCGCTTCACGTTGAAGGTCGGTGGCAAGAAGTCCGAAACCGACGCGGAGATCCTGGCCAATCCGCTGTACTCGACCAGCGCCCAGGCCTACGGGGAGTATCACAAAGTGATGTCGGGCATGGAGCGCGAAGTGGCCGCGATGCACCGGTTGGTGAACAGCCTGTACGACCAGCAGAAGCAGCTCGAGGCGGTTCTCGCGGCTCTGCCGCCGGGCGACGAGTACGCGTCGGTCAAGCGCGACGGCGAGGCTGTGCTCAAGAAGCTCAAGGCGTGGGACGACGAGATGGTCCAGCGCCGATCACGGGCCTACGACGACGTGGAGAACTTCCCGAACAGGTTCACGGCCAACTACCTGTTCCTGATCAACCACGCGGAAAGCGACCTGCCCGGCGTCAATCAGCCCTCGCTC
Source organism: Vicinamibacterales bacterium (assembly GCA_046496425.1). Lineage (GTDB taxonomy): Bacteria > Acidobacteriota > Vicinamibacteria > Vicinamibacterales > JAKQTR01 > JAKQTR01. Next base: position 3,002 of record JAWOGY010000140.1, read on the forward strand.
GATCGGCTCGCCCAGATGAACGGCGAGTGGTCGGCGCTGAAGGCCCGCGCGGACCAGTTGACCTCAGAGGAGATTCCGGCGCTGAACAAGAAGCTCTGGGCGCTGGGCGTCGGCGCGATCTGGAAGAAGTAGCGGCCTGGCGCGTCAGGGAGGGCCCGGGCATGCGTGGATCCGGAGCGGTTTCACTGGTCGTCCTGCTGTTCTCGTGGCTGGCGCTCGACGATATCACAACCGACAACGCCACCAGGTTTCCGCTGGAGTACGGCATCCTCGTCCTGGCGGGGGCCTGGTTCGCGGTGCTCGGCGGGCGGCTGATCGCGAGGCGCCGCGTTCTGGCTGGCGTCTGCTCGTTGATGGCCGTGGCAATCGGCGTCGCGGCCTGCTGGGACCTGCCGCACCACTACGGGCCGCCGTCGCTCGTCAACCGCCTCGGATACGTGCCACTGTTGTGGTTCCTCGGGCTCGCGATCCGGCTCGTCGCGCGGCCACTCCCCCCAGCACTGCCGGGTGGCGAGGTCAGATGACGGGCCGTTCTGCAGCGGGAAGGAATCGGTGACGCGCCGCCCGTCGAACGGCTTGATGATGTCGCCGTTCTGCCTCCAGCCGTGCCGCGCCAGGATCGACTCGCAGGGGCGCCGGCGCCGGCTGGATCGGGGGCCGTACGCGGGCACGACCCCAAGGCGCTACTTCGGCACGTAGATCACGAAGAACTGCTCGGGAAGGAAGTCGAAGGACTTCAGCACCGTGAAGCCAGCGGCTGCCATCTCCCCGTCCATCTGCTCCTTCGGAAACTGCTGCTCGGGCGGCGGGCCCCACGGCCGCTCTGACATGGGCTTCGGGCGATAGTCGATGATGACGACGCGCCCGCCGGGTGCGAGCGCCGGCAGGAGTTTCTTCGCGTAGGCCGTGCGGTCCTTGACGTAGTGGATGGCGTCAATCATCAGGATCGTGTCGACGCTTCCCGGCTCGAGTTGCGGATCCTCGCTCGCGACCCGCCGCAGGGTGACGTTGACGGACTTCCGCGCCTTCACGCGGAAGTCGAGGTGCTCCAGCATCTCGGGGGCGATGTCGAGCGCCATCACGCGGCCGTCCGGCCCGACGGCGTCGGCGACCTGGAACGTGAAGTAGCCGGTGCCGGCGCCAATGTCCGCGACGCGCTCGCCGGGCCTGAACGCGAGGGCCTTCATGATCTCGGGCGACCTCTGGACGTCCTCGCGGTCCGGGCGCTCGAGCAGCCCGGTGTACCCGCGCGCCCACGCCCGCCGGGCAAGGGACTTGAACAGGTCCTCGTCACGAAGAGGCGCGAAGGCCTCGTCGCGCAGCAGCCGGCCGCGGTCGGGAAAGCCCGCTCCGACGGCGCGTGCCAGGAACAGGTAGGCCTGCTCGCGATGACCGAGCCTCGCGTGGAGCTGTGCCGCAGCGTAGAGCGCCTCCACGTGTGCGGGCTCGGTGGCGTCCACCAGCTGTCCGGCAAGGGACGCGGCCCTCGCGAGGTCGCCGGCCGCTGCCGCCGCGTCCATGCGGGCCTTGACGGCGGCCACGTCGACGCCCGCCGCAGGCTGCCCCGCTGCGCGGCCAGCTCCGGGCCAGAGCAGTACCATGATGGCCAGCACGGTCGCCGCGGCTCCGGCGGTTGTTCTCGAGATCATGAGCATCCTCCCCTTCAGCGGACACGTGGCGCGGGCCGTCGATTGGCGGCCGTGGAGACAGCCGCGACACGGGGGCACCGCAGGCCGTCATGATAGCGTCGCGTGGGTGTCGCGGCGGGATCCGCCCCGAAATGCCCGGTCCTCGACGGAGCCGCCGGGACCATAGGGCGCATCAGCGCGTGACGCCGTGCTGGCGCGGTGGCCGGGTGAACATGACGTGCGTTCTCAGTCCCCGGGGTGTACCGTTGACGCTGACGCGGCAAGTCGGATCGAGGATCCTGTTCAGACACCGCACTCTCGGGATCTCTCCGGCCACCGGCGGGCGCCGTGCTGGACGGCAAGAACCTCGATGTGATCCTTGCGGACACGATACGCCACGATGAACGGCGTCCCGGTGATGCCGAGTTCTCGTGTGCGGGGCACGCGACCGCTGCGGCCCATCTCCGGGTGCCGCGCCAGGGCCTCGACGGCCGAGAGGATCCGATCGACGACGGCGCCAGCCGCGTGTGCGTTGTCCTGAGCGATGAAGTCGAAGGCGGACTCGAGGTGACTGGCGGCGAGTCGTGTCCGGCGCAGCGTCACCGTCTTCTCTTCCTCGCCATCGCTGCCTTGGGACGTGTCGTCCTGGCGCTCGTACGCCTCAGGCGGAGCCTGCGCGGGCGCCCGGGTCGGCACGTCCGTTGAGTCACTGATCTGCCGAGCGAACGTGAGCGAGACGGTCACGATGCCGGCGTCCCCACGGAAACCGACCTGCACGCTGACGTTGGGAAACTCCCGGAAGACGGCCGGGAACGCGTCCCCCGCGGCTTTCAGGAAGTCGCGCACGTAGATCCCGTCGTAGACGGCGCCCTGTGCCAGGGACCACGACTCGCGCAGCCGCGCCGCGGCATCGTCGGGCAGACCCGCAATCTCGAGCAGACCCATTCTGGCCTGCGGGCCTCGGACGATCGTGATCGCCGCCGCCGCCGACCGGGCCTGATCGTCAAAACTGAAGATGTGCGCGGTCCTGGCCGCGATGTAGCCCTTTCGCGAATACGCATCCCGAACGGCCTGAAGTCCGGCGTCGAACAACCGCATGTTCAACAGGGCGCCCGGCATCAGGCCAAGCCGGTTGTCGAGGTCCAAGGACTGGAATTCCTCGTTTCCGGACCACCGGGCCCCCGCGAACGAGTAGGCGAACCCCTCGTGGACCGCCACCGTCACCCGGACTCCGCCCGAGCACGCCGCGTCGTTCGGCGAGGCGGGCCTCGCGCGGATGGCGGTCACCCCGGCCCTCGCGAAACCCCGTTCAAGGAAGAACGGGAGCAGGTTCACGTCCATCGCGCGCGCGACAAACTCCCGCGAGTAGTCCTGTCCGACGACCAACCGCACGCGGTCCCTGGCGCCGTCGGCCGACAGCGGCGAGACGCCCTCCAGATCCACTGCGCACACGATCAGCGGCGTCGGCAGGTCGACGCGGAACCGGTATGCGCTGACCGTGCTGTCGCCGCCGCTGGCGGCGACGTAGCTGACGGTACCCTTGATGCCGGCTCCATCGAGGTGCCCCTGCAGGGCGCGCGTCACCTGCAGCAGGCTGCGCGGAAGCGACGGCGCGTAGCCCGCAAACGTCGGCAGTTCCCTGGCGATGGCCCGCGTCAGTTCGTCGTCTGTGAACCACACGAAGTTGTCGAGCAGGACGCGGGCATCCCACGGGGGTTCTTCGACGTCGAACGTGACGATGAGGGAGTAGCCGGCCATCGAGAACCGGTAGCCGATGCTGCTGAACAGGCCCGAGTCGATCAGGCGCTGCCGGGCGCGTTCGACGTCGAGCGTCGTGACCTGGGTGTTGACCTTCAACCCCGCGATCCGCACGACGGCGGCGGGGGCGATGCGCCTGGCGCCCGCGACGTTCACCCGGTACAGCGGGTACGGGCGCGAGGTCTGCTCCGCGGGCCCGATCCGGCCATTCGCTCCGGTATCGGCACCCACCAGACACCCGAGCAGGGTGAGCGTGGCGGCGGTTCGTCTCATGGCGAGCCGCCCGAACGGAGCCACTCTCCGAGCTTCGACCATCGGCGCACGGACCTCGACCCGCGCACGGCCATCGCCAGCGCCTTTTTCTGCCCCACGAGCACGACCAGCTTCCGCCCCCGAGTGATGCCGGTGTAGATCAGGTTCCGCTGCAGCATCGGGTAATGCTGCGTCGTCACCGGGATCACCACGGCCGGGTACTCGCAGCCCTGCGCCTTGTGCACGGTGGTGGCATAGGCGAGGACGATCTGGTCGAGCTCGTGCGCGCCGTAGAGCACGGGCCGGCCGTCGAAGGCGATGGTCACATCGCCGAACTCCTGGTCGATGGCGGCCAGAAACCCGATGTCGCCGTTGTAGACGTCCTTGTCGTAGTCGTTCTCGATCTGCATCACCTTGTCGCCAACCGCGAAGGTGGAACCGAAACGCTGGACAGCCTGCGGCGGGTGCGGATTGAGCACCTTCTGCAGCTCGACGTTGAGCGATCGCGCGCCGATGGCCCCGCGGTTCATCGGGCTGAGCACCTGGACGTCGCGCACGGCGTCGAGGCCGAACCGCTGGGGAATGCGCTCGGTCACGATCTGGATGATCTTCGCGAGGCCGTCCTCCGGGCTCTCGATCTCGACGAAGTAGAAGTCCGCAAGCGTGTCCGGCGAGGCCTGCAGCTCCGGCATCTCGCCGCGGTTCACGCGGTGGGCGTTGACGACGATGCGGCTTCGGGCGGCCTGGCGGAAGACCTCGGTGAGGCGGACAACGGGAACGGCGCCGGAGCCGATGATGTCGTCGAGCACCCGGCCGGGCCCGACCGACGGCAACTGGTCGACGTCGCCGACGAAGATCAGCGCCGCCCGCGAAGGCACGGCGCGGACCAGCGCGTGCATGAGCGGCACGTCGACCATCGACGTTTCGTCGACCACGAGCAGGTCGCAGTCGAGCGGGTTCGACGGCCCGCGGCGGAAGCGGCCGTCGGCGGGATTCACCTCGAGCAGGCGGTGAATCGTCTTCGCCTCGAGGCCGGTGACTTCGGCGAGGCGCTTCGCCGCCCGGCCCGTCGGCGCGCACAGCAGCACCTTCACGCGCTTCGCGCCCAGGATCGCGAGGATTGCCCGCACGATCGTGGTCTTGCCGACGCCGGGGCCGCCCGTGATGACGAGCGTCTTCGACGCGGCGGCCCGGCCCACGGCGTCGCGCTGCCGGTCGGCCAGGTCGAGCTCGAGCTTCCGCCCGACCCACTCGACCGCTTTCACGACGTCGATGGCCGGCCAGGGCGGCGCGCCCTCCGCGAGCGATCGAATCGTGCCGGCCAGCTGCCGCTCCATCGTGTGCAGCCACGACAGGAAGATGCACTCGCGGCCACCAGCAGCATCCGCGACAATGGCGCCCTCCTCGAGTTCGGCCGCGAGCGCGGCATCGACGATCTCGCCAGGCACGTCGAGCAGTTTCGTGGCCGCCTCGACGAGTTGCTCGCGTGGAAGGCCGCACTGGCCTTCGTCAACGGCCTGCATGAGCGCGTAGGCGATGCCGGCCCGGGCGCGGATGGCGGCGGTCTTTTCGATGCCGAGTTTGCGCGCGAGGGCGTCGGCGGTGACGAAGCCGATGCCGCGGATGTCGCGCGCCAGGCGGTAGGGGTTCTTCGTGATGATCGCGATGGCATCGGCGCCATAGGTCTTGTAGATCCGCGCGGCGCGCGACGTGCCGACGCCGTGCGCGTAGAGGAACACCATGATGTCGCGGATGACCTTCTGCCCGGACCATGCCTCCACGATCCGAGCGGCCCTGCCGGGGCCGATGCCGCCCACCTCGCGCAGCCGGCCGGGCTCGCTGTCGATCACCTCGAAGACGCTGTCGCCGAACGCCTCCACGAGCTTGCGCGCGAACACCGGGCCGATGCCCCGGATGAGGCCGGATCCCAGGTACCGCTCGATGCCCTCGAGGCTGCTCGGCGGCGCGGTGTGCATGGACGTGGCGCGAAACTGCAGGCCGTGCGTCAGGTCGTTCAGCCACTCGCCCACTGCACGGATCTCTTCGCCCGCCGCGACGGACGCCGCGTGCCCGACCACGGTTTCGAGATCGCGGCGGCCTCCCACCTTCAGCCGGAGCACGCAGAAGCCGGTGTCGTGATTGTGAAAGGTGACGCGCTCGACGGTCCCGGTGATGGTGGCGGGGCCGGTCCCCCGCGCCTCGGGCGGCGCGGTCCGTCGGGGCTGAGAGCCGAGCGGCAGGCGGCGGCTTCCTGGCAAGCTGCCCCATTGTCTCATCGTCGGCCTTCCGTGGGAGAATGACCCGCGATCATGTCACGCCCATTCGCCGTTCCCGTTGTCGCCGCGGTGCTCTTGTTGCCTGTCGCCTGGGCTGTGCAGGTGCCGGTTCCCGCTGGCGCGCCGGTTGTGCACGACATTCGCCCGGGGCCGGGCGTCACGTCGACGAAGATGCTGTCCGCGTATGCGCCGGGCCTGGCAACGACGCCGGGCGACACGAAGGTCTACCTGCTCGAGGGCCGGGAGGCGGGGGCCACGGTCTTCGTCGCGGGCGGCACGCACGGCAACGAGATCGCCGGCGTCATGGCCGCCGTCGTGCTGATCGAGCGCGCGCGCGTGGAGAAGGGGCGCCTCATCGTCGTGCCGCACGCCAACAATTCGGCCATTACCGACGTGGATCCCGAGCGCCCGGGCCCGCCGGCCATCACGCTGACGACGCCGTCCGGCGAGCGGCGGTTTCTCTACGGATCCCGCCGCACGAAGCTGTCGCACCAGGGCGCGCCGGACCCGCCTGTCTACCGGCATCCGAATCCGAAGGCCGACGAAGCACTGGCCGGCGCCGAGGCGCGCAACCTGAACCGCGCGTATCCGGGCGCGGCCGGCGGGACGCTCACGCAGCGGATCGCGCACGGGATCATGCAATTGCTGGTGGCCGAGCAGGTGTCGGCCGCGTTCGACTTCCACGAGGCCGGGCCGGAGTCGCGCCTGGCATGGATGGTGGTGGCCAACCCCAAGAACCTGGAGACGGCCGCGGCTGCCCTGTTCGACCTGGAGGCGATGGGGCTCGCGATGAAGCTCGAGCGGTCGTCGGAGACGTTCCGGGGACTGTCGCACCGCGAGTGGGGCGACGCCACGAAGGCGCAGGCCTACCTGTTCGAGACGCCGAGCCCCTCGATGGTGAACGACACGGCGGGCGTGGATTTCGTGAACGACCCGAAGCTGCCGCTCTCGAAACGCGTGGGCGGGCAGCTTGCGACGTTTGCCGCCGTGCTGGGGGCCTACAACGGCGGCGCGCCACCCGCGATGCGCATTGAGCTCGCCGGCGTGCCCTCGATGACCGACGTGGAACAGGCAGGCGTCGGCGCCTTCCTGAGGTGACATGAAGCACGCGTCATTCCGCAGGATGAACCCGGATGCCGCAGTGGGCCGGATCGCCATCGCCCTTGCCGCGGCCCGCGAGCTGGACGCGACGGTCCGGCATCCGGCGACCTTCACGTCGATGGACCAGGCCGTCATCCGCCAGGCCCCGCCATGGGTGGCGCGGGCGGCGCTCGTGAAGTCGGCGCGCGCGTGGTGGCTCTGGTGCGAACCGCGCCGGACCCGCGCGCGGGACGGCCAGTGCGTCCTCGATCTGCCGGCGGGGCGGTACATCGTCGAATCACTCGACACGAGGAGCCACACCTGGGTGTCGTGCGAGTCGGCGGCCGCCGCCCCGCTCGTGATCGGCATCCCGTTCACCGGGCGGCCCGTGCTGGTATGCCTCCGCCGCCTCTCGGCATCCGTGCAGGTGCCGCGCGAGTAGGGCCGCACGCGCCGGTGCCGGCGCTGCCCCCTTGAGGTGTTCATGAACCGACAAGCGTTCGCGTCGGCGCTGATGGCCGTCACTGTTCTTGCCGC
>JAWOGY010000141.1:0-2705 GCA_046496425.1 Vicinamibacterales bacterium
CCGAGAGGGCGACCACCGTCTGGTACGGGACGTCGCCCAACTGCTTCGGGTCGTTGTAGGTCAGATCGGCGCTGATCTTCTCCCAGCTGTCGCCGCGGTTCCATGACCGGAACACGCACTGCCCGCCGAAATAGACGACGTCCGGATTGTGCACCGACAGAAGAATGGGCGACAGCCACTGGCCGCGCAGGTAGCCGTCGGCGGGCCCGAGCCTGGGCGTGATGCCGACCGACTGCGCCCGGCCTCTGGCATCGACTTTCGAGACGTCCGCCCGGTTGATGTTGTGGTAGAAGCCGGCCGAATAGACGACATGCGGGTTGCGGGGATCGATGGCGTGCCGGCTGCCTTCACCGCCCGGGGCGCTCTGGAACGCCTGGGCCGGGATCCGGTCTCGCCCCCGGCTGAGGTCCACCACCGCCCGCCGGCTGCCGTGGTCCTGGATCGAGCCGTAGACGCGGAACGGCGTGTCCATGTCGTAGGAGACGTTGAAGAACTGCACGGCAGGCAGGTTATCCAGGAACTCGCGCCAGGTGCGCCCCTGATCGTAGGACACCACCACGCCGCCGTCATTGCCGTTGACGAGGAAGTTCGGGTTGTCCGGATCGATCCACAGGGCATGATGGTCGCCGTGCATGTCGCCGATGGCCTGGAATGTCCTGCCGCCGTCTCTGGACACGTTCAGCGCGAGCCCCATCACATAGACGGTGTTCTCGTTCGCGGGATCCACCCTGATCTGCCCGAATACCCATCCGTAGGTCCCGGCGAGCCGCTCCATGTAGGCGTTCGACTCGCTCACCTTCCGCCACGTCGCGCCGGCGTCGTCGCTGCGGTAGACTTCGGCGCCCTTGATGACGTCGGCGCGCTGGCGCCCGTACGCGTCCCGCTCCCCATCCTTGGCCTTGCGCGCGATCTCGTAGTTGTCCACGAAGGCGTACAGCGTGCCCGGACGGCTGCGCGCGATGTCGAGCCCGATCCGGCCCCGCGACGCCGCCGGCGGGAGGCCCGCGTTGACGGGCGCCCACGTCTCGCCGGCGTCGGTGCTCTTGTAGATGCCGCTCTCGCCGTACCCGGCCTCGTTGCGCGGGTCGTTCCACTTGCGGCGAATCCGCTGCCACGTCGACGCGTAGAGCACGTTCGGATCCGACGGGTCCATCACGAGGTCGATGGCGCCGGTTCTCGGGCTGATGTAGTGGACCTTCCGCCAGGTCGCGCCGCCGTCGGTTGTCTTGTAGACGCCGCGCTCCTCATTGTCGGTCCACTCGTGTCCGGACGCCGCCGCATAGACGATGTCGGGGCTCGAGGGGTGCACGACAATGCGCGCGATCGTGAGCGTCGCGGCGAGGCCCGCGTGGCGCCAGGTCCGCCCGCCGTCGGCCGACTTGAAGACGCCGGCTCCCGCGTTGGAGCTGCGGAAGATGTTCGCCTCGCCGGTGCCCACCCAGACAATGTCCGGGTTCGACGGCGCGAGGGTGACGTCGCCAATCGAGGTCGTCACGCCCTGGTCGAAGATGGGCGCCCACGTGACACCGTCGTTGTCGGTCTTCCAGACGCCGCCGGTCGCCGTGGCGGCGTAAATCGTGTACGACTTGCCGCGCGGCGTGACGACCGCCACGTCCGTCACCCGACCGCTGATGTTGGTCGGCCCCAGGAACTGCCACGAGAGGCCCTTGAAGGGAGACCCCTCCTTCATCGCCAGGTGCTCATCGAACCACTTGAAGCGCACCTGCGGGTCGGTCGCGGTCGCGGCGGGCTGAACCGGGGCCTGGCCCGTCGGCGACGCGCCGGCCAACGCGACCGCCACGACGGCGACAGCGAGCACCAATATGCGCCTGACAGGGATCACAGGGGTCATGGTGATTCTCCGAACTGGGGCGCGCCGTTTATACCACGGCCCCGGGTTCACAGCGTATGCGTGCAGCCCGGGACGCAGTTGCAGGGAATGCCCGCCGAGCCCTTCGTGTAGTAGTTGTAGCTGAGTTCCTCGCCCCGCCGGATGTTGCGCCCCGCCCGGATCCAGATCGTGTCGCCGATGACCTGGCTGTAGCAGTTCGGCCTGCAGGCGTGGTTGATGAACCTGGCGATGTTGCCGCCGACCTCCGCGTCGCGCACCCATCGGCGGTTGACCGCGAAGCACCAGATGTGGCCGCGCCGCAATTGGTCGGCCTCGCGCGCCTTGCTCCTGCCCGCCGGGATCTTCTCGCCGGCGTACTGGACGATGCGCGTGTTCTTGGTGATTGAATCCAGCGCGAAGACGCCCCATCCGTGCAGTTTGGAGCGGCGGCGGACCATGCGCGGGTATGACGAAGTTCTCATCCGTTCTAAGATACACCGGGCGTCCGGCCGGTGACGCCCCTATCAAAGGACTCGTCATCATGATGCACTCCCGACTTGTGCTTGCTGCGGCCGCGACCGCCTGCACCCTGGCCGTCTCGCAGGCCCCGCCGCAGGCCCCGCCCGCCTTCGCGCCCGCGACCGCGCGCGGCGGCCTGGTTTTCGTCTCAGGCATCCTGCCGGCCGCGCCGATGCCGGCCGGCTTCGACGCGCAAGCCGCGCAGGTGCTCGACGAGCTGCGCCGGCGTCTGCAGGCCGCCGGCACGTCCCTCGACCGCGTCGCGTCGACATCCGTGTATCTCGCGAGCGCCTCGGACTTCGCGGCGCTGAACACGGTCTGGGCGAAGTACTGGCCCTCCACACCTCCTGCCAGG
>JAWOGY010000144.1:0-4102 GCA_046496425.1 Vicinamibacterales bacterium
AGGAGAGTGACTGGGCTTGTTGGGACATGAGGGCCGTTGACCAGGCTGAAAGGGAAAGCGCGACGAACACGACCGCGCCGGCGAGACCACGCAGAAGATGGCGAAACATCAGAAGTACTCCTTCGCCCGCAACATAGCACGAGACCGCCGCCAGCCCCATTGGGGTCAGACCCCGATCTGATCCCAAACGATCACGGTTCTGATATATTAGATATCTGATGGCCGAGACCTTAGCCGCTCCCCGCGCGGGCAGGGCCGACGTCCCCCGGCTCGACGCCCTTCCCCTCCAAACCCGCTCCCTGCGGGAGCAGGTCTACGACTACCTGCGCGCCGAGATGGCCTGCGGCGGCATTCAGCCCGGCGCATTCCTCGACCTCAACGAGCTCGCCTCCCGCCTGGGCGTCAGCCGCACCCCGCTCCGGGAGGCGCTCCTCCACCTCGAGTCGCAGGGCTTCGTCACCGTCCTGCCCCGCCGCGGGTTCCGCCTCAACGCCCTCACCCTGGACGACATCCGCCACTTCTACGAGATCATCGGCGCCCTGGAAGCGGCCGCGCTCCGCAGCGCCGGCCCGTCGCTCGGCCCGGCCGACTTCAATCGCATGCGCGAGCTCGACGTGGCGATGGCCGAGGCGGTCGCCGCACGCGACTTCGACCGCTACTACGAGGCCAATCTCGCGTTCCACGACGTCTACCTCCGCCGCAGCGACAACGCGCGCCTCGTCTCCCAGGTCCACCTCCTGAAGCAGCGGCTCTACGACTGGCCCCGCCGCGAGTCGATGGTGCAGGCCTGGGAGCAGCACTCCGTGGTCGAACACGAGGACTTCCTTGCCCTGCTCCAGCGCGGCGCCATCGACGAGGCCGCCGTGCACCTCCAGCGCGTCCACTGGTCCTTCGCGGTGCAGGAACGGTTCATCCACGCCTACTACTTCGCCGCGCGGCCCCGGGAGGCGTGATGCTGGCGGGCCTCGTGTACAACGTGCAGCGCTTCTCGGTCCACGACGGCCCGGGCGTGCGGACGACGGTCTTCGTGAAGGGCTGCCCGCTCTGCTGCGCCTGGTGCCACAATCCCGAGAGCCAGTCGTGCTCGCCGGCGTTCGTGCGGCTGCGCCACCTGTGCATGAGCTGCGGGCGCTGCACCGAGGACGAACTCGGCAGCCCCGTCGCCACCGATCGCACCGAGGACGACGTGGAGGCGTGCCCCACCGGCGCGCTGCAGGGCGTGGGCGAACGCATCGAGCCGGCGGCGCTCGTGCCGACGCTTCTGCGCGACCGGATTTTCTTCGATGAATCCGGCGGCGGCGTCACCATCTCCGGCGGCGAGCCGCTCGTCCAGCCGGCCTTCGTGACCGAGGTGCTGCGGCGGCTCCGTGCCGAAGGCGTCCACACGGCCCTCGACACCTGCGGCTTCGGCCGCTGGCCCGACTTGCGCGACGCGGCCGCCCACGCGAACCTGGTGCTCTACGACCTGAAGCTGATGGACCCGGCCCGTCACAAGGCCGCCACGGGCGTCTCGAACGAGCTCATCCTCGCCAACCTCCGGGCGCTCGCCGGCGTGCACGCGGCCATCTGGATCCGCATTCCGGTCATTCCCGGCGTGAACGACGACGACGCCAACATCGAGGCGACGGCGGATTTCGTGCGCTCGGTGCCTGGAATTCGCCAGGTCGACCTGCTCCCCTATCACCCGACGGGCGAAGCGAAGTTCGCCCGGCTGGGCCTGGACTATGCCCTGCGCGGCACGACGCCGCCGGAGCCGGGCCGTCTCGGCGCCCTGGCGAAGCGGTTCCGCGACCGGGGCTTCATCACGACCATCGGAGGACACGCATGACCGCCCGCACCGAGCGCCTGCGCCGCGCCAGCCTGGACGCCATTCCCTCGATCAGCGGCGAGCGCGCGGCCATCACCACCGCCTTCTACAAGGAACAGATGGGCCGGCACAGCATTCCGGTGCTCCGCGCGACGAACTTCTACGCGATCTGCGACACGAAGACGCTCTGGATGAGCGACGGCGAGCTCATCGTCGGCGAGCGCGGGCCGCGGCCGAAGGCGGTGCCGACGTATCCCGAACTCACCTGCCACAGCGCCGAGGATCTGCGCATTCTCGACTCGCGCCCGAAGACGCAGTACAAGGTGGACCCGGCGGTCATCGAAGAATACGAGCGCGAGATCATCCCCTTCTGGCACGGCCGCTCCCTGCGCGACCAGATGTTCGGCGAACTGCCGCAGGACTGGCTCGACGCCTACGCGGCCGGCTGCTTCACCGAGTTCATGGAGCAGCGCGCGCCGGGTCACACCGTGGCCGACGGCAAGCTCTACCGCAAGGGGATGCTCGACTTCAAAGCCGACATCGCCACGGCGGAAGCGACCCTCGATTTCGAGCGCGACCCGGAGGCCCTCGACAGGCGCGAGCAACTGCGGGCCATGTCCATCGCCTGCGACGCGGTGATGCGCTTCGCGGAGCGGCACGCCGACCTGGCGGAGGCGGCGGCCGCAAAGGCGCACGACGACGCCCGCCGCGCGGAACTGCTGAAGATCGCCGACGTCTGCCGATGGGTTCCCGCCCACGCGCCACGCGACTTCCACGAGGCGCTGCAGATGTACTGGTTCTGCCACCTCGCCGTGATCACCGAACTGAACGGCTGGGACGCGTTCAGCCCGGGACACCTCGACCAGCACCTCCGGCCCTTCTACGAGGCGGGCCTCGCCGCCGGCACGCTCACGCGCGAGTCGGCGCGGGAACTGCTGGAGTGCTTCTTCATCAAGTTCAACAACCACACCGCGCCACCGAAGGTCGGCGTGACGGCGGCCGAGAGCGGCACCTTCACCGACTTCGCCAACATCAATCTCGCCGGCCTGCTCGGCGACGGCAGCGACGGCTCGAACGAGGTGACGCACCTCCTGCTCGACATCATCGACGAGATGCACCTGCTGCAGCCGAGCAGCAACGTGCAGGTGTCGCGCAAGACGCCCGACGCGGTGCTGAAGCACGCGCTGCGCGTCATCCGCAACGGCTACGGCTTCCCCTCCCTCTTCAACGCCGACGCCGTCGTCGAAGAGCAACTCCGGCAGGGCAAGACGCTGGAGGATGCGCGCGAGGGCGGCTGCTCAGGCTGCGTCGAAGTGGGCGCGTTCGGCAAGGAAGCCTACATCCTCACCGGCTACTTCAACCTGATGAAGATGCTGGAACTCGCCCTGCACGACGGCTTCGACGTGCGCACGGGCAAGTACGTCGGGGCGCGCACGGGCAACCCGTCGTCGTTCGTGACCTTCGACGACCTCTTCGCGGCCTTCGAGGTGCAGGTGCGCCACGTCCTCGACATCAAGATCCGCGGCAACCAGCTCATCGAGCGCCTCTACGCGACGCGCATGCCGCACACATTTCTCTCCGTCATCACCGACGACTGCATCGCGAACGGCAAGGACTACAACGCCGGCGGCGCGCGCTACAACAACACCTTCATCCAGGCCGTGGGCATCGGCAGCATCACCGACAGCCTGTCGGCGCTGAAGGACGTCGTCTACGAGCGGGGCGACGTGTCGCTCCCCGGCTTCGTCGAGATCCTCGACGCGGATTTCACCGGCCAGGAACCGCGGCGTCAGCGCCTGCTCAACAAGACGCACAAGTACGGCAACGACGACGACTACGCCGACGCGCTCATGACGCGGACGTTCCGCATGCTCTTCGACGCGATCGACGGGCGGCCGAACACGAAGGGCGGCGCCTACCGGCTCGAAATGCTGCCCACCACCTGCCACGTCTACTTCGGCGAGGTCTGCCTGGCGTCGGCCGACGGCCGCGGCGAGGGGCAACCGGTCTCCGAGGGCATCAGCCCCGTCCAGGGCGCCGACCGGCACGGCCCGACGGCGGTGCTGAAATCTGCCTCCAAGATGGACCACGTGAAGACGGGCGGTACGCTGCTGAATATGAAGTTCACGCCCTCCCTCCTCGAGGGCGACGCCGGCATCGACAATCTCCACAGCCTGGTCCGCTCGTATTTCAAGCTCGACGGCCACCATATGCAGTTCAACGTGGTCACCGCCGGCCTCCTCCGCGAGGCCAAAGCCGACCCGGCATCCCACCGCGACCTCATCGTCCGCGTGG
>JAWOGY010000149.1:0-7397 GCA_046496425.1 Vicinamibacterales bacterium
AAGACCCAGACGGTCGGAGATGGGCCCCTGAGGCTCGTCAGAAGCAAGAAGTCAGAATGGCCCACTAACGGTTGTCAGAAGCCAGAGGAAGACAAGCTGCACCGGTGAAGTCTTCTTCTTGCTTCTTGCTTCTTGCTTCTTGCTTCTTGCTTCTACTTGACCAGCCGAACCCGCATCAACTCCACCCGCGTCGTGGGCGTCTCGCCGTCGCACGGCACCTTTTCGATGGCCTCGACGACGCTCATGCCGTCGACGACGCGCGCGAACGCTGTGTACTTGCCGTCAATCCCGGACGCGGGCGCGGTGACGATGAAGAACGACGTGCTGGCGCTCGCCGGGTCGTCCCCGCGGGCCATCGACACGACGCCCTTCTCGTGCGGCGTGTCGCTGAACTCGGGCTGCAGCATGCCGACCAGTTTCTGCTGCGCCTCGTCCATGACGAGCTGTTTCGATCCTAGATAGCCCGTCTGAATCATGAACCCGGGCACGACCCGATGAAAGGCCGTGTGGTCATACACGCCCGCGTCCGCGAGCCGCAGGAAGTTGCGCACGTGATTCGGCGCCTTGTCGGGCATGAACGCGATCGTGATGTTGCCGAGATTCGTCTCGAGCACCGCGCGGTGCGCGGCCAGTTCCGCGGGCGATTCCGCCGAGAAGGGAACGACGCCGGCCGGAGGGGCGTCGCGGATCGTGACCGAGGTCATCTCGATCCGCTCGGCGGCCTTGCCCGCCTCGTCAATCGGTGCTTCGGAGATCTTCGTGACGACACCGATGCCCTCGACGACGCGGCCGAAGACGGTGAACTGCCCGTCGAGGGCCGGCTGCGGCGTGACGCAGATGAAGAACTGCGATCCCGCGCTGTCGCGGTTCCCGGGCACGAGCACGGACGCGACGGCCCCGCGCACGTGGCGGCCGGCGCCGGGCTCGAACGCGAGCACCTTCAGGCCGCCGGTGCCGTACTGGGCCGACCCGGCCGGGTCCTTCGACAGCGGGTCGCCGCCCTGGATGATGCCGTGCTTGATGAGGCGGTGGAACGTCGTGCCGTCGTAGGCGCCTTCCCCGGCCAGCTTGATGACGTAGCCGACGTGGTTCGGCGCCTGCTCCGGCAGGAGATCGATGACGATGCGTCCGGCGGTCGTCTCGATGACGGCCTGCTTCCCGCTCATCTGCTCGAGGGTGAGCGGCGTGGTGAACAGTTTCGGCGGCGGGGCCGCCGGCCTGGCCGGTTTCGTCTGTCCGGAGGCAGGCCCGGCGCTGACGATCGCGCTGCCGAGCGCGCAGACAAGCAGCGACACGAGAATCCCCATCCGGTGACGCATGGTGCTCCTCCGGATGGGGATTATAGCGGCGACTCCCCCGCGGCGGCCTTCGCCCGGCGATCGACGTAGATGAGCCAGGCGCCTGCCCCGACCAGGGCCAGCGGCCACCAGCTGGCGAGCCAGTCGAGCGGGATGCGGAACATCGTGTTCGCGAAGAGCATCAGCCCCACCGCGACAAGCAGCACACCGCCCGCGAGCGAGCCGATCGCCTGCTGCGGAGCCTTCACGTCTTCCGGCAGCTCCATCGGCCGGATGCCGGCGAGGGCCTGGTTGTAGAAGCTGGCGCGGCGGCCGGCATCGACGATGTTGTGGAGCCAGAAGAACGTCAGGAACAACCCCACGACGGGCCCGAGGTCGCCGTGGACGGTCGCCACGATGGCGATGAGTCCGCACACGACCAGGATGTTGCGGAACGCCAGGTCGTAGTAGCCGACGTAGACCTGGCCGAGGCCTGGCATCAGCGACAGGACCATCGCGAGCATCACCTTCTTCTTCCGCGGATCGTCGACGAAGCGATCGCGGCGATCGGCTCGCACGTAGGCTTCAGAATCCGGCAGGGCGGCGGCGGGATCACGCTGTTCGGTATCGCGGCTCATGGGCACTCCCTCTTCACGGCTACTGAGGAGAACGCGCGGCTCCCTCCGGAGGTTCGGTCGACGGCCCGGAGGACTGGCCGCCCGCCCTCTCGAACCAGTCGGCCACGCTCTCCCACGCGAGCCTGAACACCTCGACGACGGGCGCGGTCAGTGCCTCGAGCCAGCTGCCCGCGGCCTGCCAGGTGCGCACGGCGGGCGGGGCCTGCGGCGGTTCCGGCGCGATCTTCGCGCGCCACGCTTCGAGGTCGGCGCGCAGCTCGAGCACCGGCGGCCCGAGGCGTTCTCGCGCGACGGCGCCGATATTGGTGGTGCTCCATTCGATGGCGGCGACCGGGTTGCCGAACACGAGCACCCAGCACACCGTGGCCACGTAGGCGGCTTCCCACGCAAAACGCGGCCGGCGCACCAGCGCCGGCCACGCAGCGGCGGCGCGGGCTCGCCAGCCCTGTGGCGCGGGCTTCTGCGACGTCGCCCTCAGGACGCGCTCGGCAAACCCCGGGCCGGGCTCCATGGCCGAGAGCAGCGGCAGATCGAGGAGCACGGCCTCGACGCCGGCCGTCCTGGCGACGACCTGCGCGGCGAAGGCGTCTGCCGGCTCGGCGGCCCATGCCTGTTCGCCGGCGGCGAAGGCGTCGAGCCAGTCCTGGCACGCTGGGCACTGCTGAATGTGTGCGGCGGCATCCGGGCGGCGGACCCAGTCTCCCGGCACGGTGCCGGGATCGAGGACCGTCGCGCGAACGTGGTCGCAGGTGATGCGGGTCATGCCTCACCCCGCCCGCGCGACAGGGCCAGGACGCGTGCTGCCAGCTCCACGCGGGCGCGGCTGGCGCGCGACTTCACCGTGCCCAGCGGCACGCCCAGGATCGACGCCACCTGCTGGATCGGCAGGCCGTGCACGTCGCGCAGGACCACGATCTCCCGGTTGATGGCCGAGAGGCCCCTGAGTGCGGCGAGGAGCAGGCTGCGGCGATCCGAGGCAATCGCCTGCGCCTCGGCGCCGGGCGCAAGGTCCGGGAGTTCGGCGATCTCGGCGTCCTCCACGGTCGCCGCGGGCCGCCGGACGCTGCGCCGGCGCAGGAAATCGACCGAGCGGTTCCTGGCGACGCGGAACAGCCACGGCAGGAACTCCTCGCCGGACGGCCACTGGCCGCGCGCCTCGTAGAGGCGCACGAAGATGTCCTGAGCGAGATCGCGGGCGTCCTCGCGATCGCCCGCGTAGCTGTAGGCCAGGGCGAACACGCGCCCCTGGAACTGGCGGACGAAGGCCTCCCAGGCCATGCCATCGCCTGCCCGGCAGCGCTCGACGAGTGGGGCGAACTCGCTCGATTCCACCTCTGTTGAGAAAACGCAGCCGGCAACCGGGAGGTTCCCTCAGATGAGCAGCTTGCCGCCCTCCATCACGAGCCGGTCGTCGAACCAGACAGTCGGCTGCTTCACGAGGCCGTCGAGGTGGCTCGCCACCCGCACGCTGCCGCCCATCGACTTGTTGTCGCCGAAGGCGATGTGGATGGTGCCCATCACCTTCTCGTCCTCGAGGATGACGCCCGTCAGGATGGCCTTGTCGTTGGTGCCGATCCCGAACTCGGCCACCGTCCGGCCGTCCTGGCCGTGCGGTTCGAGCAGTTCGACGAGCCGCCGCGCCGACCTGCCCCCGGTGATGTCGGTGGCGTAGCCGTCCTTCACCGTGATGCGGATGGGCTCGTCGACCATGCCCACCGAGGCCATCGAGCCGTCGACGACCACCACGCCGTTTGACCGCCCTTCGAGCGGCGCCAGGTAGGCCTCGCCGGTGGGCAGATTGCCCCAGAGGCCCTTTTCGCGGAACACGCCCGAACTGGCGTGGGCTTCCCTGCCTTCGATGGGCATCGTGATGTCGGTGCCGGCGGGCGCCTTGACGCGGATCTCTTTCGTCGCACGCATGATGTCGCAGATCCGGAACGTGCGCGCGGCGATCTCGTGGTAGTCCGCGTTCATGCACCGGACCATCACCTCCTCGGTCACGCCGGGCAGCGTCGCGACGCGGACGCCCTTTGCGCTGGCGGCGCGGCGCGAGTCGGTGTGCGTCAGCGACTTGGACGTCGGGCACAGCACGACGTCGAACTGCGTCATGAGCGCGGCCACGTCAGGCGGCGGCTCCGCGCCGTTCGTCTGGCGGGGCGGCATCTCGACGAGCAGCGCGTCGTTGCCGAGGCCGCGGGCGGCCTCGAACACGGCGTAGCCGATGGTGCGCAGCGGCGCGTCGGTCACGACCAGCACGCGCTCGTCCGGCTGGACGCCCATGCAGTCGCGGACGGCGATGAGGGCGGCGGAGTGGAGTTCGGGAGAAATGGTCATGGGGGCATTCTAGTAGGGGCTAGGGACTGGGCGCTAGGCGCTAGTCCGTCTCACCGTCTCGCGGTGGCGCCACCCACGCGGCGACGGCCGCGTCCCACTAGCCCCTAGCGCCTAGTACCTAGCCCCTGTGTGCTACAGTCAAACTGCCCCGCCTGGCAAAGGAGCCGCTCATATGCCGAATGCGATTGACGGACTGAAACCCGCCGGATTGTGGAAGTATTTCGCCGAGATTTCCAAGATACCCCGTCCCTCGAAACACGAGGCCGCCGTGGCGGCCTTCGTGGTCGGCACGGCCAGAAAGCTGGGGCTCGAGTGCGTCCAGGACGCGGCCGGCACGGTGGTCGTGCGGAAGCCCGCGTCGAAGGGCCTCGAGACGCGCCCGATGGTGTGCCTGCAGGGCCACCTCGACATGGTTCCCGAGAAGCGGCCCGACAAGAAGCACGACTTCCTCAAGGATCCGATTACGCTCGTCCGCAAGGGCAACACCATGATGGCCGACGGCACGACGCTCGGCGCCGACAACGGCGTGGCGGTGGCGACGAGCCTGGCCATCATGGCTGACGCGTCGCTTGTCCACGGCCCGCTCGAGTTCCTCTTCACGATAGACGAGGAGACCGGCCTCACCGGCGCGCACAGCCTGCAGCCCGGGTTCCTGAAGAGCAAGATCCTGCTGAACCTGGACTCTGAGGAAGAAGGCGCCCTCTATGTCGGGTGTTCAGGCGGGCGCGACACGATGGGCGCGTGGCCGCTCGACACCGAAGCCGCACCGGCCGGCACCGCGGGCCTCGAGATCAAGGTGGGCGGCCTGCGTGGCGGCCACTCGGGCCTCGAGATCGACAAGGGCCGCGGCAACGCGATCAAGCTGCTCAACCGGGTGCTGCTCGGCCTCGCGCCGCTCGGCGCCCGCCTGGCTCGGATCGACGGCGGCAACAAGCGCAACGCGATCCCGCGCGACGCGGTGGCGCTGGTCTTCATCCCGAAGAAGCACCTCGACGAAGCCAAGGCGATCGTCGCCGCGATGCACCAGACGTGCCGCACGGAACTCTCGGCGTCGGTCGACCCGTCGCCGGAGATCACCGCGGCGCCGTTCAAGGGCCGCGCCAAGGTCCTCAAGAAGGGCGTGCAGAAGAAGCTGACGCTGGCGCTCGCCGGGCTGCCGCACGGCGTGGTCAAGATGAGCGCCGACATCCCGGGCCTCGTCGAGACCTCGACGAACCTCGGCGTGATTACGACGGGCAAGAAGGACATCGCCGTGTCGACGAGCCAGCGCAGCTCGGTGGCCACGGAGATCGTCGAGATCGCCCAGGGCGTCCGCGCCATCTTCGAGCTCGCGGGCGCGACGGTGACCGGCTCGGACGGCTACCCCGGGTGGAAGCCGGACCTCGATTCCCCGATCCTCAAGACCGCAATCGCGACCTACAAAGAGCTGTACGGCAAGGAGCCCGAGGTCAAGGCCATCCACGCGGGCCTCGAGTGCGGCATCATCGGCGAGAAGTACCCCGGCATGGACATGGTGTCGTTCGGGCCGACGCTCGAAGGCGTGCACTCCCCCGACGAGAAGATCCACATCGACACGGTCGAGAAGTACTGGGACTTCTTGCTCGCAATCCTCAGGAACGTGAAGTAGGCGAGAGGGTATAGGCGAGAGGCGAGAGGGTATAGGCGGGAGGCGAGAGGGAGGGACAGCGTTTCGCTGTCTCGCCCTTCGCCTTTTGTTGTGTACGTCTCGCCTCCCGCCTCTCGCCTCTCGCCTCCTACCCTCCGCCGGCGAACAGCGAGAACCCGTGGAGCAGGGACGCGGCGATTGAAAGCAGTGTCGCGAACATGCATCCCACCGCGATCGCGAGATGATCGAGCCGCTCCGGCTTGAGCGGGTCGAGGATCTTCGCCATCAGCCAGCCGCCCGCGAATCCTCCCGCATGCGCCCAGTTGTCGATGCCCGGCATGATGAGACCGAAGACGCCGAGCATCAGCGCGTACTGCAGGCCCTCGCGCCGGGCCATGCTGCTGCCAGACCGCTGGCCGTACAGCACGATGGCCCCGAGCAGGCCGAATACGGAGGCCGAGGCCCCAACGGTGAATCCCGCGCCGCCAAGCAGCGGGATGCCCCCGAAGAAGAGCCACGCGACCGAACTGGCCGCGAATCCGGCGACCCCGGCCACGGTGTAGATGATGACCATCCGCCCGGGGCCGAAAATCTCGGCGCACGCCGGCCCGAGCTGCCGCACCCACATCATGTTGAACAGGATGTGCAGCAAGCCGCTGTGCAGCCAGCCTGCGCTGAGGACCGTCCACCACCGGTCGTACTGGAACACCGGCATCCCGCCGCTGGCGCCGAAGAGGAAGAGGCTCGTGGTGCTCGGCGCCAGGAACGAGAAGAGGCCGTTCATCCTGATCCCGCTGCCCGACATGAGCAGCATGGCCACGTAGAGTCCGGTCGATCCCCACATGACCAGCGGCACGAACCCCAGGTCGTTGCCGAGCTTGCGCAGGAGGGGGCCGAATCCCCAGAGCCCCGGGTTCCTCCGCCCGCAGTTGTAGCAGGTCTCGTCGTTCACGCCCACCAGGCGCCCGCACGACGTGCACACCACCGACCCTGTCGTCTGTCGTCCGAACATGAACCCTCGCCGAACGATCATACCGCGAGCGGGAAGTGGACGCTCGCGGGCTTCAGAGGCAAGAAGTCAGAAGGGCCTGCTGACGACGGTCAGAGGCAAGAAGGAGGTCGCGCTGCACTATACTGCGCCCGTCCGGGGCGGCCCTGCCCCGCTCAGGGAGGTTGCGCATGCGCCGGATGCCGTTCGAAGCTGCCATCATCGCCGGTGTCCTGTCCGTCGGCGGTCCGCTGGGTTCCCTGGAGCCGTACGAAGCGGCGTTCACCGCCGACACGATGCGCGTCGACTACTTCCACACCGGAGGACGCGGCATCGAGGCTGTCGCGATTGACCGCATTGTCAACGACGGCCCGTGGGCAGGAAGCCGGGTCAGCCTCGTCGACGAGACGAACCTCGGCAAGTACCTCTTCGAGGTCGTCGATCGCGGCACGAACCGGGTGATCTACTCGCGAGGCTTCGCGAGCCTGTTCGGGGAATGGGAGACCACCTCCGAGGCGCGCGACACCCACCGGGCCTTCTCCGGGACGCTGCGG
>JAWOGY010000158.1:0-3195 GCA_046496425.1 Vicinamibacterales bacterium
CCTCTTTCTTTCATGGGAAATTCCGCACTGAAAGTTTATCTGGGTAATTACAGAGCGACTACAGGACGCTCCACAGCACGGCGCAACCGAGCCGGTCGTCGATCGCCTTGCCAGCGACCAGGCGGGCGTCGTGGCCGAACTCGACGATCTCGCTGACGAAGGTGATGGGATCCCCCACCGCGATGCCGAGCTCGGCCACCCGCTCCGCGGAGCGCGCACCGATGTCGATGTACATCTCACGATGCGCAACCACCTTGGCGCGCTCGGACTCGCTCTGGTAGTGGCCCGACTTCATGCCGATCACGCCGAGGTGCCCCGCCACCCGCACGAGGCGCGCGGGAAGGGTGCCGTCGATGACGCCGCCGACCTTCTCGAACCGCACGAAGCCGTCGGCATCGACGCTCTTGACCAACATGCCGATCTCGTCGGTGTGGGCCGCGACCATCACGGTGGGCCCGTCGGCGGCGCCGCGCCGGATGGCGTACAGGTTGCCGACGGCGTCGATCTCGACGTCGTCGCAGATGGGCGCGAGCGCCTCGCGCAGGTAGGCGACGAGGGGCTGCTCCTGGCCGGAGACCGCGTCGATGGCGGCCAGGACCTTGAGGCGTTCGAGGATCGTGCGCATGAGCGGGCTCCTTCGGCCGGGGCGCCACGGGAGGGACGGCACCGGGCGGTGACCTACCGCGGGGTTCGGCGCGGCCCAGCGTACCCGCGTGGACGCATCCGTGCCGGCCGGGCGCCACGCCACACGCGGTCCAGCGAGATCACGCCCGCCGCTTCCGCCCCTCCAGCCCCAGCGTCCCCAACACGCTGGCGGCCAGGAGGGCGCCGAGCACGAGGAGCGCGCGTTCGATGCCATCGGCACCGGCGGCCGACGCCGCGATCGCGCCGACCAGCGCCCCGCCGACGAGGCGGCCGGTGCTTCCGAACACGGTGAGCACGCCCTGCGCCGCCCCGCGATCCTCCGGCGCCGCGTGCTGCAGGAGCAGGTAGCGCAGCGGGGCGCCCACCAGCGCCGACAGCCCCAGGCCGACCACCGCCGCCGACGCAGCGAAGCCGGCGAAGGTGCCGCCGACCGTGCCCAGGCCGAAGAGCCCGAGCGCCGTCAAGCTCAGTCCGGCGGCGATGATCGGTCGGGCGCCGAGGCGGTCGACCAGCCGGCCCGCCAGGGGCGCCCCGATCGCCACGGCGATCACCAGCGGCAGCAGCATGAACGACGCCGTCGTCACCGTCGACCCGAGCGACGCCACCGCCAGCGTGGGGAGGAACACCATCGACGCCTCGGTCAGCCCGCCGGCGAACGCGAAGAGGCCGACCAGCCGGATCTGCCCCGAAGCCAGCAAGCGCGGATGCACGACCGGGTCCGCGGCGCGCCGCTCGGCGACGGCGAACGCGGCGAGGAGGACGAGCGCCAGCAGCAGCAGCGGACCCACGGTCGGGTCGAGGATGGCCGCCGCGCCCCGCGCGGTGTCGAGACGGCTCAGGCCCACGGTGAGGCTCGCGAGCGACCCGCCCAACAGGAAGCTGCCGGCCCAATCGAACGGCCGCGGCGTGACTGGGCGGCTGGCGGGCATCCAACGCTGCGTGCCCACCAGCAGCGCCGCCGCGATGGGCAGGTTGATGAGGAACAGCCACGGCCAGCCGAAGCGCAGCAGCAACCCGCCCAACAGCGGGCCCAACAGGAAGGCGATGCCGAACACGGCGCCGATCATGCCGAGCGCCCGACCGCGGCGCTCCGGGGGGAAGGTGTCGCCGACGACGGCGCTGGCCACCGGCAGGAGGCCACCGGCGCCGATGGCCTGCAGCGCACGCCCCGCCAGGAGCACCGTGAAGCTCGGCGCCAACGCCACGACCAGCGAGCCGGCGGCGAAGAGCGCGATGTCGAGCAGGTACACGGGACGCCGGCCCCAACGGTCCGAGAGCTTCGCCATGGTCGGGGTCGCGACCAGGTTGAAGAGCACGAAGACCGTGAAGACCCAGGCCGCGGCCCGAGCGTCGACGCCGAAGGTGTCCTGGATCGCGGGCAGCGCCGGGCCAACGATCGCGATGTCGAGGGCGGCCATGAGCACACCAACGAAGAGGAGCAGGAGGAGGCGCGGTTCGGATCGTTCGCTCAAGTCGGGGTCCTCGGCGGGCCGAGCGGGCGCCCGCGTTCGCGGTCAACCTTACGACCCCGGCCGGCGCTCGCGTCCAACGTGACCTCGAAGCCAGCGCACCGAGCTTGCCGGCGATCTCCCCTACACCGAGCTCGTGTCGCCGGCCGCGCCGGCCACGATGGCCCTCCCCGCACCCGCGCGGCTGCGTCTCATCACGCGCGGCCCGAACGGACCGCGTAGGGCGGCCACGTCTGCACCACCCACGCGCGGCACGAAGCCCGCGGGTCATGGCCTAGGATGCAGCACGCCGAAACCGCGATCGGTCCTTCACCGCCGCACCCGATCGATCCCACAGCAGGAGGTATGCCAGGCATGACGAATCACTCCAGGTTCTACATCGACGGAGCGTGGGTCACGCCCCGCGGGGATCGGACCTTGGCCGTCATCGACCCGGCCAAAGAAGAGCCCTGCGCGACCATCACCCTCGGGAACGCCGAGGACGTGGACCGTGCGGTGGCAGCCGCCCGGCGCGCCTTCGAGAGCTTCTCGCAGACCTCGCGCGAGGAACGCCTGGAACTCCTGCAACGCATCGTCGAGGTCTACGCGACGCGCATGACGGACCTCGCCGAGGCCGTCTCGATGGAGATGGGCGCCCCCGCCTACCTGGCGCTGCGCTACCACGCGCCCAGTGCCCGCAACCACCTGTCGGCCGCGATCGAGGCCTTGAAGGACTTCGAGTTCGAGGAGCGGATCGGCACCACGCTGGTCGTGCGCGAGCCGATCGGCGTCTGTGGGCTCATCACGCCATGGAACTGGCCGCTCCGACAGATCGGCTGCAAGGTGGCGCCGGCGCTGGCGACGGGCTGCACCATGGTGCTCAAGCCCTCCGAGATGGCCCCGCTGTCGGCGATCATCTTCGCCGAGATCCTGCACGAGGCGGGCGTGCCCCGAGGGGTGTTCAACGTGATCCAGGGCGACGGTCCGACGGTCGGCGCCGCGATGTCGGCCCACCCGGACATCGACATGATCTCCTTCACCGGGTCGACCCGCGCCGGCCGCGACGTCGCCAAGCGAGCGGCGGACAGCATCAAGCGCGTGA
>JAWOGY010000082.1:0-28860 GCA_046496425.1 Vicinamibacterales bacterium
CGGTGCTCGAGTGCTCGACGGGCAACGCCGGGATCGGGTGCTCGTTCGTCTCCGCCGTCAAGGGCTACCCCTGCATCATCGTCATGCCCGAGGGCATGTCCGAGGAGCGCAAAAAGCTCGACGTGGCCTACGGGGCGACCATGGTCTACACCCCGGGCGGCGAGAGCGACGTGGATCTGGCGCTGGAGAAACTCGAGGCGATCCGGCGGAAGGCCCCGTCGAAGTACTTCGTGCCGGCGCAGTTCGACAACCCCGACAACATCGACGCGCACATCAGGACGACGGCGCCGGAGATCTGGGAGCAGACATCCGGGCGCATCGACGCCTTCATCATGACCCAGGGCACGGGCGGCACGCTGACCGGTGTCGGCCGCTACATCCGGAAACGGAAGCGCGCCCTGAAGCTCTTCGCCATCGAGCCGGCCGAGTGCCCGCTGCTGTCCCGCCGCGAGTGGGGCCCGCACGGAATCGAGGGGATCGGCGACGGGTTCGTCCCGAGAAACCTCGACGTCGGCCTGCTCGACGGCATCGTGACGACGACGACGGACGAGTCGATGGAGATGGCCCGCCGTCTGGCGCGGGACGAAGGTCTGTTCTGCGGCGTGTCATCGGGCGCCAACGTCGCCGGCGCGATCAAACTTGCCGCCGCGCACCCGGAGCTCAAGACGATCGTGACGCTCATCTGCGATACCGGGCAGCGGTACTTCTCGACGGCCCTCTGCGGCAATCCCAAGCACGTCGAGATCCCCGAGCGCGACCACCCGATGGACGCCTACACGACGAAGCAGCTGGACAGATACCAGAAGGGGTGGGAGATCATAGGCTAGGGGCACGGGACTCGGGGCTCGGGGCTCGGGGCTCGGGGCTCGGTCATCTACGGGCTACTGGCTACTGACGACTGGTAACCGCCCATGTTCACACACATTCTCGAGCAATCCCGCCTTCACGAACGCGACATGGCCCGCTTCCTCCGCGATCTCATCGCCATCAGGTCGCTCAGCGGGCAGGAGGGGGAGGTCATCCGCCGCGTCGAGGCCGAGATGCGGGCCTGCGGCTACGACGAGATCCGCATCGATGCGATGGGCAACATCCTCGGCCGCATCGGCGACGGCCCGCGCGTCCTCGCCCTCGACGCCCATGTCGACACGGTCGACGTCGGCAATCCGGCCAGCTGGTCGGTCGACCCGTTCGAGGGCGACCAACGCGACGGCATCATCTACGGCCGGGGAGCCTGCGACATGAAAGGCGCGCTCGCCTCGATCGTGTACGGCGGGCGCATCGCCAAGGAACTGGCGCTCGCACGGGACGTCACGCTCTGGATCGTGGGCAGCGTGCAGGAGGAGGACTGCGACGGCCTCTGCTGGCAGTACATCCTGAACGAAGACGGCCTGCAGCCCGAGGCCGTCGTCATCGCGGAGCCTACGAACCTCGCCATCAACCGCGGCCATCGCGGCCGCATGGAGCTCGAGGTCCGCGCGCAGGGCGTGTCGTGCCACGGCTCGGCGCCCGAGCGCGGCGTGAACGCCGTGTACCGGATGGCGCCGATCATCGCCGATATCGAACGGCTCAACGAACGCCTCGGCGGCGAGCCCTTCCTCGGCAAGGGCACGGTCACCATCGCCGAGATCAGGTCTACGTCGCCGTCGCTGTGCGCCGTGGCCGACTCGGCGACCATTCACCTGGATCGCCGGCTGGCGGCCACCGACACGCTCGAGTCAGCCGTCGGTGAGATCGAGGCGCTGCCGGGCGTACAGGCGGCCGGCGCCGAGGTCGCCGTCCTGGATTACGCCGTGCCGAGCTGGCGTGGCCTCACCTATCCGACGAAGAAGTACTTCCCGACGTGGCTCCTGCCGGAAGACCATCCCCTGCTGCGAGCCGGCGTCGTCACCTACGCGCAGCTGTTCGGCGACGCGCCGGAGGTGGGCCGCTGGGTGTTCAGCACGAACGGTGTGGCCGTGATGGGGATGCACGGCATCCCCTGCATCGGCTTCGGGCCGGGCAACGAGATCTTCGCCCACATGGCCACCGAGCACATCCCCGTCGAGCACCTCGTGAAGGCCGCGGCCTGGTACGCCGCGTTCCCGGGCGCCTACGCCACGTCCGTTACGCCTGGCCGGCCTTCCGGCGGGCCGCCTGCTGCGCCTGGATCGCCGTCAGGTTGATCGTGAAGACGATGTCCTCGACCAGGCTGCCGCGCGACAGATCGTTGACGGGCTTGGCCAGGCCCTGGAGCATCGGCCCCATGCTGACGACGTTGGCCGACCGCTGGACGGCCTTGTAGGTGACGTTCCCGGTATTCAAGTCCGGGAAGATGAGGACGGTCGCCTTCCCCGCTACCGCCGATCCGGGAGCCTTCAGCCGGGCGACGTCTGGCATCACCGCGGCGTCGTACTGCAGCGGCCCCTCGAGCAGCAGGTCGGGGCGCAGTCCCTTGGCGATGCGCGTCGCCTCCTTCACCCGGTCGACATCCTCGCCGGTGCCGCTCGAGCCGGTCGAGTACGAGAGCATCGCCACCCGCGCGGGGATGCCGAACGCGATGGCGGAGTCGGCGCTCTGGATGGCGATGTCGGCGAGTTCTGGCGCGGTCGGGTTCGGGACGACGGCGCAGTCGCCAAACACCAGCACCTGCTCCGGCAGGCACATGAAGAAGATGCTCGACACCAGGTTGCAGCCCGGCACCGTCTTGATGATCTGGAGCGCCGGCCGGATCGTGTGCGCCGTGCTGTGGACGGCGCCCGACACCAGGCCGGCCGCCTCGTCGAGAGCGAGCATCATCGTGCCCACCATGATGGAGTCCTGCAGTTCGATGGCGGCCCGCTCCGGCGTCATCCCCTTCGCCTTGCGCCGCTCGACGAGCGGCTCGATGTAGCGCGGGGCCGCTGCCACCGGGTCGACGATCTCGACCGAGGCGGGCAGCCGGACGCCCTGCTTCGCCGCCACCTCCCGGATCTCGTCCGGGTTGCCGAGCAGCACGCACTGCGCGATTCCGCGGTTCGCCACGATCGCCGCCGCGGCGACCGTGCGGGGCTCGTTGCCCTCCGGGAGGACGATCCGCTGCAGGTTCGAGCGGGCCTGCTCGATCAGCCGGTGCCGGAACGCGGGCGGCGACAGGCGCGGCACGCGCGCGCTGTGACCGAAGCTCTTCACCCATTCGACGTCGATCCGGTCGGCGACGAAATTCATGGTCCGCTCGATGCGGTCCGGGTCGTCGGCCGGAATCTCGGTGTTCATGCTCGCCACGTGCGTCGCCGCGCGGTAGCTCGATTCGTCGACCGCCAGCACGGGGAGCCCCGTGTCGAGGGCCTTTCGGCACAAGCGGACTACGCGCGGGTCGGGATCGTGGCCGCCCGTGAGCAGGAGGCCGGCAAGCGGCGTCCCCGACTGCACGCTGAGCGCGGCAGCCATCATGATGTCGCTGCGGTCGCCGGGCGTGATGATGAGCGAGCCCGGCCGCATGGCCCGCAGCGCGTTGGGCACGTTGGCGGCGCAAAGGCCGACGTCGCTCACCCGCCGCGTGCGGAGTTCGCCGGCGAAGACGACCCGGGCCTTGAGGGCCTGCGCCACGTCGAGCACGCGCGGCGCCGCCAGATCGACGCTGCAGGGCACGACCGCCAGCGGCCGGAGCTTCACCGACTGCAGCGCCTTCCGGTGCGCCGCCTCCATCTCGGCAAACGGCGCGACGCCCTCGCAGTCGGCGCAGCCCCCGTGGGCCTGCCCGATGGTCTCGCTCTCGGCCTGCTGCCCCGCCGCGCCGATGCAGACGCGGTTGAGGATGCAGCCCACCTGCCGGCCCTCCGGCAACGTGCCGTATCCGCGGGCCGCGATGGCGATGGCATCGGCCACCTCCGCCGCGCTCTGGCTTCGGGGAGCCGCGACGAACACGAGTTCGGCGTCCAGCGCCTTGAGCATCAGTTCGTTCACGCGGCTCGCGTGCATGATGCCGGGCTCGGTGTTCATTCCCTCGACCACCAGCACCTCGGCGCCGACGCCCGCCTTGCCCGCGATTTCGACGACGTGCTCCATCAGCGTCTGATCGTCGCCGGCCGCCAGCAGATCTTCGGCGATGTGGATGGGCACCGACTTGACGGGCAGGATGTGAGCGCCAAGGGCCATCAACTCGGCCGACTGGCTCACTTCACGGTTCGCGACGGGCTTGACGAACGCGACGCGGACGCCCTGGCGATCGAGGGCCCGCACGAGGCCGAGGCACGCCGTCGTCAGTCCGACGCGGCGGCCGGCCGGGGCAACAATGATGGTCGTAGGCAACGTATCCTCCGGAACGGACAAGTCGGAAAACGGGCCCTCAGAACCGGCGCGCGATCTCGGCCGTGTCGAGGGCAATCATGAGCTCTTCGTTCGTCGGCACCACCAGCGCCTGGGGCCGCATCTCCTCGGTAATCCGGCCGTTCTGGCTGCGCCCGTGCGTCGCGTTGGCCTCGGGGTCGATGGTGAGGCCCAGGAAGCCGAGGTGCGCCACGGTTCGCGCGCGGACGGCGAGCGAGTTCTCGCCGATGCCGCCCGTGAACACGAGCGCGTCCAGGCGGCCGAGCGGCACCACGAGGGCCGCGATGGCCTTGGCGAGCACGTAACAGAACACGTCGAAGGCGAGACGGGCGCGCTCGTGCCCGTCCGCGGCCGCGGCTTCAATCGTCCGCATGTCGTTCGAGAGACCCGAGACGCCGAGCAGCCCCGACTTCTTGTTCAGGGCGTCCAGGATCTGGTCGGCGGGCTTGCCGAGCGCGCCGCTGATGTGGCCGATGATCGCCGGGTCGACCGATCCGCTGCGCGTGCCCATCATGACGCCTTCGAGCGGCGTGAGGCCCATCGTGGTGTCGACGCTGTGGCCGTCGCGCACCGCGGCGCACGAGCAGCCGTTGCCGAGGTGGGCGGTGACCAGCCGGTGGTTCTCCGGCGACAGCCCGGTCAGCGACAGGGCCTGCCGCGCCACGAAGCGGTGGCTGGTGCCGTGGAAGCCGTAGCGCCGGACGCTGTGCGCCTCGAGCCACTCGTACGGCACCGGGTAGGTGTACGCCACCGGCGGCATCGTCTGGTGGAACGCCGTGTCGAAGACTCCGACCTGCGGCAGCGCCGGGAAAAGCTCCTGCGCGAGGCGGATGCCGACCAGGTTGGGAGGATTGTGCAGCGGCCCGAGGGGGATGCACTCCTCGACCTTGGCGATGACCTCCGGCGTGATGGCAATCGAGCCCGAGAACTTCGAGCCGCCGTGCACCACGCGGTGGCCGACGCCGATGAGTTCGTCGGTGAGCCCAAGCTGGTTCAGCAGCGCCCCGACGGCCCGCAGTGCCGCCTCGTGGCCCGCTCCCGGGATGGGCCGGGACCCCTTCGCGCCATCGCGCTTCCAATCGAGTGTGGCGTCGGGTGAACCCAGACGCTGAGCGATCCCGGAGACCTCTTCCTTCGACGTGGCGGGATCGATGACGGCGAACTTCGCGGATGAAGATCCGCAGTTGAGCACGAGTACATCCATGAGCGGCCCTGGTGATGGCGTCCGGCGTGGCGGCAGGGGCAGGGTGCCAGCAGACTGTAGCTACGGGTGACGCGGCCGGTCCGAGACAAACGAACCGGATACCGTCCCCAATAGTAGCGGTTTCGGGTCTTCCGCGCCAGTCGCCGGCAGGCGCCCGTAGGTCAGTACTTCGACAGCCGGCTGACCAGCGCCGCGGCCGACGCCGGGACGGGGATCGAGCCGGTGACGATCTGCCGCATGTCGAGGCGCTTTCCGTAGAGATCCAGATTCGCGTCGTCATCCCCCCGCAGCGTCGCGCCCTCGAGCGCGACGCCCGCAAAGATGCCCCTCGATCGGGACCACGAGAGGATTTCGGCCGTCATGGCCGCGTCGGTCTGGGCCGCCGCGGTGCGGCCGAGGGGGCCTGCGGCCACCGACGCATCGGCGCCGAGCGTGAACTTGTTCGAGAGCAGGCGATCCACGCCGCGCTTGTTCATGATGGCGAGGACGACGTCGATCTCGGTCCCGCCGATCTGGAACCCGACGCTGCCGCCTTCAATCCGAATGCCCGCCGGCGCCGACCAGCCGGCGTCGGTCCGGCACGAGACGAACCCCCGGCCGAACTTGGCGCCGACCACGAAGGCCCCTTTCTTCAGGCCGGGCACGATCGCCACGCATTGGGCTTTCTTGAGCAAATCGGCCGGGATGGCACGGTCGCTCATGGTCGTGACCTCGTCGAACACCGCCACGGTCGCCTCCATCCGGGCGAGGGTCTGGGCCTGCGCCTCCGCCGCGCCGAACGACGCGGCCGCGAACCACGCCAACACCGCCGCCAGTCCTGCCGTTCTCATCGACATGCCAGCCTCCTGGGCGCGCCGGGTTGCGCAGCCACGTCCGCGGCGCCGTCCCGGCCGCGCGCCACTGCTCTCTCGAGGGCCCCACCGACAGCCTACTGCGCGGGCACCGTGGCGGGCAACCCGGCCATGGCATGCCGGGGCTCGAGTGGCGTAGACTTCCTGCCTATGACGAACCGACTGCCCAGGCTGCCGGCCGCCCTTCGCGGCAGGGACTACATCGAGACCCGCGACTGGACCGACCAGGAGATTGAGCTGCTGCTCGAGACCTCTGCAGACCTCAAGAAGGCCTTCAAGTCGGGCCGTCCGACCCGCTATCTGCCCGACAAGACGGTGTTCCTGTTCTTCTTCGACAAGTCCACGCGGACGCGCAACTCATTCGAAGCGGGCGCGACCCAGCTCGGCGCGCATGCGCACTTCATCGCCGCCGAGACGTCGCAGGCCGCGCACGGCGAGTCGCCGAAAGACATGGGGATCATCCTGTCGAGCTACGGCCACGCCATTGCCATCCGCCACGATCTCGTCCCGGGCGAGGGCAACCGCTATATGCGCGAGGTTGCCGAGCACGCCACCGTGCCGGTCTACAACATGCAGTGCGACATCGACCATCCGTTCCAGACGCTGGCCGACCTCATGACCATCCGCGAGGAGTTCGGCCCGAACCTCCGGGGACGGAAGATCGCCGTCACGTGGGCGTACGCGCCGAGTTACGCCAAGCCGATGTCGGTGCCCCAGGGCCTCATCACGCTCATGCCGCGCTTCGGCCTCGACGTCGTCCTCGCCCACCCTCCTGAGTGGAGGTTGATGCGGGAGCCGATGGCGTTCGCGCAGGAGCAGGCGGCCGCGCACGGCACGTCGTTCGAGGTGACCGGCGACATGGACGCGGCGTGCCGGGACGCGGACATCATCTACGCGAAGTCGTGGGGCATCGAAGAGCTGTTTCACAGGCCCGAGGAAGCCCTCAAGCTCTCGGCGCGATACACAGACTGGATGTGCGACGAGCGCAGGATGTCGCTGGCGAAGACCGACGCCATTTACATGCACTGCCTCCCCGCCGATCGCAACCACGAGGTGACCGACGCGGTCCTCGACGGCCCGCAGTCGCGGGTGTTCCCCGAAGCCGAGAACCGGCTGCACACCTGCAAAGCGGTCATGGCGCTGACGATGTGACGGTCGGGACTCGGGACTCGGGACTCGGGACTCGGCGGCCGAGGCGGTGGGTGGCCGCGGCGCTTCCCATCTGCGCGCAGGGAAGACAGGCGAAGGTCACCCGAGCACAGATGGGAACGGCGCGGACAGGACCCGCCGCCGAGGGCACCGGACACGCGGGATATACTGCTCGAGGGAGTACAAGCCAACATGACATCGACGCGCTCGGTTGCCGCCGCCGCTCTGCTCGTCTTGTCGCTCGCGCCGGGCGCCGGCGCCCAGGCGCCAGCCGGGAGTCAACCCGGCGCTGCGGGATCAGCGCTCGACGCGCTGCATGCACGCCTCGACAAGGCGGCCGAAGCCGTCCTGCCAAAGGTCGTGGCATGGAGGCGTGACCTGCACGCGCATCCCGAGCTGGGCAACCGGGAGGTGCGCACCTCGGCGTTTCTCGCCGAGCAGCTCCGCGCGATGGGGTACGACGTGCGGACCGGCGTCGCCAAGACGGGCGTCGTGGCGGTGCTCAAGGGCGGCAGGCCGGGCCCCGTCGTCGCGCTCCGGGCCGACATGGACGCGCTGCCGGTCACCGAGGAAACGGGGCTCCCCTTCGCCTCGACCGCGCGTGGGGAATACAACGGCCGCGAGGTCGGCGTGATGCACGCCTGCGGCCACGACTTCCACATGTCGATGCTGCTCGGCGCTGCAGAGGTCCTTGCCGGTATGAAAGCCGACCTGCCCGGCGCGGTGAAGATCGTGTTCCAGCCGGCGGAGGAAGGCGTGCCAGGCGAGCCGGGGGGCGCGGAAGTGATGGTCAAGGAAGGCGTCCTCGACAACCCGAAGGTGGACGCGATGTTCGGCCTCCACGTCGGCATCACCCCGCTCGAGGCCGGCTCGATCACCTTCAGGCCCAGAGGCCTCATGGCCGGGGGCGACACGTACAGAATCGTCGTCAAGGGCCGGCAGACGCATGGCGCCATGCCCTGGTCCGGCGTCGATCCCATCGTGGTGGCGGCGCAGATCGTGCTCGGCCTGCAGACGGTAGTCAGCCGCCAGATTGATTTGACGACGGCCCCGGCCGTCGTGACGGTGGGCACCATCGAGGGCGGCAGCCGTCACAACATCGTGCCTGACGAAGTGCGGATGAGCGGGACCATCCGCACGTTCGACCCGGAGATGCGCAAGGAGATCCTCGCCCGGGTCAAGCGCACGGCGGAGAACATCGCCGAAGCGGCCGGCGCGACCGCCGAACTGATTCTCGACGAGGGGTACCCGGTTACCTGGAACGACCCCGACCTGACAGAACGCATGACGCCGTCGCTCAGGCGGGTGGCCGCCGGCACGTTCAATCCCAACGTCCAGCCGACGACGACGTCGGAGGATTTTTCGTACTACGGACAGAAGGTGCCCGCTCTGTATTTCTTCCTGGGCGTCGCCTCGAAGGGCTCCGACCCGGCCGCCTGGGCCGCCAACCACTCGCCCCGGTTCAGCCCGGACGAGGCGGCGCTCATCACGGGCGTCCGCGCGCTTGCGAGCCTGGCCGTGGATTACCTGGCCGGCGCTCGGTAGTAGGCGATAGGGAGCAGGCGGGAGGCGTGAGGGAATGCCCTCTCGCCTCTCGCCTATCCCCTGTTCCCTATCCCAAATCCCTTCGCCCAGCCCCCAGCCCCCAGCCCCGACATCTGCTAGAATCCAGGGCAGCAGAGCCCCTCCCCGTCGGTTCCCCCCGGCTGATTTCCCCCTGTTGTCCCGGGCCGATTGGAACCGCGTTGCCTTCACGATCCCCTGAGGAGCCACGCCCGTGGTCGAGTACCGCATTCGTCAGCATCCCATCCTGCCGGTGCCCGCACGAGACACTGTGGAGTTCTTCTGGAACGGCACGGCCTGCACGGGCCTCGCCGGCGAAACCATCGCATCGGCGCTCTTCGCCAACGGCGTGCGCGTCTTCGGCCATCACCACAAGGACGGCGCGGCCCAGGGCATCTTCTGCGCGAACGGCCAGTGCGCCCAGTGCTCGGTGGTCGCGGACGGCCTGACGGTGAAGTCGTGCATGGTGCCGGTCAGGCCCGGCATGCGCGTCGCTCCGCTCGAGGGCAAGCCGGAGCTCCCGGACGGCCAGGCCGCCGGGAAGCTGCGCGACATCCCGACGGTCGACTGCGAGTGCCTCGTGATCGGCGGCGGGCCCGCCGGGCTGACGGCGGCGATCGAGCTCGGCCGGGCCGGCGTCAGGACGCTCGTTGTCGACGACAAGCACCGCCTCGGCGGCAAGCTGGTGCTGCAGACGCACAAGTTTTTCGGGTCGATCGACGCCTGTTACGCCGGCACCCGGGGCATCGACATCGCCACGCGCCTCGAACGCGATGTCCGCCTGTTCGAAAACGTCCGCGTCTGGCTGAACAGCACGGCGCTGGCGGTGTACTCGGACCGCCGGGTCGGCATCCTGCGCGACGGACGCTATTACATTGTCCGGCCCGAAATGCTGCTCGTGGCGGCCGGCGCGCGCGAGAAGTCGCTCGTCTTCACGGGCAACACGCTTCCCGGCGTGTACGGCGCCGGCGCCTTCCAGACGCTGGTCAACCGGGACCTGGTGCGGCCGACCTCCCGCCTCTTCATCATCGGCGGCGGGAACGTCGGTCTCATCGCCGGCTACCACGCGCTGCAGGCCGGCATCCATGTGGTGGGCCTGTGCGAGGCGCTGCCGGAGTGCGGCGGCTACAAGGTACACAAGGACAAGCTCGCGCGGATGGGCGTGCCCATCTACACGTCGCACACGGTCCTCAGCGCGAACGGCGCGGAGGACGTGACGTCGGTCACGATCGCGAGGATTGACAAGACCTGGAAGCCCGTCGCGGGCACCGAGCAGACGTTCCAGTGCGACACCGTGCTGGTCGCCGTCGGCCTCGAACCGGTCGACGAATTCGTGGCCAAGGCGAAGGAGTTCGGGCTGCCGGTCTTCGCGGCCGGCGACTCGGAGGAGATCGCCGAGGCGTCGGCGGCCATGTTCACCGGGCGGATCCGCGGCCTGGAACTGGCGCGCGCACTCGGCCGCGACGTGGGCGAGGTTCCGCCGGAATGGCACCGCACGGCGGAGGTGCTCAAGTCGCGCCCGGGCGCCACGATCGCCGAGGATCTGCCGCCGGTCTCGAGCGGCGCGTTCCCGCTGTTTCACTGCTCGCAGGAGATCCCCTGCAACCCGTGCACGTCGGTATGCCCCCACCACGCCATCCGCATCGAGGACGGCGACATCATGGGCCTGCCGGAGTTCGTCGGCGACCAGTGCGACGCCTGCGAAAAGTGCGTCGCGATCTGCCCGGGCCTCGCGGTCACGCTGGTGGACTTCCGAAGGGACGCCGAGTATCCGACCGTCACGGTGCCGCACGAATTCACGGCGCAATCGATCAAGGCCGGCGACATCGTCACCGTCCTCGATACCGAGGGCGCCATGCTGGGCAACGTCGAGGTGACGCGTGTCCGCGAGGCCAAGGCCAACGACCGCTGCCTGATGGTCAAAGTACGGGCGCCCCGCGAGATCGCGTCGCGCATCGCCGGCATCCGGGTCCAGGAGCCCTGGGTCACGGAGCCGTCCGAACTGCTCGTCCCGCGCCTGGACGACGAGATGATCGTGTGCCGCTGCGAGCGGGTGACGGCGGGCGAGATGCGTGCACTCATCCGCGCCGGCGTTCGCGACCTCAACGAACTGAAGGCGATCACCCGGGCCGGCATGGGTGCCTGCGGCGGCAAGACGTGCCCCAGCCTGATCAAGCGGCTGTACCGGGAGGAGGGCGTCCCCGACAGCCAGATTGTCGAATTCACGAAGCGCCCGGTGTTCATGGAGGTGCCGCTCGGCGCCTTCGCGGGAGCCGCCGCCGACGGAGCGCCGCCGGACGATGCGCCCGTCAGACATGCGACGGGCGCGCACGAGGGAGGCCTGTGATGAGCACGGACACCTTCGATGTCGTCATCGTCGGCGCCGGCAGCGTGGGTCTGCCGGCGGCCTTGTTCCTCGCGGAGCAGGGGATCAGGCCGCTCGTCATCGACCAGTTCGCCAGTGCGGGCCAGGGCAGCAACAAGGCGGCCATCGGCGGCATCCGCGCCACGCATTCGTCGCCGGCCAAGATCCACCTGTGCCTGGAGTCGCTGCGGATCTTTTCGTCGTGGGAGCAGACCCGGGGCGACAACATCGAGTGGGCCCGGGGCGGGTACACCTTCGTGGCGTACCGGGAGGAGGAAGAGCGGGCGCTGAAGGACCTGTTGAAGGTGCAGCAGCGGGCGGGCCTCAACATCCGCTGGCTCGAACGCGACGAGATGCGCGCGCTCGTGCCGGCGCTGAATCCGGACGGCCTGCGCGGAGGGACCTACTCGCCGGAGGACGGGTCGGCCTCACCCATGCTGACGGCCCACGCGTTCTACAAGCGGGCGGTGGAGCGCGGCGCGCAGTTCAGGTTCCAGGAACGCGTCACCGGCCTCATGCGGAGGCGCGGCATGGTGGTGGGCGTCCGGACCGACAAGGGCGGGTACGCCACCGAAACCGTCGTCAACGCCGGCGGGCCGTGGGCCAAGGCCGTGGCCGACATGGCGGGACTCGACGCGCCAGTCGTGCCGGACAGCCACGAGGCGGGCATCACCGAGCCGGTGGCGCCGTTCCTGACGCCGATGGTCGTCGACATCCGGCCGGCCGAGGGCTCGACCAACTACTACTTCTACCAGCACAAGCCCGGGGGCGTCGTCTTCTGCATCACGCCCGACCCGCCCGTGGTCGGGACGGACCGGCGCGAGACGTCGACCTATCTGCCGATGATCGCGCGGCGGATGGTCGGGCTCATGCCGAAGCTTGCCAACATCAGAGTGCGGCGGACGTGGCGGGGGCTCTATCCCATGACTCCGGACGGGTCGCCCATCATCGGGCGCGCGCGGGAGCTCGAGGGCTACATCCACGCCGTCGGCATGTGCGGGCAGGGGTACATGCTCGGCCCGGGCGTCGGCAAGTTGCTCACGCGGATGCTGACCGGCCAGGACACCGAGGCCGACGCGATCACGCTGAAGGAGCTGACGCCCTATCGGGCATTCGCCGGTACTGAGGCCTTGAAGTAGCGCGAGGGTTCAAGGCACAGGTGGAGCCCGGGGTCTTCAGACCCCGAGGTGGCGCGTCCTACCGCCCCAGGTACGCCGCCAGGCCGAGGCCTGCGGCCAGCAGGGCGTTGGTCGCGAGATTCCAGATCACGTTGCCAGCCATCGCGGGAATCGGCACCGGTTCCTGCGACCGCGACAGCGCCCACCTGATGGCCGGGACGGCGAACCAGATCGGCAGGCAGCCGATGAGGGCGAGGGGCGGAAGCCACGTCGCCATGACCGCCGCCGCGATTGCCGCCGGCGTCGCCACCGCCGCCGCGACGTAGATCAGGGCCGCGCGCCGGCGCCCGGCGAGGAGCACCAGGTTCAGCCGCCCCCCGGCACGGTCGGCCTTCTCATCAGGAAATTCGTTCAGGAGCAGCAGGTTGAACGTCATCAGGAACGCGGGCACGCCGGCGGCCCAGGCCGCCGGTCCGACTTCCCCCCGCTGCACGAGGGCCGTGCCGACAACCGGGAGCAGCCCGAGGCCCAGCCCCGCGAAGATCTCGCCCGCACCCGACCGCGCGAACACTTCGGTGTAGATCAGCACCGCCACGGCGCCGACCGCCATCAATCCGCCGAGCGGCCACCAGCCGACGCGCGTGCCGAAGTAGATCCCGATGGCCAGGCCAACGGCCGAGCCCGCGACGCCAACGAGCACTGCTCCGTTGACCGGCAGGGCGCCCGACGGCAGCGTGCCGCTTCCGCCGCTGAACGGGGTTCTCGTGGTCTGCAAGTCGATGCCGGACCGCATGTCGCTGGCTTCGTTGAACGCGTTCACGGCGGCATGCAGTGCGACCAGGCCGATGAGCGCCAGCAGGGTGGCCAGCGCGAACGCCCGGTCGTCGTAGGCCGCCGCGGCCGCGCCCGACGCGACCAGGGTGACAGGCAGCAGCAGAAAGGGCGCGCGCGCGACCCCAGCGTAGGCGGCGAGTCTGGACATCGCGCGCATTGTATAGGGGCTAGGGACTGGGCGCTAGGCGCTAGTCAGATTGACGGTCAGATGCGCCACCCACGCGGCGAGAGCCGTGTCCCACTAGCCCCTAGCGCCTAGCCCCCAGCGCCTCTTGTGAGATGATGCCGTCGATGTTGTCCGGCATCCGCCGCGAACTGAGGCCGATGATTGGCCTGGCCGTCCCGGTCATCCTGGCGGAGATCGGGTGGACACTGATGGGACTGGTCGACACGCTGATGGTGGGGCCGCTCGGGCCGGCGGCCATCGGCGCCGTCGGCCTGGGCAGCATTGTCTTCCTGGCGATCGGCATCTTCGGCATGGGCCTGCTGCTGGGTCTCGACACGCTGGTCGCCCAGTCGTACGGCGCCGGCCGCCTCGACCGCTGCCAGTACTGGCTGCGCCAGGGCGTCTACCTCGCCCTCATCTCGGCGGTGCCGCTCTCGCTCGTCGCCTTCGGCGTCACGGCCACGCTGCCCCTCTGGGGTCTCAACGCGGAGGTGCTGGAGCTTGCGTCGCCGTACCTGAACGTCGTGACGCTGAGCGTGCTGCCCCTGCTCCTCTACGCCGCGTTCCGCCGGTATCTGCAGGCCGTCAATCTCGTACGCCCGATCACGTTCGCCCTGCTGTCGGCGAATCTCGTGAACGTGGCCGTGAACTGGGCGCTCATCTACGGCAACCTCGGATTCCCGGCCCTTGGCGCGACCGGCGCCGCGTGGGCGACAGTGGTTTCGCGCGTCTACATGGCCGCGGTGCTGTATGCGGCCGTACGCGAAGCCCGCCGGGGAGAAGCCTGGAGGGAGCCCGGCCCGCGGCGCGTGGAGTGGGAAGCCCTGCGCCGCCTCCTGACGCTGGGGGGTCCCGCTGGCCTGCAGATCCTGCTCGAAGTCGGTGTCTTCGCGGCCGCGACGGCGCTGGCGGGCCGGCTGGCGCCCGCCGCTCTGGCCGCCCACCAGATTGCCATGAACCTCTGGGCGTTCGTCTTCATGGTGCCGCTCGGGCTGAATGCGGCGGGAGCCGTGAGGGTCGGGCAGGCGGTCGGCCGCCGCGACCGGGAGGGCGTCTGGCAATCGGGGTGGACGGCGCTGGCGCTGGGAGCCCTGTTCACCGCGTCGGCGGCGGTGGTGTTCCTCGTGGCGGCCCGCCCGCTCATCGGGGCGTTCTCGCAGGACGCCACCGTGCTCGCGATCGGGCCGTCGCTGCTGGCCATCGCCGGCGTGTGCCTCGTCTTCGACGGCACCCAGGGGATCTCGACCGGCATCCTCCGGGGCCTTGGCGAAACGCGCATCCCGATGCTGGCCAATCTCGCGGGACACTGGTTCATCGGCCTGCCGCTCGGCTACGCGGCGTGCTTCTGGTGGGGATGGGGCGTGCAGGGGCTGTGGCTGGGCCTCGCGGCCGGGCTGACGGCGGTCGGGTGCGCGCTGCTCGCAACGTGGAGCCGGCGCGCGAGGAAGGCGCTGCCGGACCTTCCGCCCGCCAGTCTCTCAGGCTGACGGCAGGGAAGCGGCCGTCACCGGACAGTCAGACGCGGCCGAGACACTCGCGCGTCTCCGTATTGACCTTCACCTTCTCGCCCTCCTTGATGAACAGCGACACTCGCACCTCGATGCCGGTTTCCAGACTGGCCACTTTCGTCACGTTGCCGGAGGCCGTGTCGCCCCTGGCGCCCGGCTCGGTCGAAGCCACCGTCAACTCGACGTGCTGCGGCAACTGGAGGCCGATGGCGGCGCCGTTGAAGAGCAGGATCTGCACAATCTGCCCGTCGACGAGAAAGTCCAGCGCATCGCCGATCATGTCCTCGTGCAGCGTGATGGTTTCGTAGCTCTCCTGGTCCATGAAATGGGACCCGAGGGCGTCGCTGTAGAGGTAGCTGGCGGGCGACTGGACGAGGTCGGGCTCCCTGAACTTCTCTCCCGCCTTGAAGGTCTTGTCGAAGACGGCGCGGGTCTTCAGGTTGCGCATCTTCACCCGGACGAGGGTCTGTCCTCCTCTGGCGGTCGGTGTCGATCGCTCGACGTCGAGGCAGAGGTACGGGGTGTCTTCGAGTTCGAAGTACATCTTGCGCTTCAGATCGATCGCTTCGATGATTGCGGCCATGGGGTCCTTGTCTGCGCACGCCTGGTCCGTCCGGCGTTGCGGAGCGCTCTATTCTACGACGATGATGTGTGCGGCCGTAAAGACGACGAGTCCGCCGGCTGGCCCCCTCGCCGGTGGGGCTCGCTGGCCCGGCTTGCGCGCACGGCGGGGCACAAAGGTTGACGGGACCGGAATATTTTGATATTTGTAGAAATATGAATTCAGTCGACGGGACGGTCGACGTCTCCAGGCTGGCCGACATGCTGGCCGCGATGGGCACCGAGCCCCGGCTTCGCATCATGAGGCTGCTGCTGTCGGCTCACCCGGTCGGACTCGTCGTCTCGGAGATTCAGAAGGAGTTGGGCGTCGCCGGCCCGACGTTGTCGCATCACCTCGAACGGCTCAAACACGAGGACCTCGTGACGAGCCGGCGCGAGGGCACGTACCTCAGGTACTCGGTCAACACGGGGTCGCTCCGCACGCTTCTCGGCTTTCTCTTCGCTGAGTGCTGCGGACCGAACAAGGCCATCGAGGCTGACGAACTGTTTCGGCAGTGCAACTGCTGACGCCCGCGCGCGTCGCATCTCACCAGATGGAGTCCACCATGTCGGATGTCACGAAAGTCGTCAAGGAGCGTTACGGGCAGGCGGCACTGCGGGTCATGAACGGGACCGGAGGGGGCTGCTGCGGGCCCGTGAGCCAGTCGAATTCCTGCTGCGGTTCGAGTCCGCTCGTGCCCGGTGCCGTCGATCCCATCACGGCCAATCTCTACGACGAGCAGCAGACCAGCGGCCTCCCGGCCGAGGCGGTCCTGGCCTCGCTCGGGTGCGGCAATCCCACGGCGCTCGCGACTCTGGAGGCCGGGGAGGTCGTGCTCGATCTCGGGTCCGGCGGGGGCATCGACGTGCTGTTGTCTGCCCGGAGGGTAGGGCCGTCGGGTAAAGCCTACGGCCTCGACATGACCGACGAGATGCTGGCGCTGGCGCGCGAGAACCAGCGCAAGTCCGGCCTCGAGAACGTCGAGTTCCTCAAGGGACAAATCGAGGAGGTTCCCCTGCCCGACGGCTCGGTTGACGTCATCATCTCGAACTGCGTGATCAACCTCGCCGCCGACAAGGACCGCGTGCTGGCCGAAGCGTTTCGCGTCCTGAAGCCTGGCGGGCGCCTGGCGGTTTCGGACGTGGTCGTGCGGGGCGAGATGCCGCCGGAGATCCGCCGCAGCGTGGAACTGTGGGTCGGGTGCATCTCGGGCGCCCTCGACGAATCGGTGTACCTCGAGAAACTGACGCGGGCAGGATTCGCCGACGTGTCCATCGAACCCACCCGCGTCTATCGGGCCGAGGATGCGCGGGAGTTCCTCAATGCCCAGGGCATCGACATCGATACGATCGCGCCGCTGGTGGACAACAAGTTCTACAGCGGGTTCATACGGGCCACCAAGCCGGGCCGTTGATGGCGCGGCTCAAGGCGCTTCAGTTCCGCTTCTGAAGCGCGGTAGCCCCACGCCGGCGTGTAGTTCGAAGCCACCGACCGCTCGAAGTACTCACGGGCTCTGGCCTCGCGGCCGTTGAGCAGGTGCCAGATGCCGATGCTGTACCCGACGGTGGCCTCCGAGATCGGGCCTTCGGCCGTCATCGTCGCGGCAACCTGCGCCTCTGATCGGGTGCCCGTGAAGAGCAGGAGGCGGTCGAGGTAGTTGCCCGGATGTCCCGCGATCGGGGCGGCTGGCACGGCCGCCAGCAGTTTCTTCGCCTCGTCTTTGCGCCCGGACCGCAGGAGGCTTGGCAGCAGCCACGCCTGGCATTCCACCTTCGCCGCAGCGTCGGCGGAATTCGCGGCACACGCCTCGTAGGCCTTTGCGGCACGCGTGAAATCACCGCTGAGATAGTAGGCCAGCCCCAGGTGGTAGTACACCCCGCGGTCCCGACTCGTCAGGGACTCCGCCTTCCGCAGGTCTGCCAGCCCAGGCTCGACGCGTCCCAGGTTCAGCTGGTAGTGGCCACGGTCACGAAGGACCTCCGCCTGGTCAGGACGCAGCCGGAGCGACTCCGTGCACGCAGTCACAGCCTCCTCGTGCCGGCGCAGCCCGGCCAGCGATCGGCACTTGAGCAGGTAGGCGTCGGCGTTCGAGGGGTCCGCGGCAATCGCCCGGTCGAACGCCGCCATGGCCTTGTCCAGCTCCCGACGCTGCTGCAGGAGGATGCCCTCGGCGAGCGCCGGCGCGGCCAGAGCTGCTGCTTGCGGGTCCGGCGGCGAGACGGGACGCGGCGGCGGATTGACGGCCTTCAGCGCGGCGTGCGCCCGCGCGGCCATCGCCTTCTGGAAGGCCGCGAGTTCGGCCGGCACGGGCTTCTTGCGGAGGAACGCCTCGGTTTCCTGCACGATGTCGCGTTCGACGGTGAGCAGACCAGGGAGCCACCCCGTGCCGGACGCGTTGTCGAGCCGCGTCAGGTCGAGGTACTCGGCTCGTTCCCGAGCCTTCAGCGGCCGCAGCAGGGCCTTCAGTCGAAACGCCTCGGCCGTGATGGGCGCGTCCTTACCCTGCCACAGCTCCTCGGGGGGAACTCCTGCCGCGAACCACAGCGGAACCGCGATGGTCGTCACCGGCTCACCGAGCGCCACCCACATCGTCGTGTGCACAGGATCCTGACCGGGAGGGACACCCTGGATGACCACGGCCGAGGCGGTGCTCGGCCGGTCGATTGTGTAGTTGGTGTGGATCCAGTACGGCCGGTCGGCCGGCAGCGCCGCCCACGCGTCCCGCGCCGGGTGCTGGATCAGCGGGTGGCCCAGATCGCGCGAGAGCAGCCGGAACACCGTCCCCGCGTCGAGCGTCTCGGGCGCCACGGCCTTCAAGAGCTCGCTTTCGCGGTCGAACCGTAGATACCCGGAACCTTCGTTCTCGCCGCCGCTGCGCGAGTAGTTGGTGTTGGCCAGGCGCTGCCCGGGGAAGGCGGAAGCGTCGTAGCGGGTGTAGCCGTGGTTGTGCGTCTCGATGATCACGGCACCGCCGGCGGCGTCAATGGCGAAGAAGTTGGTGCGGACGCCGAGCCGCTTGCCCTGCCGGCGCTTGATCAGTTCTTCGAGGTCGCCGACCGTGCGGCACGTCCGCAGCGCTTCGGCCATCACGACGCCTTCCTGTTCCTGCAGCTCGCCTGTCGGCTGAGGCAGGTTGTACGAGGCGGAGTTGGCGATCCCGAAGCCCGCGGCGTTGACGCCTGCCCAGGCGGCACGCCCGGCCGTGTCATCCGCATCGATGAGCGCCAGGAAGCTGTGCGGGTGCTCCGTCACGAGGATGACCTTGTTCGACAGGGTGCCCGTGTCGCGGTTCTTCCAGAGGAGCGGGCCGCCGCTGGGCGTCGCGGCGCCAGCCGCCACGAGCGTCGTGCATTCCTCGGAGCCAGTGCCGGCCGAAACGTGCAGCACGAGACCCGCGGCGATGACGGCCATCAGGGTGATTCGAGTGCCGAGTGCGCTCTTCACTATTCCTCCTTACGCGGGGCGCATTGGCGGAACGGCCGCCGCACCCCTCACCGGGCGCCGTTTGTCACAAGAGGGTCCTCGCGAACGTGCAACACGCCCTCGACGCGCGCGCCCCCCGCGGCGAGCGTGAGCCGATAGACGCCCGGGCCTGCCGGTACGCCGGGCGGCGGCCGGAACGATGCCAGAAACGCGGATTCGCCAGCGGGCCGCGGCGGCGGAGCCGGACTCCCCGCGGGCGGGTCGAACCGACCATCCCATGCGTAGCGCGTGATTCCGGCCCGCGCCGGCACGGTCACGGTGCGCGTCAACTTCCCATCCACGCTCTGGATGGTCAGCGTCACCGCCGCCTCGGAGGAGGCGCCGAGGTGCCAGGTGATGACCGGCGTGTTCACGATCTTCGCGCGATCCATGGCTGCTCCCGGCGGTCGCACCGAGGGGGGATTGGCGCCGGCGTAGGTGTTGTCGCCAAACTGCCCGCCGCGGCTCTGATCGATCCACAACGTCGCCGGACGCTGCTGGAACAGATGCGCAGCTGCGGCCCTGACGGCCGGCGTCAACTGCTGGAGCGGAGTGATGTCGTCGAGCACGTACAGCCCGCGCCCGTGCGTCCCGGCGCTGAGATCGTTGTCACGCGGATGAATGACGAGATCGTGGACGGCGACGGTCGGCATGCCGTTCATCAGCGGGCGCCACGAAGCGCCGCCGTCCAGTGTGACGTGCACGCCGAACTCGGTACCCACGAACAGCAACTGCGCGTTCTTCGTGTCCTCCGTGAGGACGTGCACGGGCTGGCTCGAAGGCAGGTTGCTGCCGAGATCGGCCCACGTCTCACCGAAGTCCGTCGTCTTGAAGACCCACGTGCCGAAGTCGTCGCTGCGGTGACCGTCGAAGCACACGTAGGCCGTGCCGGGCGCGTGCGCCGAAGCCTCGACGTCGCTGACCCACAGCTTC
The DNA here is from genome assembly GCA_046496425.1 of Vicinamibacterales bacterium. Lineage (GTDB taxonomy): Bacteria > Acidobacteriota > Vicinamibacteria > Vicinamibacterales > JAKQTR01 > JAKQTR01. The sequence continues at coordinate 20,039 of JAWOGY010000082.1, forward strand.
GGCGGAACACCCGGGATATTGCCGCTCACCTTTCCCCAGGCTGCCCCGCCATTCCTGGTGACCCAGACGTTGCCGTCGTCGGTCCCGGCCCAGAGCAGCCCCGGCACCAGGGGCGACTCCGATATCGAGACCACCGTGGCATGGGTCTCTGCGCCCGTTGCGTCCGGCGTCAGCCCGCCGGTGTCGGGCCTTGTCGTCTCGGGATCGTTGTTCGACAGGTCGGGACTGATGCCCAGCCATGTTGCGCCGCCATTCACCGACCTGAAGACGTGGTTGGCGCCGAGATAGAGCGTGCGGCCGTTGTGCGGGGACACGATGAACGGCGTCTGCCAGTTGAAGCGGAAGCTCCGGTCGGCCCGCATCTGCGCGTAGAACGCCGCGAGGTCGGTGGCGGAGCCATCGGCAACCGGCCGTTTCTTTCCCGTGACCTCTTCGTAGTTCAAGACGTTGAGCGGGCCCGGCCGTCCGTATGCTTCGGCGTAGGTCAGCGCGTCGTACCGCCGGAAGCTCCCGTTCTCCGCCTCCGTGTAGACCTGGCGCCAGTTGTCGGGGTTCGCGGCGGCATGCATGCCGTCGCCCCAATGCATCTTCCACGTGTCGTCGTTGCGAATGCCGAAGGCGTCGCGCGTGAAACTCGGCACGGCCCACGATCCGTTGTCCTGCGTGCCGCCGTAGATGACGTACGGGTCCCGCATGTCCACGCCGATGGCGTAGTACTGCGTCACGGGAAGGTTGTCGAAGTAGTGGAACGTGCGGCCGTGGTCGTGCGTGAGGAAAAAGCCCTTGTCCTGCCCCAGGTAGTACCGGTCGTGCTGGTTCGGATCGATCCACATCGCATGGAAGTCGTACCCGAAGCCCCGGGCCCCCTTGTCGAGAGTCTTTCCGCCGTCCTTCGACTCCCAGAAGCTCACGTCGAGCACGTAGACGTGCTGGTCGTTCGACGGGTTGATCCGAATCTGGCTGAAGAAGAACGGGCGCACGCTGTGCCGGTTGAGGTACGTCCAGGTCTCCCCGCCGTCCACGGATCGATAGACGCCGCTTCCCCGCCGGGTCAGGTCCCTGTACGCGGCGTCACTCTCCCCGGGGTTGAATCCGTGTTCGACGATGGCCATCAGGATGCGGGGGTTCTTCCGGTAAATGGCCAGGCCTATACGGCCCAGATCACCGCCGGGCAGCCCCGTGGTCAGCCGCCGCCACGACTTGCCGGCGTCCGTCGACTTGAACAGTCCGCTGTCCGGACCGCCTGAATCGAACCGGTACGGCCGGCGGAGGCGCTGGTAGAAGGAGACGTACAGCGTCTTTGGATCGGTCGGGTCCATCACGAGGTCGTTGGCGCCCGCCCGGTTGCCCGCCGGCAGTCCCTGCTGCAGTTTCTGCCACGTCTTGCCGCCGTCGATCGTTTTGAACAGGCCGCGGTCACCTCTCGCGCCCCACAGGTCTCCAACGGCCGCCACGTATGCGGTGCCGGCCGAAGCGGGATCGAGCACAATCCGCGCGATCTGGAACGTGTCCTTCAACCCGACGTTGGTAAAGGTGGCGCCGCCGTCGTTCGACTTGTAGACGCCGTCTCCCCACCCGACGTCGTTCCGGTTGTTGGCCTCGCCCGTGCCGACCCAGATGATCCTTGGGTCCTTCTGGTTCACAGCCACGTCGCCGATCGACCCGGTGGCGTAGCGGTCGAAAATCGGCGTGAAGGTCGTCCCCGCGTTCACGCTCTTCCAGACGCCACCCCCCGCCGTGCCCACGAGCACGAATCGGGGATCCGCATCCAGGCTCTCGACATCGACGATGCGGCCCGATGCGCTGGCCGGTCCCAGGCTCCGCCAGGCGAAATCCGTCAGGAGACCGTCTTCACCCGGGGCGGCGAGGAGCGCCAGGCCCGCCCACGCGCACGCGAGGAGCGTGAGCACCACGATGACGGCGTTGCACTGCTTCATGACACGCCTCCGTCGAAGCCACGACCGGGGCGAGTCGGGCGCGAAGATGCGGACGGCGCGGGCGGCCCTTGGAGGCCGCCCGCATCCGAGACGCTAGAAGGTGTAGCTGACGCCCAGCCTCACCACGCGCGGCGGGATGATGCTGGTAATCTGGCCGAAGCTGGCGCCCGACCGCGTCGTCACGCCCAGTTCGGCGTTCGTGTTGGTCACATTGAACAGGTCGAACTGGAACGCCGCGGTGCCCGGGCCAATCTTCTGCCGCTTCTCGACCCTGAAGTTGAGCAGGTTCTGCGTCGGGAGGCGATTCGCAGCCGCGTCCTCCATGAGCAGCACCAGCGCCGTGCTTCGAACCAGGCCCGTCGTGAAGCGGGCTTCTCGCGCCCAGACATTGCCGCTCTGGCTCGTGAAGGTCCCGGCGACCTGGATCTGGTACGGCAAGTCGTAGCTGCCGGCCAGCTTGCAGCTCCACTGCCAGTATTTGCTCTTCGGATAGAAGAACTCCTCGTTCGGCGTCTCCGGGACGCCGGTGCGCCACTCGTCCACGTGCGTGGCCAGCACGGAGGTCACCAACTGCCACTTGTTCGACAGCCGCTTCTGCGCGGCGAACTCGACGTTGTGGTAGCTGTTCTCGTAGCCGGGCAGGTTCAGATCCACGTTCTGGATGAACGCGGCCCCGGCGTAAGCCGCCGTGTACTCGTAGTAGGTCAGGGGTCCGCCGTCGTCCGCCGTGCCGGCCTTGCCATCGGGCCCGGGGTCGACGTTCGGGATCGCGATGCCGTAGGCCTCGTACGGCCTGAGGACGTTCACGTTCTGGTAGCGGTCCACTTCGCGCCGGTAGACGTAGCTGGCGCGCGCCGAGAAGTTGGAGGCGATCTGCCGCTCGAGCGAGGTCGTGATCTCGTGCGTTTTCGGCTGTTCGAGGTCGGGGTTGACCGCGGCCTGCTTTGCGCCGGTCGCCGTGACGAACGTCCCGAACTCACCGTCGTCATAGTCCCTGTTGCCGTTGAGGTCGTTCCAGCGATAGGTCGTGGCGGCGGAGGCGTTGTTGTTGTACGCGTCGGCGTAGTTCGCCTGGGTGGCGTAGTTGAACCAGCCGTAGGTCGCCTTCACGACCGTCCGGTTGCTCGCGTCCAGCGGATAGGAGATGCCGACCCTGGGCGCCCAGTTCCGCCACCTGAGGATCTCTGTCTCGGGGTAGTCGCCCGCGGGGTAGAACCGCCCGGCCTCCTTGGACTGCACGGGCAGGGTGATGTGATAGCTCTCGTAGCGCAACCCCAGGTTCAGTGTCGCGCGGTCGCCGAAGCGCCAGGCGTCGCGGATGTACGCCGACTGCGTCGTCATGTCGTTTTTCGTGTAGTAGGGGTAGTTGTAGGCGACCACCTGGTAGGGCACGCCGTTCTGGAAGCGGAGCTGATAATCCCGGCCGCCGGATTTCGCCGGCGCGTCGTAGTACCGCCCTTCGTCGGTGAGCTCCAGCCCGGCCTTGATGTCGTGACTGCCGCCCCACAGGTTCGGGACGAACTGCGTGACGCTGGCGTTGTACTGCCAACGGTCGCGCCCGCCGATGTATGGCGATGTCAGGAACCTGCCCCAGTACCGCAGCGTCACCGTGTCGTAGGCCGGCGCGTCCTCGGTCCGGTTAATCGCGTCGGTGTCGTACTTCCAGCGGCCGACGAAGGCATTGACGTACGTGCGATCCGAGACCACCCACGACCACTCAGCCTTGCCGGCCAGGGGCTTGAAGATCTGGTGCCACGTCGATTCCTGGTAGCGGAACGCGTCGGCGTTGCGCTCGGGATAGTCCTTTTCCTGGGCCTGGATGAACCCGCTGAAACGGTGGTTCGAGCCGATATTTCCCGTCAACTTGCCCGTGATGTTGGTGAGCGTGACCTCGTAGAAGCCGGGCACGTCGTCGGAGGTGGCGGGCAGGTTGTCGGGGCCGGGCGAGGCGGAGTAGCCCAGCACACCCTGCTTGATGAACTGGTTGCGATAGGAGCCGTAGAACCACAGTCGGCGCTTGAGCACCGGACCGCCAAGATCGAGGTTGCCATCGCGGTAGGCTTCCAGGGGATTTCCGTCCTTCACCCCTCTCGCCCGCAGTTCGTCGGTGACGTTGTCGCTCTGGAGGCTGGGGGTCTCCCAGGCGAAGTAGCCGGACCCGTGGAACCGGTCGCCCCCGGACTTCAGAATGCCCATGAACTGGGTCCCGGGAGTGGCCATCTCGGCGTCGTTCCCCATCGCCTTGATCTGCACCTCCTGGAGGGCGCCATAGTCATAATAGAAGCCGGCCCCTGTCGCGTCCTCACGAGTGTCCACGCCGTCCAGCGTCGGCTTGTTCCCGCCGCTCGACGTCCCGTAATTGGCGTAACCCTGCTGCGTGCCGACCGCCGTACCGCCGACGTCCACGCCGCTGACCCGGAGGCCTGGGGCGAGGTTCATCACCTGCCACATGCTGCGGGAGGTCGGCAGTTGCTCGAGGGCTTCCTTGCCGAGATTCGTGCTGACGGCCGTCGTCCTGATATCGACTACGGGCGACTCCGCCGTGACCGTGAGCGACTCCTCGACCGCGCCGACGGACATGGTCTCAGTGAGCGTCGCCACGAACCCCGTGTCGAGGCGCAGTTCGCGCTTCTTGACCGCGAACCCGGCCAGTTCGAGGGTCACCTGGTAGACCCCGGCCGGCAGGGCTGAGAAGCGAAAGCCGCCCTCCGCGTCAGTGACCGTGGTCCGGTCTCCGCCGAGGAGCGCCGGGCTGGCGATCGTGACGGAGACGCCGGGCAGCACGCCACCGCCCTGGTCGGCGACTTTGCCCTCAATTCCTGACCGGTCCGTGGTTTGGGCCTGGACGGCCCAGGGCGCCGCGAGCACGACCGCGAGCACGGTCATTCCAACGATCCAAGAGCGCATCTGCATCGCTGTCCCTCCGTCACTCCGAATTCACATCCCGCCGCGCATAACATCGTGTTTGTGTGAGCGTTCCGCAAGCGACATCACGCGGCAGCGGTCCGATGTCGCACAATGCCGCGTTCGCCGCTCGGGCCCGCGAGCACGAGGTGCTTGGGGGTAGAATGGACGGAACCATGACGCCAGCACCGTCCAGCCCGGGCAGCGACGGGGACAGCCAGGGCAGCCCTGGCGCCTCGGCAGGTGTCCGCCTGGACGGGTGGAAGGCCATCGCCGCGCATCTGGGCCGCGACATCAGGACCGTCCAGCGCTGGGAACTCAGCGAGGGGCTGCCGGTTCACAGGTTGGGTCACAAGCAGCGCGCCACAGCCTACGCGTACACCGGCGAACTCGACGAATGGCTGGCGAAGCGGGCCCCGGCCGACAGCAGCGACGCCGGCTTACCTCCGCCGGCACCGGCGTCGACTTCCCGGCCATGGCGCACGGCGGCATCCATCCTGGCCGTCCTGGGAATCGTCGTTGCGGGTGTCTGGGCCGTCCGCACGTTCGGCCCTGGCGCTGGCCGCCAGAACGCAGACACGGACGATCCGCAGGCCTACTCCGCCTTCGCCGAGGGCAGCGCCCTGTATGGCGCGCGGCAGTACCGAGACGCGGCCATTGCGCTCGAGCGCGCCGTGTCACGAGACCCGGAGTATGGGGCGGCGTGGGCCTGGCTCGGCAAGACGTACGGCAGGCTGTCGCAGCCGATGTGGGCCGGGGGGCAGGCGGCAAGCGACCGGGCCGCGGAAGCTGCCACGCGCGCGGCGAGGCTCGCCCCGGGAGCCGCAGAAACCCATATCGCGCTATCGCTGGCTGCCCGATCCCGAGGCGACGTGAACGCCTGGCGGGCCGAGGCGCGCCGGGCCCTCGAACTGGATGCCCGCGCGGCCGAGGCGATCGCGCTGCTGGGGGATTCGTACAGCGCGTACGTGTATGCCTGCAACCGGGACCAGGACCCCGAGTTGGCCGAGACGTACTACCGGCGGGCCATGGAGCTCAAGCCGAATCTCAGCACGGCGGCCAGCAACCGCGCTCACAATCTCCGGCGGATGGGCCGGTATGCCGAGTGTGTCGAGTTCACGAACAGGACGATTCGGGCGTTTCCGGATGCGACGCCGATGCTGGCCGAGCGTGGCGCCTGCCGTCTCCTGGCGGGCGATGTCGCTGGGGCGGCGGAAGACATCCTGCCCCTTCGCAGCAATCCCAAGATCGCGCCAGCGGGGGCGCTCGTCTATCTCGGGTTGTTCGAGCTGAAGAACGGGAGGACCGAGGAGGGGGTTCGCGACCTCGAAGCGGTTCTGCAACTCGATCAGAGTCCGCGGGCCGAGCTCATTGTCGCCGAGACGTACGGTCTGGTCGGCGACGTGACACGCGCAGCTGTCCACCTCAAGCGCGCATTCGATCTCGATGCGTCCTGCGCGACGATGGTCGCCCGGTCCGTGGCCTTCGCCCCCATCCGCGACGCGGAACCCGTGAAGTCGCTGCTGGCCACCTACAAGACGCGCTGACGACGGTCCCCGCGCTCCCCTTCCTCCGGGGCTGCCCTCAGTTCAGAAACGACCGCGCGAAGTCCGCGAACGCGGAGACATCCGCGAACGTCGACGCCACGCCCAGCGAGATCCTGACGGCGCCGGTGCTCTTGCCGTCGATGCACTGGCGGAACTCGTCGTAGGTGATCCGGTCGGCGGAGCGCAGGAAGCAGGAGCGCATCTCGTCGGCCGAGATGCCCATGGCGAGCTCGCCCGCGCCCGGATTGCAGAAGCACCCGGACCGGATCGAGAGCCGCTCGGTGCCGGCACGCTCTTCGATGACCTGGTGATCGATGAAGCCCCCGAGGCTGTCCCGCATGTTGAGCGTGACGGTGGCGCCCCGCGCCTCGGCAGACGCCGGGCCGTAGAGCGTGACGAGCGGCCGCCCGGACGAATGGCGCAGTTCCAGCAGCCGCCCGATGAGCCAGCTGGTGAGCGCCTGCACGCGGGCGTGGATGTCGTCGACGCCGACGCTCTCGAGGAACTCGAGCCCGATGTCGACGGCGGGCAGGCTCGTGAAATTCACGGTGCCGTCCTCGAAGGCCGCCGCGCCCTCGGCGGGGTGGTAGCGGTCGGCTCCGACCGACGCGACGGCGATCGTGCCTCCGGCGAACCACGGCCGGTGCAGCTTCGACAGCGCCGGCCACCGCGCCAGGAGCGCGCCGACGCCGGTCGGGTAGCCGAACATCTTGTAGAAGGACAGCACCACGAAATCGGGCTTCCAGCGGCTCAGGTCGAGCTGGTTGGTGGGCACGAACGCGGCCGCGTCGAGCAGGACGTCCCAGCCCTTCGCCTGCGCCTCGCCAATCCACCGCAGGTCGTGCTGGACGCCCGAGAAGTTCGATTGCGCGGGATAGGCAAAGAGCCGGTGCCCGCCCCCGGGTGACCGCGCCAGTTGCCCGGCGACGGCGTCCGCGTCGACCCGCAGGTCCGGCGGGATCACGGGGACATAGGTGGTTTCCGCCCCCCGCGTTCGCGCGAACTCGCGGATCCCGTTCACGGAGTTGTGATTGTCGAACGTCAGCAGGAGGCGGCTTCCGGAATCGAACGGGTAGGACTCGCCCACCAGTTTCAGCGCCTGGCTCGCGTTGCCCGTGAACACCGCGCAGTACTCGTCGGGAGACGCGCGAAAGTAATCCAGGACGTGCCGGCGGGCGCGCTCGGCCAGTTCGGTCGCCGAACGCGACGTCGGGCTCTGCGAGTGCGGATTGCCGAGCACGGACTGGCTGAGCAGGTGCAGGTGCCGCTGCACCTGCGACGCTCCGTACAGGCCGGACCCGGTGTAGTCCAGGTAGACCTCCCCCGTTTCGTCGAGTCTCCCGAATTCCGAGGCGCGCAGCGCGTCGATGTCGCCGGATGCCAGATACTCCGGATGCCGGGCGACAAACGCCTCGTACTCGATCCTGTCCATGTCCCGTTCTCCCGCCCGCGTCTCGCGGAGTCTCAGTGCCGCCTGACTAGTACGCGCGAGGCTGCCCGTCGTGCTGCGGGTCGGAGACGCCGACCCATGTCGCGCCGAGGCGCTTGACCAGATACAGTCTCGCGTATCCGGCCGATTCCGCAAGCGGCTCGTAGCCGCGCGCCCGGATGTCCTGCAGCAGCTGCGGCGGAAACCCGTGCGCGAGTTGTACACGGGTGTTGCCCGCCGACGGGAAGATGCGCGGCATCCGGACGGCGTCCAGGGGATCGAGGCCGTAGTCGAGCATGTAGACCATCACCTGCAGCACTTCGGTCGGGATGCGGCCACCGCCTGGGGCGCCGATGACAAGGTCGACGGCCGATCCCTTCAGCACGATGGTCGGCGAGATCGTCGTCTGACGAATTCGCCACCGGCTCTTCGACGGCCCATCGATGTTCTGGTCCGAGAAGCGGAAGCCCGAGTCGTTCAGGAAGAACCCGGCCGCGAACCCTCCCGATCCCCAGACGCTGCTGTTCGTCTGGGTCAGCGCCACGGCATTGCCGTCCTTGTCGACGACCGAGATGTGGGTGGTTTCGCCCGCGTCCTCCCCATTCCGCTCCCCCGCCGCATCGATGGCCGGATACGGGGCGGGAGCACTCGGGAGGCCGGACACTGCCGGCGCGGTGGGATACGGATCGTAGAGCCCACAGGCACCAGGCGGCATCGCCTTGTCAAACGGCCGCGCGTCGGCGGCCTCGACCGCGGCCGGTGCCTTCGGCGCCCCGACCAGGGCGCGGCGCGTCGCCGCGAACTCCGCCGACGCGATGCCGCGGGCCGGCACCTCCACCCAATTCGGATCCCCGTTGGCCCTCGACACCGACTGCCCGGCCCGCATGGCCGAAACCAGCGCGTCGAACGCCGCTGCGGAATGCGTCGGGAGCCCCATCCCCTTCAGGTCAAGGGGCTCGAGCAGTTCGAGACCGTGCAACACCTGCATTCCGCTCTCGGGCGGCG
>JAWOGY010000190.1:0-10122 GCA_046496425.1 Vicinamibacterales bacterium
CCGGGCTGGTGCTGCACGAGCGCGATGCGCGGCATGGCGTTACCGCTCCCTCCAGGACCGGTACAGGTCCGCCACCGTGTGTCCCGTCACCGGGTCCACCAGGTCCGGCGCGATCTGGTGGACCCGGTGACGGGACACACGGTGGCGGACCTGTACCGGTCCTGGAGGGAGCGGTAACGCCATGCCGCGCATCGCGCTCGTGCAGCACCAGCCCGGGCCGCGCCAGGCACAGAACGTCAGCAGGGGCCTCGACGCGGTGCGCGAGGCCGCTGGCCGCGGCGCGACACTCGTGGCGTTCCCCGAACTTGCCTTCACGCCGTTTTTTCCGTCCTGCCGCTGCGGGGGGACACTGCCGCTGGAACTGGCCGAGACGGTGCCCGGGCCGACCTCGGACGCCTTCGCCCGGCTCGCCGCCGACCTCGGTGTCGTCGTCGTACTCAATCTGTACGAGCGGGAGGGCGAGCGCGCGTTCGACAGTTCGCCGGTCATCGACGCGGACGGGACCCTGCTCGGCACGACGCGCATGCTGCACATCGCGCAGATGCCGCACTTCTACGAGCAGGAATACTACACGCCCGGCGACCACGGCATGCCCGTCTACGCCACGGCGGCCGGGCGCATCGGCGTGGCGATCTGCTATGACCGGCACTACCCGGAGGTGATGCGCAGCCTCGGACTGCAGCGCGCCGACGTGGTGGTCGTCCCTCAGGCCGGAATGGCGGGCGAGTGGCCGGACGGCCTCTATGAGGCGGAGTTGCGCGTGGCGGCGTTCCAGAACGGCTACTTCACGGCGCTGGCGAACCGGGTTGGCGACGAGCAGTCGATGACCTTCGCGGGCGAATCCTTCGTGTGCGACCCGGCCGGGCGCGTCATCGCGCGCGGTCCGGCCGCCGCCGACGCGATCGTGTACGCGGACCTCGACCTCTCGCAGGTGCCGTCCTGCCACGCCCGGCAGTTGTTCCTGCGCGACCGGAGACCGGAGCTCCTGCGTTCGTTATTCTCGTTCGATGACCAAGCGGAGACGCCGTGCGAGCACGTGCGGACCAGCCCCTAGCCCCTAGACCCTAGCCCCTGATGGAATGCAGCAATGGCCCGTGGTTTTGACAGCAAGTCAGTCGAGTATCAGCAGGAGGAGGCTCTCAGGAGCCGGCAGGAGAGGAAAGGACGGCCGCTGTCCGAGGAGGAGCGCGCCCGGCTCCAGCGTCGCCAGACGCTGAAATTGGCTCGCGCAAGGACAGCGGCCGATCTCGCCCGGGCCGCGTCACCCGCCCAGCAGGAGATGCTTGGACGGGCGCTCGCGTCCCTCGATACGGAGTTGAAGGCGCTCGGCTAGGCCTTCTTGAAGACCATCTTGCGGGTCATGTCGCCCTGCGGCCCGCCCTTGGTCACGCTCACCACGGTCATCGTGCCGTCGGCCTCGAGACTGCGCGTTTCCGTCACCTCGACGGTCGTCTGGCCCATGGAGCGGGAGTACTTGGTGACCAGCTTGCCGCCTTCCCAGGCGCTCTTGCTCGTGACCTCGCCGCCGCGGCCCATGGCGTTGACGCTCTCGCTGCCGTCCAGCTTGTAGACGGTCTTCATCACGCCGTTCGGGGTCTCCCGCTCGAGCGTGATCTCGGTGGCCGTCTGCGTGATCGTCAGGGTCTGGGGGCCGCCCGGCCCGCGACCGCCGCCCATGGGCGGGTCGCTCTTGTCCATGTCCTGCGTCCACTTGCCGGTGAAGTTGGGGGTCTGTGCGATCGCCATGGCGGGCAGCGCCAGGACGAAGGCGAGGAGGGCAACCACTGCATACCGTCTTGTCATACCGAACTCCTTGTTGCGGGTTACTCGAAGCGCAGCGCTTCGATCGGATCGAGCTTGGCGGCCTTCGTGGCCGGATAGAAGCCGAAGAAGATGCCGATCATCGCGGAGAATCCGAAGGCCAGCGCCACGGCGTCGGTGGAAATCGTCGTCGGCCAGGTCAGGAACTCGGTGACGCCCCAGGAAATCCCGAAGCCCAGCGCGATGCCGATGCCGCCGCCGAAGAGGCTGAGGACGACGGCCTCGACGAGGAACTGCATGAGCACGTCCGAGCCGCGGGCGCCGATGGCCATGCGGAGGCCGATCTCGCGCGTCCGCTCGGTGACCGACACGAGCATGATGTTCATGATCCCGATGCCGCCGACGAGCAGGGACACGCCGGCGATGCCGGCGAGCAGCGCGGTCATCGTCCGCGTGGTCTCCGTCCGCATGGCCGCCATCTCCTCGAGCGTGCGGACCATGAAGTCGTCGGTGTCGCCGGGCATGATCTTGTGGCGGGTGCGGAGCAGCTCCGCGATGGCTTCGGCGGTTTGCGCCACGTTGTTCGCCGAGCTGGCGGACACGGTGATGTTCTGGATGTGCTGGATGCCCATCAGCTTCTTCTGGGCGGTCGTATACGGCACCATCGCGGTGTCGTCCTGGTCCTCGCCGCCCGTGCCCGAGCCCTTGCTGGCCATGACGCCGATCACCTTGAAGGGCTGGTTCTTGATGCGCACGATCTGGCCCGTCGGGTCCACGTCCTCGCCGAAGAGGTTCGTGGCGACGAGCGACCCGAGCACGACCACTTTCGTGGCGCTCGTCACGTCCTGGCTGGAGAAGAAGGTGCCGTACTTGACCTCCCAGGACCGGATCATCGGAAACTCGATGTCGGTGCCCTGGATGCGCGTCTGCCAGTTCTGGTTGCCGGCGATGATCTGGTTGCGCGACGACACGCCGGCCGCGACGTACTGAGCGGTGGGCACCATCTGCTTGATGGCCGCCGAGTCCTCGACCGTGAGCGTGTTCGAGGCGCCGGAGCCCATGCGGACGCCCATCGACATGAAGTTGCCGGACATCACGTTGATGATGTTCGTGCCGGCCGACTTGATCTGGTCCTCGATCGACGACTGGGCGCCCTTGCCGAGGGCCACCATCGCGATGACGGCGGCCACGCCGATGATCATGCCGAGCATGGTCAGCGCCGTGCGCATCTTGTTGCGGTTGAGCGCCTTCAGCGCGACGCGGAGAATCATCAGGAGTCGCATCATGGCCTCAGCTCCCTGCCGGCGCGGATGTGTCGGCCCTGGGCGCCGATTTGCTCTTCAGGCCGGCGGCCGGCGTGTCGGTGCCCCCGTTGATCTCGGGCGGCGGCAGCGCGGCGAGTTCATCCTTCGCCCACCGGCGGTGCTCGTTGATCTCGTCGCTCACGATGTGCCCGTCGCGGAACGCGATCGTCCGCGTGCCGTACTCGGCGATGTCGTGCTCGTGGGTGATGAGCAGGATCGTGATGCCGCGCTCGATGTTCAGGCGCTGGAACACGTCCATCACTTCGACGCTCGTGCGGCTGTCGAGGTTGCCGGTCGGCTCGTCGGCGAGCAGGATGGACGGGTCGTTGATGAGCGCGCGCGCGATCGCGACGCGCTGCTGCTGCCCGCCCGACAGCTGGTTCGGGTGATGGTGCGACCGCTCGAGCAGGCCGACGATCTCGAGGGCAGCCCGCGCGCGCTTGTGCCGGTCCGAGCCCTTGATGTGCTCGCGGCTGTAGAGCAGCGGCAGCTCGACGTTCTCGATGGCGCTGGTCCGCGACAGCAGGTTGAAGCCCTGGAAGACGAACCCGATCCGGTGGTTCCGCACCTTGGCCAGGTCGTCGCGCGACATCGTCGAGACATCCTGCCCGTCGAGGATGTACTGCCCGGACGTCGGCCTGTCGAGGCACCCGAGGATGTGCATGAACGTCGACTTGCCCGAGCCGGACGGACCGGTCACGCACAGGAACTCACCCGCCTCCACAGCCACGGCCACGCCGCGCAGGGCGTGGACCTGGATGTCGCCGACCACGTACGTCTTCTTGAGGTCCTTGACCGAGATGACTGGCATGGGCGTCACCTGCGTCCGCCGCCGGGCATGCCGCCGCGCCCGGCGGGCATGAGCGGCGACCGCGTGGCGGCCGCCGCCGCCTGCGCCGGCGTGACCACGGCCGTCACGAGTTCCTGGCCGGCCTGCAGCTCGCCCGAGAGCAGCTCCGTGTAAGTGCCGTCGGAGATGCCCAGTCGGACCCGGACCGGCTTCAGCTGGCCGTTCGCGTCGACCCACACGCGGCCCTGCGTTTCGGCGACGGGCAAGGGGCCGAACAGCTGGTCGATGGTCTGCGCGCCAGCCCTGGGCGAGTCGCCGGCTGGCACACCGGACGCGCGGGCCGTCGCTGGCGCGGCGCCGCGCTCGCGCATCCGCGCTTCGAACTGGGCGCGCTCTTCGGGGGACATGCTGGCCATCCGTTCCTGGAGGCGGCGCTGCCGTTCAGCCGGGTCCATGTCGGCGCCCCCGCCGAAACCCCGCTGTCCGCCCTGTGCCGCCTGGGCCTGGCCTGCTGCCGGGGGCGCGGCCTGGCCCTGCGTTGCCGGGCCGCTGCCGGAGGCCGACCGGCCTCGTGCGGCCGTCGGGCCTGATGCCGCAGGCGCCGAGGGCGCGCTCGCGGCCGGACCGGCCGGCGGCGCGCCTGGACCGGGCGTGCCGCCGCCTGGTCCGCCCATCCGCCCGGCGCCCGCGCCGCGCTGCAGTTCCGGCGGTACGGCCTGATTCAGCGCCGCGAACGTGTCGGCGTTCGGCCTGAACCGCAGGGCGGCGTTCGGCACGCGGATCACGTCGTTGCGGCGGGCGATCTCGATCGTGACCGTCGCCGTCATGCCGGGTTTCAGTTTCAGCTGCTGGTTCGGGACGTCGATGACCGTCGCGTAGGTGACCACGTTCTGGGTCACGATGGGCTGCAGGCGGACCTGCGCCACCGATCCAACGAACTCCTCGAGCGGGTAGGCATCGACGCGGAACCGGACGACCTGCCCGGCGCGGATCCGGCCCACGTCCGACTCGTCGACGTTCGCGTTGACCTGCATCTTGGTGAGGTCCTCCGCGATGATGAACAGCACCGGGGCGTTCATGCTGGCGGCCACCGTCTGGCCGACGTCGACGTTGCGCGAGATGACGATGCCGTCAATCGGCGCTTCGATGACGGTGTGCTGGAGGTTCACCTGGTTCTGGTTGAGCGACGCTTTCGACTGGCTGAGGCTCGCTTCCGACGACTTGATCTGGGCCTCGGCCGACCGCACGGCGACCTGGGCGGTCTCGAGATCCTGCGGGGCGATCAGCTGGCGCGCGGCCAGGCTCTCGGACCGCTTCAGCTTGACCTTGGCGTCCTCCAGCGACACCTTCAGACGATCCAGATCCGCCTGGGATCGAATGACGTTGGCTCGGGCCTGTTCGATTTGCGTCTGCAGGAGGGATGGGTCGAGCTCGGCCACGATCTGGCCCTTTTTCACGATCGAGTTGAAGTCGGCGTAGAGGGCCTTGATGTTGCCGGACACCTGCGAACCCACCTGTACCGTCTTGACGGCCTGGAGCGTCCCGGTGGCGCCCACCGATTCGATGACGTCCCCGCGGGCCACGGCGAGCTTGGAGATCTTCACCTCCTCGCCGGGGCCGCGGTACTTGTAGTACGCGCCGACGGAACCGGCGATGGCGCCGAGCACGATGATCGTGATGATGAGCTTTTTCATGACTTAGTCACCCGACTGTGATGGCGGGGCCTCGTGGTGGAGCCCTCGCATCAGCCCCTTCCAGCCTTCTTCGAACAGCGTGTAGACGGTCGGCACGAACACGAGCGTGATGAGCGTCGACGTGATGAGCCCGCCGATGACGACGCGCGCCAGCGGCGCCTGGATCTCCGACCCCTCGCCGAGCGCCAGCGACATCGGCACCAGGCCCAGGACGGTCGTGAGCGAGGTCATCAGGATCGGGCGCAACCGCGTGCGGCCCGCCTGCTCGACGGCGTCGCGCAGCGGCAGCCCGTCGCGCCGCCGGAGGACGTTGGTGTAGTCCACGAGCAGGATCGCATTGCTGATGACGATCCCGGCGAGCATAATCACGCCGATGTAGGCCTGGAGGCTGAACGTCGTGCCCGTGAGGAGCAGCGTGCCGACGACGCCGATCCCCGCGAGCGGCACAGAGAACATGATGATGAACGGGTCCTTGAGCGACTCGTACTGGGACGCCATGACCGCGTAGGTGAGGATGAGCGCCAGGATGAGGGTCAGCAGCAGCTGGTTGAACGCCTTGGCCTGTTCCTCGACCTCCGTCCCGAAACCGACCGAGAAGTCGCGCGGGACGCCAATCGACGGGATCCTCGCCTGCAGGACCTCGACCGCCTCGCTGAGCGGCACTTCGATCTCGGCGCTGACGCGCGTGATGCGCTCCTGGTTGCGCCGTTCGATCTGGACCGGGCCCTTCTGCGTCCGGACGTCCATCAGGCTCTTGGCCTGGAGCACCTGGCCCTGGCCCGCGCTGAGCATGACCTCGTCGACATCCTCGATGCGGCTGCGGTCTTCCTCGCGGAGGCGGACGACGATCGGGTACTCGAAGCCCCGCTCGCGGTACTGGGCGGCGGTCGTGCCGGCGACGTTGGTGCGCAGCGTGCTGGCCACGTCGCTCTGACGCAGGCCGAGCAGGGCCGCCTTGGGGCGGTCCACCCGGACGGCCAGCTCCGGACGGCCCTCTTCGCGGCCGATGCGGGCCCCCGTGATGCCCGGCGTCTGGTCCATCAGGGCTTTTGCGCGAATGGCGAGGGCGCGGGAGTCTTCGAGATCGTGGCCGCGGATCTCGAGCGACAGGCGGCCCTCTCCGCCCATGTTGAACATGCGGTTCATCATGTTGTTGCCGCCCGACGCGCGGGGGCGCAGCACCACGCCCGGGAGTCCGACCAGCCTCGCGCGGAGATCCTGGGCGACCTGCTCGTTCGAACGCTTCCGCTCGGCGCGCGCCTTGAGACGCAGCGTGAGCGACCCGCGGTGGCTGGAGCCGCCCATGAACCCGCCGCCGCCGCCGTTGCTGATCAGAATATCCAGCTCGGGCACCATCTCGCGGACCATCTGCTCGAGCCTGAAAATGGTGGCCTCGGTGCGCTCGATGCGGGTGCCGACGGGCATCTCGATGTCGACCTGCACCTCGCCTTCGTCGGTCTGGGGCATCAGCTCCGAGCCGACCTGCGGCAGAAGGACGAGCGCCAGGACGAACAGGGCCGTCCCGCTGAGGAGGACGGTGGGACGGTGCTGCAGGGCTCTGTGGAGCAGCGCCCGGTAGCCGTCGTCGAGCTTCGTCAACGCGGCCTCGCTCGCCGTGAACAGGCGGCCCAGCACCCCCCGCCGCTGGTCGACGGGCGGGGGCAGGCGCAGCAGCTTCGAGCACAGCACCGGGACGAGCGTCACCGCCACGAAGAGCGACATCCCGAGCGAGAACATCACGACAATCGCGAGCTGCTTGAACATGATGCTCGAGATGCCCGTGAGGAACAGCAGCGGCACGAAGACCGAGATGTGCGTGAGGACCGAGGCGACAATCGCCGACCACACTTCCTCGGCGCCGTCGATGGCCGCCTGCATCCGGTCCTTGCCGAACTGCTCCATGTGCCGGAACGAGTTCTCCAGCACCACGATCGAGGCGTCGACGATCATGCCGACGCCCAGCGCCAGGCCGCCGAACGTCATCGTGTTCAGCGTGAAGCCCGAGAAGTACAGCAGGGCGAACGTCCCGATGATGGAGATCGGGATCGACGCGCAGATGATGAACGTCGACCGCAGGTCCCGCAGGAACAGGAAGATGATCCCGACGACGAGGAACGCGCCGAGGTAGGCCGCCTCCTTGACGCTGTCGATCGACCGGGTGATGAACACCGAACTGTCGTCGAGCACCATCAGCGTGACGTTTGGCACCTCGCGGTTGATTCGGACAATCTCCGCCTTGACGAGATTGGCAATCGCGACGGTGTTCTCGCCCGACTGCTTGGTGACGCGCATCCGGATCGCCGGCTTGCCGTTGATCCGGGTGAACGAGCGCAGGTCCTCGGTGGCGTCCTTCACCTCGGCAATGTCGCGGAGATAGATCGGCACGTTGCCGCGCGACAGCACGACCAGGTCCCGGATCTGATCCAGGTTCTCGTACTGCCCCTGGCTGCGCAGGAGATACGTCGTGTCGCCTTCGTCGATTTCGCCGAGCGGCGTGTTCTCGTTCTCGCTGCGGAGGAGGCTGACGATCCGGTCCACCGAGAGATCCAGGGCCGCGACCTTTTCCTTGGACAGTTCCACGTGGATCTGCCGCCGCAGTCCGCCTTCGACGCTGACGGCCGCCACGCCCGGCACGCGCTCCATGCGCGGCGACAGGATGTTCTGGGCCAGCTCGCGCAGCGCGACCCGGTCCATGTTGCCTTCGACGCCGACGCCCATAATCGGCATCGCGGAGGCGTCGAACTTGAACAGAATCGGCGGATCCGCGTCCTCGGGCAGCCTTCCGCGCACGCGGTCGACGCGGCTGCGCACGTCGTCGGCCGCCTCGGACAGGTCGGTGCCCCACGCGAAATTGAGGCGGACGGTGGAACTGCCCTCCGACGAGGTGGCGTTGATCTGCTGGAGGCCCGCGACGGCGCTCACGGCCTGCTCGATCGGGCGGGTGACCAGTTCCTCCATTTCGAGCGGGCCGACGCCGCCGTAGCTCACGCGGACGGTGATGCTGGGGAACGTGACGTCCGGCATCAGGTCGATCGGCAGCCGGGCGAGCGAAATCGCGCCGAGCAGCACGATGACTGCGCAGAGCATGTACATCGTGATCGGGCGATGGATGGCGGTGCGGGGGATGCTCATACCTTCACTCTCGTCTGCCTGCGCTCGAAGCGTGATTAGGCGCCGCCGCCGGGGCGCGGGCCGGCTCCCGGCGCGCCGCCCCGAGCGCCCCGGCCGGTTTGCCCCGCGACCGCGATCGGATCGCCGTCCTGGAGCGATGCCGACCCGAGCGTCACGACCGTGCTCCCGTCCTCCAGGCCGTTCGTGATCTCGACGGCTTCGCCGTCCGTGATGCCGGTGGTGATCGGCTTGAAACGGGCGGTCTTACCGTCCACCACGAACACGCCCCGCGTGCCTTCCAGGTCGACAATCGCGTTGCGCGGGACCGTCAGCGCGTCGGGCCGCTCGAGCACGACAAACTGCACCCGCGCGTACATCCCCGGCTTCAGCCGGGCCGCCGGGTTCGGCACCTCGACCTCCATCTGCGCCGTGCGGGTGGAGGGATCGAGCACGGGCGCGAGCCGCGCCACGCGCCCGGCGAACGTCTCGCCGGGATACGCGTCCACGTCGACCACCGCCGGCATGTCGAGCACGATCCGCCGCAGGTCCTTCTCGACGAGGTTGGTCACCAGCCGCACGAAATGAATGTCGACCACCGACAGGAACGCCGAGTTGGTCCCCACGAAGGCGCCAGGGTCCAGGCTCCGGCTCCCGACGTACCCGTCGACCGGCGAGAGGATCCGGGTGTTCGAGAGGTTGATGCGCAGCTCTTCCAGCCGGGCCGTCGCCTGGGAGCCCTGGGCCCTGGCCAGGTCCACCTGGGCCTGCGCCGCGTCGTACCGCGCTTCGGCATCGTCCAGCGTCTGCTGCGCGATCAGGCTGCGGGCGAAGAGGTTCCTCGACCGATCCAGGTTGCTCTGGGCGTTCTTGAGGTCGGCTTCGCGCTGCCGGACGGTGGCCCTGGACACCTCCAGCGACGCTTCGTTCTGGCGCACCTGCTCCCGCAACTCGCGGTCTTCGAGCGTAGCCAGCAGCTGGCCCCGGCGGACCGGGTCGCCCAGGCGAACGGCCACCGACTCGAGGCGCCCGCTGACCTTGGGCACGACCGAGACGGTCACCGCCCCGATCAGGTTGCCGACCACCATCACCCGTTCGGCGACGGGGAGGCGCCTGGCCGTCGTGGCCTCCACCGTCATCGTCGGCCGGAACGCCCCGCCGCGGCCGCCGCCGGGACTCCCGGGCTGCCCGTTCGCGGCCTGCGCCGGGGTCGTGCCGCCGCCTGCACCGGCGCCCAGATAGAGCCAGAGGCCGAGGGCGATGCCGACGGCCACGACGCCAAGAATGAGTGCTTTACGCATACGCCTTGCTGGTTTCCCTCTTACTGTGACGCCCGGGGGCCGGCCCGAGTGCCGCCTCGACGACTACCCGCCGAGGCCCGCGGTCTGCTGCACCCGATCGAACGCCACGAGGGCTCTCTGGTAGTCCAGGGCCGCCCGCAGCTCGGAGATCTGGGCGTCGAGCA
>JAWOGY010000235.1:0-13182 GCA_046496425.1 Vicinamibacterales bacterium
GAGGATCGGGTCGAACGCCTTCTTCGTGCGGCCTTTGGTGAACGCCTTCCAGTCGAGATCGGCCGCTCGCACATCGGGCTTCAGATACTGGTACCAGTACGGCTTGTCGCCGTTGCGCACCTGCTCGATTCGGGAAATCTTCCCGAGCGTGCCCGACTTCAGCAGTTCGCGGCATCCCATCGCCATGGCCGTGCTGCGCAGCTGCGTGCCGGCCTGGATGACGACGCCGGACGCTTTCGCGGCCTTGTACGCGCGGTTCAGCTCGCCGATCTCGTTGGCCATCGGCTTCTCGACGTAGACGTGCTTGCCGGCCTTGACGGCGGCTTCGAGATGCGCAGCGTGCCAGTGGTCGGGCGACGCAATGAACACCGCGTCGACATCTTTGAGATCCAGCAATTCGTCACACGTACGACACTGCTTCGCATCGGTGCCGAACCACTCCTTCGCCTTGCCCGCCGCCGCTTCCCGCGCCACACGCCAGGGGTCGTATACCGCGATGACTTCCAGGTTCTCGGCCCGGGCGTGCTCGTGGACGCTGGCCATCTCGGTGCCGATGCCGCGGTCGCCGCAACCGATGATGCCGATGCGGATGCGATCGTTGGCCCCGATGCTGCGGCGCTCGGTGGCCGCGTCGAGGCCGCGCGGCGCGGCCAGGGACACGGCCCCCGCCGCCGCCACGGTCTTCAGGAACTCCCGGCGTGTGTGTTCGGACATCGTCATCGTCTGCCCCTGCTCCAGGCGCCCTGCCGGCGGGGGGCACCGCACCCAGTGCGCTGTCGGATTGTACCGCAGGCGCATGAGCGGCCGCCCTTCCGCCATGCCTGCGGCCCCGGGGTTGTCAGTACCCGCCGGCGTGCCCGTCTTTCCGCGAGTCCGATCCCGCCGCCCACCCGCGCGGCAGCTTGAGCACGAGTTGTGCGCCGCCGAAGGCGACGTTGCGCTCGTCGATGATCTCGTGGCCGAGCCTCGTGAGCGCCGCCCTGACGTCGTCGTCGATCGGCGCCTCGAGCGCGACCCGGCGCCCGGACATGTGGCGGAAGCGCGCGGCGTCGGACGCCTGCTGCGGGTCCATCCCGAACACCAGCATGTTGAGCAGTACCTGCACGTGCCCCTGCGGCTGCATCGCGCCGCCCATGACGCCGAACGCCAGGTACGGCTCGTCACCGGACGCCTCCCGCAGGACGCCGGCGGGCCTCGTCGTCCTGGTGACAAACGCCGGAATGATGGTGTGGAACGGCCGTTTCCGCGGCGCCACGGTGTTTGCGCGGCCCTCGGCCATCGTGAAGCCCATGCCGCGATCGTGCAGCAAAATGCCGGTGCCGGGAACGACGATGCCTGAGCCGAAGTAGTCGTAGACCGAGTTGATGAACGACACCATGTTGCCGTCTTTGTCGGCGGCAGCAAGGTAGACCGTGTCGCTGGCCGTCGACGCGCGGCCCGGATCCGTGCGCTCCATCGCCCGTGAGGGGTCGATGAGCCGACGGCGTTCACGGATGTACGGGTCCGACAGGAAGCGATCGACCGGCACCGTCATCGCGTCCGGGTCGCCGACGTAGTGCTCGATGTCCGCGTACGCGAGCTTCTTGGCTTCGATCAGGTGGTGCAGGTAGGCCGGCGAGTTGTGGCCCATCGCCTTCAGGTCCGTGCCGTCGAGCAGCCGGAGCATCTCCAGCGCCGCCACGCCCTGGCTGTTCGGCGGCAGTTCCCAGAGCCGGTAGCCGCCGAAGGGCACACTGATCGGCTGGACCCAGTCGACCGTGTGCGCGGCGAAGTCCTCCCCTGTCAGAAAGCCGCCCTTTTCCTGGACGAAGGCGGCAATCCGGCGGCCCAGTACGCCTCCGTAGAGGTGCGCCGGTCCCTGCGCCGCGATCTCCCGGTACGTGCGCGCGAGATCCGGCATCCGAACCCACTCACCGGCCCCCGGCGCGCGCCGCCCGTCGACGAGCAGGGCTGCGCGCGCGCCGTCATCGCGGCGCAGCAACTCTTCTTCGCCCGCCCACTGCGACGCGATGATCGGCGTGACCGGGTATCCCGTTTCGGCGATCGCCATCGCCGGCGCCAGGGCTTCGGCGAGCGTCAACGTGCCGAACTTCTCGAGCAGGGCAGACCATCCCGACAGGGAGCCCGGGATCGTGACGGCCTCGATCCCCTGGCTCACCCGCGTCCGTCCGCGCGCGGCCAGCGTCTCGCGGGTCATCAGGGAGCCGCTGCGTCCCGAGGCATTCAGGCCGTGGAGCGTCCTGTCGCGCGCGGACCAGACCATCGCGAACAGGTCGCCGCCGACGCCCGTCATGTTCGGCTCGACGACCGTCAGAACGGCCGCCGCGACGACGGCGGCGTCGATCGCGTTGCCCCCCCGCTGCAGCACCGCCAGCCCCGCCGATGTGGCCAGCGGCTGGCTTGTCGCGATCACGCCGTTTGGCGCATACACCGTCGACCTCCCCGCCAGCGTCGTCGGTCTCGGCGCCTGCGTATGGCCTGTCAGAGTGGCGAGGGCGACGGCCGCGGCGATGCACGCCGTCGTCAACACTCTCGACATCGCGTGTCCTCCCGATGGTCAGTATCGCCAGCTCGTCGTGTCCGCGCCCGCAGGCGCGGTCTTCAGCAACCGCTCGAGGATCTTCGGCGCGAACATCTGGTGATAGCGAAGCCGTGAGGTGGCGTTCGGCCTCGTGTGGTCGCCGTTCCAGCAGTGCTCGGCGCGATCGCCGTAGTCGACTTCCCCCTCGTACGCCGGCTTCGCGGTCTCGAGGAACTCTTCCACGAGATAGACCGCGTTGTTCAGGTAGTAGTTGTCCATGTCGCCCACGTAGATGTGGAGCTTCCCGCGCAGCTTCGGACCGAGCGTCGCCCAATCGCGCCGCAGGATGTACGACAGGTCGTAGTGATCGCGCCAGTAGTGGGCCACGTCGCGGTCGATGACGCCCGTGCGCTTGTCAAAGATCGGTTTCGGATATCCGTTGGCGCCGACCGGCGAGTAGACCGCCTGCCAGATGTCCCACTGGCCGCCGGACCGCCCGTTCGTGCCGAGCACCAGCTCCAGCGTGTTCATGTCGCGGATGGTCGTGTCGACGTGGCCCAGGTAGTTGCGGTGGCCGGGCCGGGCCACCTTCCTCCAGGGGCCTTCACGGTCGTAGGCGTTCGCGTCCTCGTAGAGGTTCACCGTCGTGTAGGCGCGGAAGTCGATCGGGTCGGGGCAGGCGATGTAGGCGCCGTTGAACTCGTCGGGGTAGAAGACCTGTGCGCCCATGGCCTCCCAGCCGCCCGTCGATCCCCCGTACATGAACCGCGCCCATCCCTGCCCAATCCCCCGAAAGCGTGTCTCGATGTGGGGAATGAGCTCCTTGACGATCGCGTCGCCGTAGGGCCCGAGGTTCGCCGAGTTCACGGCGTACGAATCGTCGTAGTACGGGTTCGCGTGCTGGATCTCGATGATCAGGAACCGCGGGAAGCCCGGGCCGGTCCAGTCCTTGTAGAACTGGTAGGCGTGCTCCTGTTCGGTCCGGTTGTAGCCCGGCCAGTTGAAGCGGTCGCTGTGCACGGGCTTCAGGTCCGTGTCGGGGGGCGTCTCGCGGAAGCCTTCGAGGTCGTACGGAAAGTGCCCGTGGTTGATGACGAGCGGATACCGCGCCTGCGGGTGCGTGTCCCAGCCTTCCGGCACGAGCACGTGCGCGCCGAGGAACATGGGCCGGCCCCAGAACTTCGTGAGGAGTTCGCTCTGGATGCGGACGTGCTTGATGTACTTCGTGTCCGGAGGGTCGGGAATCGGCGCAATGACCTGGTCGAGGACGAGACGGACGGTGCCGCCCCGCTTCGAATCAATCGTCAGCTTCTGCGGCGCGCTGTGGAGATTGCCCGGCGCCCGGTTCCACTGCTGGCCCTCGCCCCGATCCATCGGGAGTTTCACCGTGTGGCCGTCCGCACGGCGGAAGGTCTCGTAGCGGTGCAGCAGGGCCTGCACGGTGTAGGTGCCTGGCGGGACCTGGTCGAGGCTGGCCACGGGGTAGCCGAGGACCGCGGCGTCGAAGACCGCGCTCTTTCCGGGCGCCAGCCCGTCAACATCCACCCCGAAGACCTGCTGCGTCTTCACGCCGTCGCTGATCTGGAAGCGCGGCTCCCCGGACGGCTCGGTCGAGAGCATCAGCAGCACGCGGCCGTCGACGGGCTGAGGCCCGGCCGATGCGGGGACGGCAACCTCGACGCGCAGCGGTCCGGACTGGGCCGCGACGCCCCGACCCGAGGCGGCCCATCCCACCGCCGCCGCGAGCCCGATCGACACACAGAAGAACCGCAGAAGCCTCCGCACCGCTGCCTGCATGATGAGTACCTCCCACGAATTGCGCCGGGTTCCCCGCCGCGGCCGGGCCGAGTGTACCATGCAGGCCTGCCGGCAAGCGGCCATGACCAACCTGTCAGTGGAGGAAAGCGATGAGGTTCACACGATTCGCGTTAGCTGGCTGCGCGGTCATCCTGGCTCTGAGCATGGCGGCTGCGGGTCAGTCTCCCGTGCGCGCGCGCGGTCTCGGGGTGCCGTTTGACGGAACGCCCGGTCCGCTGAACGCCATCACCGACGTCCCGGGAGTCGCGGTCGGTCACACGACGGTCATCCGCGACCTGCCGCCGAAGGACGGCAAGCCGGCGGCCGTGCGCACCGGCGTCACGGCGGTCCTGCCGCGCGGGTCCGATTCGGCGAAGGTGCCGGCGTTCGGAGGCTGGTTCTCGCTGAACGGCAACGGCGAGATGACCGGCACGGCGTGGGTCGAGGAGGGCGGCTTCCTCGAGGGCCCGGTGCTCATCACGAACACGCACAGCGTCGGCACCGTGCGCGATGCCGCCATCAAGTGGCTGCTCGGGAAAAACACGTCCCTCTCGGGCGCAGACGCCTGGTGGGGTCTGCCGGTAGCCGGCGAGACCTGGGACGGCTGGCTGAACGACATCAACGGCTTCCACGTGACCGACCAGCACGTGTTCGGCGCGCTCGACGTCGCGTCCGGCGGCCCGGTCGCCGAAGGCAACGTCGGCGGCGGGACGGGCATGATCTGTTACGAATTCAAAGGCGGCATCGGCACGTCGTCTCGAACGGTCAGGCTCGGCGACCGCTCGTACACCGTCGGCGCCCTGCTGCAAGCGAACTTCGGCCGGCGCAGCCAGTTGACGATTGCCGGCGCGCCCGTCGGCCGCGAGATTCCCGACCTCCCCGCCTACGGGGACAGCGGCCGGCCCGACAGCGAGCAGGGATCCGTGATTGTGGTGGTGGGGACCGATGCGCCGCTGCTGCCGCACCAGTTGAAGCGGCTTGCCCGGCGCGTGTCACTGGGGCTCGCTCGGACGGGTGCCGTTTCGGGCAACGGGTCGGGAGACCTGTTCCTCGCCTTCTCGACGGCCAACACTGGCGCCTGGAGTCCCAGGGCGAAGACGGGCGTGGAGATGCTGGGGAACGATCAACTCGACCCGGTCTTCACAGCCGTCGTACAGGCGACCGAGGAGGCAGTGGTCAATGCCCTCGTCGCGGGCCGGGACATGACCGGGCACCAGGGCCGCCGCGTGATCGCGCTGCCGCACGACCGGCTCCGGGCGGTCCTGAAGAAATACGGGCGCTGAGCCTCGGCCGCGAGAAGCGTCCGTGTAACCGGCCGGGCGCATCTCCGTATACTCAATGCACGCAATGGACACGGCCACCTTTCAGGATCTCTATACCGCCCACTCCCGCGACGTCTATCGCTTCGCGCGGTGCCTGGCGGGAAGCGACGATGCGGCCGGCGACATCACGGCCGAGACGTTCTTCAGGGCGTGGGCCGGGCGCGACACGATCCGGGTCGGGACCGCGAAGGCGTACCTGCTGGCCATCGCGCGCAATCTCGCGCGGGACAGGCAGCGGACGGCCAGGCGATGGCCGGGCGCGGCCGTGCCCGAACGCGCCGTGCCGCCCGACGCCGAAACGCGCCTCGAACTGGATCGCGCCCTGGCCGCCGTGCGCGCGCTGCCTGAGGCCTACCGCGACCCGCTCATGCTGGCGGCCAGCGGCGTGGGGTACGACGAGATTGGACGCATGCTCGGGCTTCAGCCTGGAACCGTGAAGATCCGCGTGCACCGGGCGAGGCTCATGCTGACATCGGCGGCCGCGAGGCCGCGGGAGAGACCGCGATGACTGTTTCTGACGATGTGATGGAGGACTTGCTGACTGTGTACCTGGCCGGCGAGGCGTCGGCAGGAACGAAGGCGCTTGTCCAGGCCTACGCACGCGAGCACGCAGCGTTCGCCGAGCGGCTGCGCGCGTCCCTGGCGTTCGCGCTGCCCGGCGCCGGTCTGCCGGCCGGCCCGCCGCCGGACCACCAACTGCTTGCGCTCAGGCGCACGCGCGAGTTCATCCGGCTGCGGACGATCTTCACGGCTGGGGCGATTCTCTTCACGCTGCTGCCGCTCGTGTTCACGTTCGGCAGCGGCGGCGTGCAGTTCCTCATCCTGGGCCGCCACCCCGGACTGATGTGGTCCTTCTGGAGCCTGGCCGCCGCGTCGTGGGCCGCCTGCTACGTGATGCACCGGCGAGTCAGGCAGGCGGGGCTGTAATCTCAGGTCGGCCATCGCCGCACCCGTCACGGCGACCGGCGCGCCGACGGCTGTGCCCCCGGATGGTACCGGCGTTCGGTATGGCCCGCGAGGTCGCCCGGGTAGAAGTAGACGTCGCGCAGGTTGCCGGTCGCGTACCTCGCGGCTTGGTCGTTGAAGTGTTTCGATGCCGGGTCGCCGCTCTCGCCGCCCGCCGACACCGCGCGCGCCCGCACACGATCGCCGAACTCGACCACCGCGACAAAACTGTTGCCGCTGGTGCCATACAGCCGCTTCGTGCCCGGGTACACCCGGGCGCCAAAGGACGCCAGCGATCCCCAACGCGCCGAGGTGAAGCCCACCGGCGTGCTCGGCCCGGCGTCGTTGAACGGCTGCACGATGTCGCCGGTCAGCCGCTGGAAGCGGTTGATCTCGCCCCAGGGCGTCTTCCACGTCCCGAAATCGGCGTGCAGCCGGTCCGACACCGCCGCCAGCGCCTCCAGTTGCTGCGCGGGCGTCGTCTTGGTCTCCATGTACTCGTAGGCCGGCACGCCCGCGCGCCTCGCGTCGGCGGCCGTGCGCTGCCAGAGCTCTTCACCCCAGAAGACCGCCAGCGCGGTCGGCACCGACGTGACGCCCCACCGGAAGTCCCAGGCCCGCAGGAGCGCGATCTGATCGGCGAGCTTCGCCTTGAGCGGCGCGCCTGCCGGCTGCGCCTCCCACGCCTTCACCAGCCCCGGCACCATCCGCTCGAACTGCGGCAGGGCGCTGTCGTACCCGGCGGCGATGACCGAGTCGATCGTGAAATCCTTCCGCGCAGACAGCACCCTGATCGCGTGGACGCCCCGCGGGTTCTCGCTGCCCCCGTCGACGTAAGCCGGAAACTGCTCCCGTTTCGGGCTGTGCGGCCCCGCCGCCGAGTAGGGCCAGTTGTTCGTGTTCTGGATCCAGCCGTTGGCGGGGTTCACCACGAGGGGCGATTCGTCGACCGACAGCAGTCCGTTCCACTCGGTCGCCGGATCGCTCCCGTCCACGGGCCGGCTCCAGTCGAACCGCGGGTCCCGTTTCGGGATGAAGTTGGCGTGGAAGTACGCGACGTTGCCGTCGGCATCCGCGTAAATCGTGTTGTTCGACGAGTTGGTATGCAGCTCCATCGTCTCGCGGAACGCCTCGAGGCTCGTGGCCTTCGTCCGGGCGTACGACTGCGTCAACGCCTTCAGCGGCTCTTGCATCATCCGGACCGCGACCCACTTCCCGCCCGTCTCGCGCACGACGGGGCCGTGGTGCGTCCGGTAGACGGTGAACGTCCGGCTCGTTGTGCCGCCGGCCGTCCTGTAAGGGACCGTAATCGTCCGGGCCTCGACGGGGCGTTCCTCGGTCCCGTACTTGTAGTAGTAGCGATCGCCCTTCCGGACGATGGTCTCGAGGTACTCGTCGATGTTGTCGACGCTGCTCGACGTGTGCATCCAGCCTGCCCGCTCGTTGAACCCCTGGTAGACGAAAAACTGGCCCCAGGTGACCGCGCCGTAGGCGTTGAGGCCCTCGCCGCTCGTCATCTGCAGCTCCGATCGGAAAAAGAACGACGTGTGCGGATTGATCCAGAGCATCGCCCGCTTCGACGCGGTGATCGAGGGCGCGAGCGCGAACCCGTTCGATCCGGACGGCTCCGCCTCCTGCGCCTCGACGGCGGACGGCGCCGCGGGCGCGGGCGCTTTCCCGTAGAAGGCTTCGAGCGGGCCGAGCGCCACCTTCTCGATGTCGCCGCCGATGCTGCCCTCGCTGAAGCTGAGCGCCATCCACGGCTCGAACCGCGTGATGACTCGCGGCCTCACGGCCGGGTGCGTCGACAGGTAGTAGTTGAGGCCGTCCGCCCAGGCGTCCATCAACGCCCGCAACCACGCCGGACTCGCGGCGTACTGTGCCTGCAGGTCGGCCGGGTCGATGAAGATCTTCATCCGCAGGTCGCGGTAGATCGCGGACTCGCCCTCGGCCTCCGCCAGCCGGCCCAACGCGTTCAGATAGTTCGTCTCGATGCGGTTGAAGTCGTCTTCCGCCTGCGCGTAGATCATTCCGAACACCGCGTCGGCGTCGCTCCGGCCCTGGACGTGGGCGATGCCCCAGTCGTCCCGCACGATCGTGACCTTCTCCGCCTGGCGCCGCCACGCGGCGGCTTCCTGACCGGGCGCGGCCTGCGCCACCAGGCCGGCACAGGCCAGCGCCAGCACGAGCATCAGCTTCTTCATGGACACCTCTGTCGCCCCCGCGCAACGCGCGCGGGCTCGCACAGTCTACTCCCGTGTGCACCGGCCCGCGACGACCCGCGGCACG
This sequence comes from Vicinamibacterales bacterium, assembly GCA_046496425.1. Classification (GTDB taxonomy): domain Bacteria; phylum Acidobacteriota; class Vicinamibacteria; order Vicinamibacterales; family JAKQTR01; genus JAKQTR01. The sequence continues at coordinate 8,875 of JAWOGY010000235.1, forward strand.
GGAGCCGCGCCTCCCCCGGGCATCGCCTCAGGACTCGCGCGCACCGGCATCTTTCAACGCGAACGGCTTGCTGGCCTCGCCGAAGTACACCGACACGTGCGGGAAGGGAATCTCGATGCCCTGCGCGTCGAACGCCTTCTTGACGCGGCGCCGGTACTCGCGGCCGACCGCCCACTGCTTGAGCGGAACGGTCTTGAGCCGGGCCTTGATGGTCACCTGCGAATCTTCGAATGCGTCGACGCCCAGGATCTCGATCGGTTCGAGCATGTTCGGGCCGAATGCCGGGTCGGCCTGCAGCTCCGCCGACACGTCCTGCATCACCTGAACCACCCGGTCGGTGTCTTCCTTGTAGGCCACGCCCATGTTGAGCACGTAGTACGAGAAGTCCTTCGTCAGGTTCGACATCTGCTGAACGGCGCCGTTCGGGAAGATGTGCACCGTGCCCGACAGGTCCCTGAGCACGATGGTCCGCAGCGTGATGGCCTCCACCGCGCCGCCCGTGCCGTTGATGTTCGCCACGTCGCCGACCCGCACCTGGTCCTCGAAAATCAGGAAGAACCCGCTGATGACGTCGCGGACCAGCGTCTGCGCGCCGAAGCCCACCGCCAGGCCGACAATCCCCGCGCCGGTCAGCACGGGCATGATGTTGATGTCGAACTCCTGCAGCACCATGAGCGCCGCGATGAGGCTCACCACGGTGTTCACCACGTTGCGGATGAGCCTGCTGAGCGTTCTCGCCCGCTTCGCCCGTTCGAAGCCCCGCGGTCCGTCTTCCCCGCTCAGTTCCGCCTCGAGACGCGTCACGACCATCCCGACGATCCGGATCAGGCTGTAGGCCAGCACGGCCACCAGGGCCACGTGCAGGCCGGACGTGAGCAGCCAGTCCACCAGCCCGTCGAGGCGCAGACCTCGCTCGATCTGCGCGCCCGCCATCTCCAGGGCGGGCACCATCAGCGTCGCCGACACGAGCAGGAACACGACCGTCTCGATGATTCTGATGGGCCGTCGGACGATGGGCGCTCTGAACGCCAGCGGGCCCCTCTCGCCGGACAGCGCCAGCAGCGCGGCTCTCGCGCCGCGTGCCGCGATCTGGGCCGCCACCCACGCGACGAGGAACACCACGCCAAGCGCGGCCGCCGCGGTGGTCCACTGGAACTGGTTGCCGAAGAGATCGTTCAGCATCTACTTGCCTCCCCCGGAGACGGTCGCCCCCGGAAACGTCGACACCTCTGGCAGGCTGCAGTCCGCCCGCCATGTGCCTGCTCAGTGTGCCGCGTCCGCCGCGCCGATCGCCGTGCGCACGAAGTCCTCTTCGGGCCTCGCGCCCAGGATTTCCACTTGTTCGTTCACCATCGTCTTCGGCACGCCGGTCACCTGGTACTTCTGGACCAGGTCGGGGTACTCGCTCGCCTCGACGATGACCGACGTGATCAGGGCATGCTCGACCGCCATGCGATTCGCCAGGCTGACCGCCCGGGGACAGTGCGGTCACGTGGGGGTGACGAACACCTGGAGCGCGAGCGGCGCCGCAAGTCCGGCCAGCAACTCGCGGCTGACGGGCTGGAGGCCCGAATCGCCACTCGAGACGAGCTGGATCGCGTCGAGGAGCGACATGAACTCGTAGCCGGACGGGACGCCAAGGAAGCGGATCCCGTGGTCCTGGGCACCAACGACGGCGATGGCCGGCACGCGGTCGATTCCGTACGCGGCCGCCGCCTCGGCTTCGAGCAGGAAGTTGTGCTCCTCGACCGTGATCTGCCCGCTCAGCCCGGCCAGTTCGCCGAGCATCTGCTTCGTGGGTTCGCACGTGTCGCAGTTGAGCGTCTGCGTGAAGAACACCAGGCGTACGGGGTTGGGGAGGCTCGCGAGCATCTCGCGCACGCGGGCCGCGTCGGACGCGGAGAGGATGGGCATCCTGCAATTATGACAGGCTTCGCCGGCGCCGGACGACGCGGCGGAGTAGCGGGCCTTTCAAGGGAGGCCGGACCAGGGCCGTCGCCGGAATCGCGACGTGCCGATTCCGGTTCTGAACCCGTCATCGAGCACGTAGAATGGCTCATGGCGCCATTTCTCACCCACGACACCCTCAGGATGCTCCTCGCGGAGCACGAGCCGCCGTGCCTGTCGCTGTATCTGCCGACACACCGGCGCCGTCCTGAGAATCAGCAGGATCCCATCCGGTACAGGAACCTGCTCAAGGTGCTCGAAGAATCGCTTCTGAGCCGCTATCCGGCCGGTGTGGCTGGCACGCTGCTCGGTCCCTTCCGCACCCTGGCTTCCGACACGGGCTTCTGGAATCACACCTGGGACGGGCTGGCGGTGCTCGGTGCGACTGGCGTATTCCAGGTGATCTCGCTTCAGCGGCCCGTGTCCGAGTTGGCCGTCGTGGCCGACAGCTTCCACGTCAAACCCTTGTTGCGCATGCTGCAATCGGCCGATCGGTACCAGGTGCTGAGCTTGAACCGACACCAGATCAAGCTGTTCGAGGGCAATCGCGACCGGCTGGACGAGGTCGACCTGGCGCCCGGGGTGCCGCGCACGATCACCGACGCGCTGGGAGCAGAGCTGACTGAGCCGCACCAGACGGTGGCGTCGTACGGCGGGACCGCCCAGGGATCCAGCATGCGCCACGGTCATGGGTCGAAGAAGGACGAAGCGGACATCGACGAGGCACGGTTCTTTCGTGCGGTTGATCGGGCGATTCTGGAGCACTACTCCCGGCCGTCCGGCATGCCGCTCATTCTCGCCGCACTGACCGAGTACCACACGCCGTTTCGCCAGGTCAGCCACAACCCGTTGCTGATGGACATGGGGATCGAGGTGGACCCGGGTTCGCTGACGGACGATCAGCTGCGCGCGCGGGCGTGGACCATTGTCGAGCCGGACTTCCGGGCGCGCCTGCGAGCGCTCGTCGAACGATTCGAGGACGCGCGGTCCAAGGGCCGTGGCGCGGACGACCTGGCGCAGGTCGCGCTGGCCGCCGCCGCATCGCGGGTCGAATTCCTGTTGGTGGAGACGGAACGCCGGGTCCCCGGCCGGCTGGACCCCGCCTCCGGGACGATGACGCGCGGCCCGCTGGAGGATCCGCGAGTCGATGACTTGCTGGACGATCTGGCGGAGCTGGTGTTGAGCCGAGGCGGTCAGGTCGTGGTCGTCCCGGCCGACGACATGCCGGCGGCTACGGGCGTGGCCGCCATCTACCGTTTCTGACCGGCGCTCACGCGAGGGGACCATGAGCGACCGACACCAGGGCACCGTCCTTTCCGTCCGCGGGAGCGTCGTGGACGTCCTGTTCGAGCGGGAACTGCCGGCGATCTATTCGCTGCTGCGCGCGGGGCACGAGGGGCGGATCGCCATCGAAGTGCTGGCGCAACTCGATGCGCGCCGTGTGCGCGGCATCGCCCTGACCCCCACGCAGGGCCTGGCGCGCGGCATGACGGTTGAGGACACGGGCGGGCCGCTGAAGGCGCCGGTCGGCAAGGGCATTCTCTCCCGGATGTTCGATGTGTTCGGCCATCCGATCGATCGCCAGGGAGACGTGCGCGACGTGGAGTGGCGGACCGTCCACCAGGCTCCGCCGCCGCTGGCCCGGCGTTCGACCAGATCCGAGGTGTTCGAAACGGGGATCAAGGTCATCGATGTCCTGGTGCCGCTGGAACGCGGCGGCAAGGCGGGCCTGTTCGGCGGGGCCGGCGTCGGCAAGACCGTCCTGCTCACCGAGATGATCCACAACATGGTCGGCCACCACGAAGGCGTCAGCCTGTTCTGCGGTATCGGCGAACGGTGCCGGGAGGGCGAGGAGCTGTACCGCGAGATGAAGGACGCCGGCGTCCTGCCCCACATGGTGATGGTGTTCGGCCAGATGAACGAGCTGCCCGGCAGCCGTTTCCGCGTGGGCCACGCGGCGCTGACGATGGCGGAGTACTTCCGGGACGACGAGCGGCGCGACGTGCTGCTGCTGATTGACAACATCTTCCGTTTCATCCAGGCCGGCTCCGAGGTGTCCGGCCTGATGGGGCAGATGCCGTCCCGCCTCGGGTATCAGCCGACGATGGGCACGGAGCTCGCGCGCCTGGAGGAACGCATCGCCAACACCGACACTGGGGCCATCACGTCCATCCAGGCCGTGTACGTGCCGGCGGACGATTTCACCGATCCGGCGGCGGTGCACACATTTTCGCACCTCTCTGCCTCCATCGTGCTCTCGCGCAAGCGCGCCAGTGAAGGGCTTTATCCGGCTATCGACCCGCTGCAATCGAGTTCCAAGATGGCCACGCCGGGCGTCGTGGGTGACCGGCATTACGCGCT
>JAWOGY010000236.1:0-7028 GCA_046496425.1 Vicinamibacterales bacterium
CCCACATGTTCGAACTGTTCGGATCGGCGTCGCTCAGCGATTACGCGTGGTACACCGTGCTGGCGATGGTCCTCGCGAACCTCGTGTCCATCATCGCCGTCGTGTCGGGCATGCAGACCGCAGGGTCGGCAACCAACGAGTTCACCGCGCGGATCGGGATGATCGGCGGCATGTTCGCCAAGCGCCTCCTCATGCTCTGCTGGGCGCTCGCCGGGCTGGTCGCCATCGGGCTCTACGCCGGCAAGCTGCACGACCCGGATCTCATCTGGGGCGTGATGACGCGCGACCTGCTCCCCCCGGGGGCCGTCGGCCTGATGCTCGTCGGGGTGCTCGCCGCGAACATGTCCACGCTGGACGCATCCGCGGTGTCGCACGCGGCGCTGTTCATCCGGAACCTCTACCGGCCGCTCGTTCCGGGCCGGAGCGACGGGCACTACATGGCGATCGGCCGGGCGGTCATCGCCGTGACGCTCGCCGGAGCCATCCTCGTGGCGATGACGGCGGAAAACCTGCTGGAACTGTTCCAGTACATCATCTCGGTGCCGGCGATCTTCGGCGCCTCGATCTGGCTCGGCTTCGTGTGGCGCCGGGTCACGAAGTGGGCGGTCGTCTGGCAGGTGGCCATCTGCATCCTCCTCTACGCGGCCGTTCCAACGGCCTTCCAAAGCATCGACGCGGCGCGCCGCCACCCGGCGTGGCTCCTGGAAACCGCGCCGCGGCTGGTCTCCTCCACCGCCCCCGCCTCGCGCGACGACGTGGAGGCCGGCCGGGCCTCGCGCGCCGGCGTGCCGGTGGCCCGGTCGCAGACGGTTCCCCCCACGGGCGTCTTCTTCGAGAAGGTGGTGCCCGTCGAGCCGGGCAACCCGAATTCGCTCAGGGAAGGCCGCGGGCGCTTCCACGCCGAACTGTGGGTCATCAGCTGGTTCGGCGTCGACTTCACGACCTGGACCAAGCCGCAACTGGTGGCCGCGCGGTTCTATTTCGATGCGCTCTTCCCCTTCCTCGCGCTCGTGGTGTTCTCGTGGTTCACGCGGCCGGAGCCGCAGGACGCGCTCGACCGCTTCTTCGCCAAGATGCACACGCCGGTGCAGCCGACCGGCGAGGCGGAACTCGCCGCCCTCGAGGCCGCCTGCGCAAACCCGCGGCAGTTCGACGCGGACAAGGTGTTCCGCGGCCGGAACTGGGAAATCCTCAAGCCCGCCCGCAGCGACTACATCGGCTTCTTCGGCACGTGGGCGCTTGTCGGCGTGGTCATCCTCCTGCTCTGGGTGATGGTGAGAATCCGATGACCGGCCACTCTCGCGTGCGGCGCCGGCGAGTCGGCCTGGACAACTACGGGCTGTTCCCGCTCGACCTGTCGCCGATCGAGACACTCGAGTGGGCGGCCGCCCACGGAGCGGACGGCGTGGCGTTCTCGGGGTTGACCCCGACGTGGCAGGACCGCCTGGATGGGCCGGCACTTGCCGATCTCCGGGCCTTCGCGGCAGCGCATGGGCTCTATCTCGAGTGGGGCGGCGCGCAGCACATCCCCCGCGACATGACGTCCTGGGCGCGACAAGATCTCGCCGCAGTCAACCGGGGCGCGGCGCAGCAGGCCGCCGCGCTCGGCACCACCGTTGTGCGATCGTGCTCGGGCGGGCTGATGCGCTGGGACGCGCGGAACCCTCCAACAGACGTCCTCCTCCGCGAGACGGCCGAGTCGCTGCGGGCCCAGCGGACGATGCTTCAGGACTGCGGGGTCTCACTCGCGATCGAAACGCACTTCGAGTTCACCTCCTTCGAACTGCTCCGCCTCTTCGAGATGTGCGAGGCCGAGCCCGGCGGCTGGCTGGGCATCTGCCTCGACACGATGAACGTGATGACGATGATCGAACACCCGGTGATGGCTTCCGAGCGCCTGTTGCCGTGGGTCGTGAGCACGCACGTGAAAGACGGCGGCGTCCTCGGCACGCCGGAGGGACTCCTGACCTTTCCCGCTCCGGCGGGCGAGGGCATCGTGGATCTCGCGGCCATCATCCGCCGGCTCGACGCGCTGGACCGGCCCGTGCACCTCTCCGTCGAGGATCACGGCGGCAGCTTCCTGCTGCCGATCCACGACGAAGGCTTCCTGGTGCGCTTCCCCGACATGACCGGCGCCGAACTGAACGCGATACTCGACCTGGCTGACGCCACGCGGGCCATGCCCGGGTGCCGGCCGACTGACCGCGCGGACTGGCCCGCACGCTGCGAGGCGCGGATCGCCGCCGATCTGGCCTCCGTGCGCCAGCTTGCCGAATCGGTCCCGGCGACGCGGGAGGTGCCGTCCTGAACACGCAGCCGCTCGCCGATCGGTTCGCGTTCAAGACGGCCGACGCTCTGCGCCGAACAGCCGAGTCGAAGGGGATCGCCCTGCCCTTCGACAACGACGTCCGGGTCCTGCTCGAAGGGACGGTCGTTGGCGGCCGCCGCGTGCCGAACAGGATCGCCGCCCAGCCGATGGAAGGTTGTGACGGCACATTGGCAGGCGCGCCAGCCGACCTGACGGTACGGCGCTACGAGCGTTTCGGCGGGGGCGGCGCAGGCCTCGTCTGGTTCGAGGCCACGAGCGTCGCGGCTGCCGGCCGGGCGAATCCGAGACAGTTGCTCATCACGGCGGAAACCGAGCCGGCCTTCCGCGGCCTGGTCGAGGCCACCCGCGAAGCGGCCCATCGCCGATTCGGGAACGGGCACGAACCCTACCTCGTGCTGCAGCTGACCCACTCGGGCCGCTTCAGCCGGACGGCCCCCACCGGAGAACGCCGGGCGGCTTGTTTCAACCCCCACCTTGATCGCGAGACGCTGCCACGGTGGACCGATGACGAGCTCGACGAGCTTCGCGTCACCTTCGTGGAGGCGTCCCGGCTCGCGGCCCGCGCGGGGTTCGACGCGGTCGACATCAAGGCCTGCCACGGCTACCTCCTCCACGAACTGCTCGGGGCGCACACCCGCACGAACAGCCGCTACGGCAGGATGTTCGAACACCGGGTGCGGCTGCTCCTGGACATCGTCATGGCAATCCGCGCCGAGGTGCCGGACATGGCCGTGGCCGTCAGGTTCAATGCCACCGACGGTGTGCCGTTCCCCTATGGTTTCGGCGCCCCGCCCGACGGCAGTGCCGGCATCGATCTCGACGAGCCGAGGCGGCTGGCCCGGATGCTGGCCGATGCCGGCTGCGCGCTGCTGAACGTCACGGCGGGCATCCCGACCCACGGCCCGCACATCAATCGTCCGTTCGACCGCCCGGTGACGGGCACACCGCCGCCGCCCGAACACCCGCTCGCTGGGGTGTCCCGGCTGCTCCGACTCGCGGCCGCGATCCAGGCCGAGGTGCCGGCCGTGCCCGTCGTCGCGACGGGCCTGTCGTGGCTGCGCCAGTTCTGGCCCCCGGTTGCGGCGGGATTGCTGAACGCCGGCGGCGCGCGGTTCGCCGGCGTCGGGCGGGGCATGTTCGCCTACCCCGACGCCCCCGCCGACCTGATGGCCCGAGGCACGCTCTCGCCGCAGAAGTGTTGCATCGCGTGCTCGCGCTGCACCGAACTCATGCGCATGGGCAGCACGGCAGGCTGCGCGGTGCGCGATCGCCCCCTCTACTCGTCCCTGCACCGCAGCGCGGCGGGGGCGAGCGGGGACACGCCGTGACCGAGGATCGCCTGACGATTGCCGGCGTGCAGGTGCCCGTCTACGGCGTCAACACGCTCGTTGTCGGGTCCGGCGCCGCGGCGCTCGCGGCGGCGGTGTGGCTCGGCGACTTCGGACAGCATGACATCGCCATCGTCACTGAAAGCTGGGGAGGGGGCACCTCCGCCCACGCGGGCTCGGACAAGCAGACCTACTACAAGCTCGCCCTCGACGGCCGCGTGCCAGACTCGGCCCGCCTGCTGGCCGAAGACCTCTTCGGCGGCGGCAGCATGCACGGCGACATCGCGCTCTGCGAGGCCATGCACTCGGCGCAGGCCTTCTACCGCCTCGTGCAGCTCGGCGTGCCGTTTCCTCACGATCGGTTCGGCGGGTTCCCCGGGTACCGCACCGACCACGACGAGCGCGGGCGGGCCACGTCGGCGGGGCCGCGCACCTCGCAGCAGATGGTGGAGGCGCTCTCCAGGGAAGTGACAGCCCGCCGGATGCCGCTCCTCGAACCCTGGCAGGTGGTGTCCCTGCTGACAGCCGATGATGGGGACCGGACGCGCGTCATCGGCGCGCTGGCCCTCGATCTCGACGGGTGCGGCCGCGGCGAGCCGCGATTCGCGCTGTTCAACGCCGTCAACATCGTCTTCGGCACCGGCGGGCCGGGGGGCATGTACGCCAACTCGGTCTACCCGGCCGAGCAGACCGGGTCGATCGGCGTGGCGCTCCGCGCGGGAGCCGTCGCCCACAACCTCACCGAGTCGCAGTTCGGCCTGGCGTCGACCGCGGTCCGCTGGAACGTGTCCGGCTCGTACCAGCAGGTGTTGCCGCGCTACGTGTCCACCGGCGCCGATGGCGGCGATGCGCGCGAGTTTCTGAACGATGAGTTCCCCGACCTCGCCACGCTCACGGCAGCCATCTTCCGGAAGGGCTACCAGTGGCCGTTCGATCCCCGCCGGGTGCGGGACCATGGCTCGTCGCTCATCGACGTGCTCGTCCACCGGGAGCGGTTCGAGCGGAACAGGCGGGTCTATCTCGACTTCACGCGGAACCCGGACGGCGGCCCGCGTCTCGGCCCCTTCTCGCTGGGCATCCTGCAGGACGAGCCGCGCGCGTATCTGGAGAAGTGCGGCGCAACAGGCGTCACGCCGGCGGAGCGGCTGGCGCGGATGAACCAGCCGGCGCTCGACGTCTATCTGGCGCACGGGATCGACCTCCGTCGCGATCCACTCGAAATCGCGGTCTGCGCGCAGCACAACAACGGCGGCCTCGCCGGCAGCCTCTGGTGGGAGTCGAACCTCGGCGGGCTGTTTCCCGTCGGCGAGGTGAACGGATCGCACGGCGTCAGGCGTCCGGGCGGCGCGTCGCTGAACGCCGGACAGGTGGGCGGGCTGAGGGCCGCGACGTGCATCGCGCACCGGCGATGCGGCGAGCCGCCGCCGGCCGAGGCCTTCGCGCGCGCCGTCGATGCGCAGGCCGTCTCGGTCATCGACCTGGCGCGCGCCCTCCAGCGCGCGCCGGCCGGCGAGAGACGGCCTCCGGAAGAAGTGCGTCACGACATCCAGTTGCGGATGTCGCGGGCCGGCGCGCACATCCGGCGGCTCGACACAGCCCGCGAAGCCCGCGACGAGGCGTGGCGCCTGTGCCGCAGTGTCGACGCGCGCACCTGGGCGGCCGGCCCCGGCGAGCTGCCGGCGGTCTTCCGCAACCGCGATCTCGCCCTGGCCCACGCGGTGTATCTGACGGCCATCACGGAGTACCTCGAGCGCGGAGGCCTCAGCCGCGGGTCGTTCCTCGTCGTCGACGACGCAGGCGCGTGGAGCTTGAATCCTCCCGGCGCGTTTGTGGACGGCCGCATCCTGGAGGTCTCCGTCGGCCCGGACCTGGAGCCGCGCACGGAGTGGGTGGCGATTCGGCCGCTTCCTGACGGTGACGCGTGGTTCGAGACGGCCTGGAAAGCGTACAGGGACGGAACGGTATTCGACTGAGGCAGGAGTGAAGACGTGACCGACTCCCCCGTCGCACTGATTACCGGAGCCAGCCGCGGCATCGGCCGGGCGATCGCGCTCGCGCTGGCCGCCGAAGGGTTCGATATCGCCGGCACGTCCCGCGGGCCCGGCGCCGCGGCCAGCCCCGGCGCCCTCGACGAGGTGGGCGCGCTCGTGACGGCGCGCGGCCGGAGATGGCTGGCGATCGAGAGCGACGTCGCGGACGTGGACGCGCACGCGGGCCTCATCACGAGGCTCGACGAGGCCTGCGGACGGCTCGATCTCTTCGTGAGCAACGCCGGCGTGGCGCCCGGGCGGCGGCTCGATGTGCTCGAGGCCACGCCCGAGAGCTACGATCGCGTAATGGGCACGAACCTTCGCGGCGCCTTCTTCCTGGCGCAGCGCGCCGCGCGCTACATGCTGGATCGGCGCGGCGCTATTCCCGGCTGCACGCCGCGTCTTGTCTTCATCGGGTCCATCTCCGCCGTGGCATCGTCGCCGTCGCGCGCGGAGTACTGCATCGCGAAGGCCGGCCTGGGCATGGCGGCCCGCGTCTTCGCGGACCGGCTGGCGGGTGAAGGCATCCCGGTCTTTGAAGTCCGCCCGGGCATCATCCGCACGGACATGACGGCGCCCGTCCGCGAGCGCTACGATGCCGCAATCGCCGGCGGACTCGTGCCGCAGCGCCGATGGGGCGAACCCGAAGATGTGGCACGCGCGGTCGTGTCCCTCGCGCGCGGGGACTTCGACTACTCGACCGGGCTCATCGTGGACGTCGGCGGCGGCCTGACGATGCCGAGGCTCTGACCATGGTGGATGTCGCGGAACACGTGTACGACGACGACCCCGGCGTGGGCCATGCGGACGTGCGCACCCGGCTCGCCGGCGTGAACTACTACTTCCTCGGCAACGGGCTCATCCAGGCGGCCGTGCAGCACGCCCCCCGCGGCGAAGGCACGCCGCTGGGACTGCTCGTCATGGACCCCGACCGGCTGCGCAAGAAGCGCGAGGCGCTGACGATGCACCCGCGCTTCGGCCTGGAGCCGTCCGCCGTGCACCTGGTCACGGCGACAAACGACCTGAGTCCGCTCCTCAACGCGCTCGCCGTGTCGTGGCAGCCGGACGCGGTTGTGCCGACGGTGGTCGCCTCCTGGGGCGCGCGGGGCTTCACGGTGCAGGAGCGGTTCTATTGCCCGTCGGCGTCGCGCGCGCGGCTGGCCCGCGAGGTGACGATCAGCAACCGCTCCACGGACGCGCAGGTGGGTTGGGTGCGCACGAGCGTGCCGGGCTCCACCTGCGCGTCCGTGGAGCGGTTGCTGATCGTCACCTCGCGGGCCAGCCGCGGGCGCGACGCCGACGGGCAATAGAACCGCTCCTGCACCGTGAAGCCCCGCGCGC
>JAWOGY010000239.1:0-8439 GCA_046496425.1 Vicinamibacterales bacterium
TCCGTCATCAAGAGCAGCGCGTCGGCGTCGTCGAGGCAATCGTACTCGTTGACATGGTAGCTCATGCGCGGCCCAGCCGGGCCATCGCCTCCTCGTACATCTCCGCCGCGTCGTCGTCGGGGGCCTGCGACCAGTTGGCGCGGGCCATCTCCTCCCGCAGCGGCGCGCCCGGATAGAGCTCGAGCATGTACAACGAGAGGTGCTCCGGCTCCAGCCCGATGGCCTCGACGACCGACTCGAGCCACGCGCTGACGGTCTGCTCTGGCAGCCACATCATCAGGTCGAGACTGAGGTTGTCGAAGCCGGCTTTCCGGGCGCACGCGACGGCGCGGCGGGCCTGCGGCACGTCGTGCACGCGTCCGAGCCGCGAGAGGTCCGCCTGCCGGAACGATTGCGCGCCGAGGCTCAGCCGGTTGACGCCAGCGCGCCGGATGCGATCGAGCAGGGGTGTGGCCGCCGATTCCGGGTTCGCCTCGAGCGTCACTTCGGCGTCCGGGTCCACGTCGAACGCGTCGCGGCAGGCCCTCAGGATGGCCGCCACCTCTCCGCACTCGAGCAGCGACGGCGTGCCGCCGCCGAAATAGACGGTGTCGGCGCGCGTCGCGCCCGGCCGCCAGCCGAACCCGGCGGGCGCACCGCGAATCTCGGCGGCGACCGCCTCCACGTACTGCCGCTTGAGCCCCTCGTCCATGAGGCTCCGGTTGAAGTTGCAGTAGTGGCAGATGGCCGAGCAGAACGGGACGTGGATGTAGAGCCCGAGGGGCCGCACGGGGGGAGCCCTTACGTGCCGGCGCGCCCGCCGGGCCACTTCAGGTCGGCCTGAGGCTCCCGGAGATGGGCACGGGCCGGGGCCGGCCGCACGGCGCCGACGCCGCGGCTGCCCTTCTCCTTGGCCATCTCGGCCAGGGCGAGCAACTCCTTGTCGGTGGCGTTCGGCGGCGCGAAGCGGTAGTCCGCGCCCCGCAGTTCGAGGAAGTCGCACATCTCGTGGAGCCGGGACCGCATCCGGAAGCCGATCCGGCACAGCAGCGAGTTGGTGTCGGTCTCGTCCGGGATGTCGGGATAGTTCGACGTGAAGACCGTCACGCGCCGCTCGTTGTAGCGGGTGTTGACGATGAGGTTCAGCGTCTCCTCCACCCACTCCGTCGTCTTCTCGGCGCCGAGGTCGTCGAGGACCAGGAGATCGGCGGTCATGACCGGCCGCAGCACCTCGATCTCGGTGGTCCGGACGACGGGGTCGTACGTGCTCCGGATGACGCGGAGCAGATCGCGCGTGTCGTAGAACAGGGCGCGGGCGCTGGTGGCCGCGACGACATGGCGCAGGACGGCCACCGCCAGGTGGGTCTTCCCCACGCCAGGCGGCCCCTCCAGGAACAGGCCGCGGTCGACCGCCGGGAACGCGTCGGCGAGCTTCGCCGCGCGCGACCTGGCCCGCTTGAGCGATTCGCTGTAGTCGCGGAAGTTGCCGAAGTCGCAGTGCTGGTACCGCCGCGGGATGCGCGCGTCGGCGAACAGGCGCGCCGTGACCTGCTCGCGCCAGCAGTCGCAGCGCTCGACGCGCCGGATGCCGTCGCGCTCGCGGGCCTTCCAGCCGGTTCCCTCACACGCCGGGCAGGTCATGGGCCTATCACCATACCATCAATTCAGCGAGCTCTTCACGCCGTGCAGGCGCGTCGACTGCCGCAGCCGCTCCTTGGCGCGCGACTCGATTTGCCGCACGCGCTCCCGCGACAACTTCAGGCGGTCGCCCACTTCCCGCAGCGTCATCGGCTCGTCGCCGCCCAGCCCGAAGCGCAGGCGCATCACCTCGCGCTCCTTCGCGCCCAATTCGGCCACGGCTTTCCGCAGCTGACCCACCACGGCCTCGTGCACGAGCTCTTCGTCGACGGCGGGCACCATCACCTGCTCCAGGACGTCCTCCACCTCGCGGTGGTCCTCGCGCCCGCCTCCGCCGACGCGGTCGCTCAGCGACACGTCCTCGCCGCGGATCTGCATGAGCGCCAGGGCGTCGGCCTCGGAGATCTCCAGGTCCTCGGCCAGTTCCTGCGTGGTCGGGATGCGGTCCAGGTGCGTCGAGAGCGCGGCGAGGTGCCGCCTGAGCTTCGAGGCGGGGCCCGCGAGCTTCGGGGGCATTGCGATGATGCGGCTCTGGTCCGACAGCACGTGCAGCAGCGCCTGGCGGATCCACCAGACGGCGTAGCTGATGAACTTCACGTTGCGGGCCGGGTCGAAGCGGCGCGCCGCTTCCATCAGCCCCAGGTTGCCCTCGTGGATGAGGTCGAGGAAGGCGACGCCGAGGCCTCGGTAGCGCTTGGCGTAACTCACGACGAAGCGCAGGTTGGCCTCGACGAGCTGGCGCAGCGCGGCCTCGTCGCCCCGGCGGATCCGCGCGCCGAGCTCGCGCTCCTCTTCGACGGTGATCGTCGGGATCTTTCCGATTTCGCCGAGATACGCGCGCAGCGTCTCGGCGTCGACCGATGGATCGACTGGCCGCCGTACCACGGGGCGATGATACTCCCGGCCGCGCCCGGCGGGTTGAGGGAATCGGCCGGGCAGGCCCGGCCCTAGGCGCCGTCGCGGTCGCGCCCGCCGGACGGCCCCGGCGGGTCGGGCGGCTGGGCGGGGCGCGCGATGTCGGCGGGCGTCGTACGAACCAGCGCCGTGTTCAGGCGCTGTTCCCAGTCGCCGAGGCCGCGCGCGAGCTCCCCCTTGACGTAGACCATGAACTCGTTGACCTCGTGCTGCATGTCCTCCATCTTCTGCCGCATGTTCAGGATGATCTCGACGCCGGCGAGGTTGACGCCGAGATCGCGCGTGAGCGACAGGATGGTCTCGAGGCGGTGGAGGTCCTCGTCGGAGTAGAGCCGCGTGTTCCCATCGGTCCGCGACGGCTTCAGCAGGCCCTCCCGCTCGTAGAGGCGGAGCGTCTGCGGGTGGATGTTGTACTTCTGCGCCACGGCGCTGATCATGTAGTACGCCTTGCCCGAGGCGCCGCCGGTCATCTTCCTGGTCGCCATGCCGGTCTGTCCTTCCGCCTGAGCGCTACGCGCGCGGCGCATCGCGCCAGGCATGCGCGCGCACGTCCTCGATGTTGATCGCGCCGAACTCCCGCAGCAGCGCTTTCGACCGCTCGTCGAGCACCGCCGGCAGCACGATCCGGAACTCCACGACCAGGTCGCCCCGGCGCCCGTCGCGGCGCGACGGGACGCCCCGCTCGCGCAGCCGGATGCGCTGGCCGGTCTGCGTTCCCGGGGGCACCCGCAGCCGGACCGGGCCGTCGAAGGTCGGGATCTCGAAGCGCGCGCCGAGGCCGGCCTCGTGAATCCCGATCGGGACGGTCACGAGCAGGTCGTCGCCCTCCCGCCTGAATAGCGGGTGCGTGCCCACGTGCACGGTCACGTACAGGTCGCCGGGGCGGCCGCCGCGCGCGCCCGCGTGTCCGAGGCCCGCGACGCGCAGCCGGTCGCCGTTGGCGATGCCCGCGGGAATCACGAGCGGCTCCGTACGGCTCCGGGGCACCACGCCCGCCCCGGCGCACGCCTGGCAGCCGGCGTGCCGCTGCCGGCCCGTCCCGCCGCAGCGTTCGCAGGTCTTCGCGAAGACCATGTGGCCGCGCTGCGAGCGAATCGTTCCCGCGCCCCGGCAGGCGGGGCACGTGCTCTCGGCCACCGGCACGACGCCCGCGCCGCCGCACCCGCCGCACGTCTCGCGGCGGACCAGCGCGACGCCGCTTTCGATCCCGCGCACCGCGTCCTCGAACCTGAGCGGGATCGACGCGTGGAGGTCGGCGCCGTCCAGGCCCGCCTCCGACGCGCGGCCCACCGCGTCGTGGATCACGTCGGCGAACAGGTCACCGAACGTCGGCGCCGAGGCCCCGCTCGCCGACGCCACCGAAAAGTCGAACCCTTCGAAGCCAAATGTCTCGGCACCCTCGCGCACGGTCGCCGTCAGGCCGTAGATGTCGTACTGGCGCCGGCGCTCGGGGTCGGCGAGGATCTCGTACGCGTCGGCGACGACCCTGAACCGCACGGCGGCCGCGCGGTCGCCCGGATTGATGTCCGGATGGTACCGCCGGGCCAGGCGCCGGTACGCCCGCTTGATCTCGTCAAGCCCGGCGGTGCGCGGCACGCCGATCAGTTCGTAGAGGTCCATGACATACCAGGGGCTGGGGGCTAGGGGCTACTTCTTCCCCTCGTCCACCACTTCGGCGTCGATGACGTCGTCTTTCGGCGCCCCGCCGGCGGCCGCCTCGCCCGCGTCGGGCCCCGGCTCGGCGCCCGTTCCGGCGGACTGCCCGCTCTGCTGGTACAGGCTCTCGGCCAGCTTGTGCTGGGCTGCCGTCAGGCGCTCGAGCGCGCTCTTGATGGCGGCGGCGTCGTCCTTCTCGATGGCGCTCTTGACGTCGTTGACCGCCGCCTCGATCGCCGCCCGGTCGGCGGCGCCGACTTTCTCGCCCATGTCGCGCAGCATCTTCTCGGCGCCGTAGACCGCCTGGTCGGCCTGGTTGCGCGTCTCCACCTCGTCTTTGCGGCGCTTGTCCTCGGCCGCGTGGGACTCGGCTTCGCGCATCATGCGGTCGACCTCGTCCTTGCTGAGGCCGCTCGACGCGGTAATCGTGATCTTCTGCTCCTTGCCCGTGCCCTTGTCCTTCGCCGACACGTTGACGATGCCGTTGGCGTCGATATCGAAGGTGACCTCGATCTGCGGCACGCCTCGCGGCGCGAGCGGGATGCCGTCGAGGTGGAAGCGGCCCAGCGTGCGGTTGTCGCGCGCCATCGGCCGCTCGCCCTGCAGCACGTGCACTTCGACGCTCGTCTGGCTGTCGGCGGCCGTAGAAAACGTTTCGCTCTTGCGCGTGGGGATCGTGGTGTTGCGCGGGATGAGCGTCGTCAGCACGCCGCCCAGGGTCTCGATGCCGAGCGAGAGCGGCGTCACGTCGAGCAGCAGGAGGTCCTTCACCTCGCCGGCCAGCACGCCCGCCTGCACGGCCGCGCCGATCGCCACCACCTCGTCGGGGTTGACGCCCTTGTGCGGTTCCTTGCCGAACAGGTCGCGAACGATCTGCTGGACGCGCGGAATGCGCGTCGACCCGCCGACGAGCACCACTTCGTTCACCTGCGAGGGCTGCAGGCCCGCGTCCGCGAGCGCCTGCTTCACCGGGCCCACCGTCTTCTGGAGCAGGTCCTCGACCAGTTGCTCGAACTTCGCCCGCGTGAGCTTCATCTGCAGGTGCTTGGGCCCGCTCGCGTCGGCGCTGATGAACGGCAGGTTGATTTCGCTCTCCATCACCGTGGAGAGTTCCATCTTCGCCTTCTCCGCGGCCTCGCGGAGCCGCTGCAGCGCCATCCGGTCCTTGCCCAGGTCGATGCCGTCGCTCTTCCTGAACTCGGCGATGATCCAGTCGATGATGCGGTGATCGAGGTTGTCGCCTCCGAGGTGGGTGTCGCCGTTGGTGGACTTCACCTCGACCACCCCCTCGCCCACCTCGAGGATCGAAATGTCGAAGGTGCCGCCGCCGAAGTCGTAGACCGCGATGGTCTCTTCCTTCTTCTTGTCGAGCCCGTAGGCCAGCGCCGCCGCGGTCGGCTCGTTCACGATGCGCATGACCTCGAGGCCGGCGATCGTGCCCGCTTCCTTCGTCGCCTGGCGCTGCGCGTCGTTGAAGTACGCCGGCACCGTGATGACCGCCTTCGTCACCGCCTGGCCGAGGTACTCCTCGGCGGCCTTCTTCAGCTTCTGGAGCACCATCGCGGCGATCTGGGAGGGGGGCAGGCGCTCGTCCTTCCCGCCGGAGTGCACCTGCACGACCACGTGGTCGCCGTCCCGCTCCACGCGGAACGGCACCATCTTCATCTCCTCGTTCACTTCCTCGAAGCGGCGCCCCATGAACCGCTTGATCGAGAAGACCGTGTTTTCCGGGTTGGTGACCGCCTGCCGCTTCGCCACCTGCCCGACCAGTCGCTCGCCGGTCTTGCTGAAGCCGACCACGGACGGCGTGAGCCGCCCGCCCTCGGGGTTGGTGATCACCACGGGTTCGCCGCCTTCCATGACGGCCACCACTGAGTTGGTCGTGCCGAGGTCGATGCCGATGATTTTGCTCATGTTCGTCTCCCCTTCCGCCGTGCTGCTCATCTGCCAGACGAGAGCCTTCCCGCCGTTAGCCTCACTATATTATCAGAATATTATCTAAGCGTGTACTTGTCAAGTTACGAATACTCCGCCTCGCGGCGCTGATCGCAGCGTGCCACGTTGCCCGTCGATTTCCCGGGGCTCGGTGCTATACTGAGAGTGCCTGCCTGTAGACTCGAGGCCCGGTTCGCCCCGGGGCCGCGAAGCATCACCGAGGGTCCGATGACCACCATGTGGCCTGCGCGTCTGTGGGTGTTGCCTTTCCTTCTCCTGCCGGCTTCCGCCGGTTTCGCCCAGTCCGACCTCAAGGCGCCGACGGGCCCGCCTCCGGCGCACCTCTCCGTCATCGAGGGCCAGGGGTACGTGGATCGCGACGGCCGCGCCGAACCGGCGGTGGCGAATCTGCCGCTCCTCGACGGGGACCGGCTGCGCACCGAGGACGGCCGCCTCGAAGTCATCCTGCCCGACGGGTCGCTGCTGCACGTGGACCGCGCGACGACGGTGGACATGCTGGCGACGGACCTGTTGCGCCTGCTGCAGGGACGCGTGTACGTCATCGTGCGCGGCGTGCGCGATCCGCAGCGCGCGATCCGGTATCAAATCGACGCGCCCGCTGCGTCGGTCCAGACGGGCGGTCCCGGCGAATTCCGCGTCTGGTCGGCCGAGAGCGCGCGCGGCCGCGAGGTGGAGCTGACGGTGTTCAGCGGGCAGGCGATGATCGCGAGTGACGCCGGGGCCGAGGAGGTGCGGGCCGGCGAGCGGTCGCTTGTCCGCGACGGCCTGGCCCCGAGCGCGCCGGAGTACTTCAACTCGGCCCGCTGGGATGAATTCGGCCACTGGAGCGCGGCGCGGCGCGACGACCGGCTCGGCACCTCCTCGGTGCAGTACTTGCCGTCGGAACTGACGGTGTACGCGAGCACGTTCGACGAGTACGGCACATGGCGGTCCGACCCGGACGAAGGCGCCGTCTGGTACCCCACGGTCGGGGCCGACTGGCGCCCGTACTCGGTGGGCTACTGGCGGGCGTATCCCGCCTGGGGCGCTTTCTGGATTGGCAGCGACCCGTGGGGCTGGCCGACGCATCATTACGGACACTGGGGCTACTCATTCAGCTTCGGCTGGTACTGGCGGCCGGCGACGCTGTGGGGGCCGGCGTGGGTGTCCTGGGCCTATGCTCCGGACTACGTGAGCTGGTGCCCGCTCGGCCGTCACGGCGACCCGGTGTTCGGCCACTTCGGTGTACGAGGCCGCCACTCCGGCAGCCATGTCGATCCGTGGCGGGGGTGGACGGTGGTGCCGCGGAGCCACTTCGGACAACCCATGCCCGTCCACCGCGTGGCGCTCGATGGCAAGGGCCTCCGACCGTCGGCGCGCGGCTCCTTCGCCGCGGGTCGCCCATTCGCGGAACCGGAACGCGCCGCGCCGCGCGCGAGCGCCGGCGGCATGGCGGTGCCGCGCGCGCCATCTCGCGCCGTTCCGCGCGGGAACGCCGGCACGGCGGTTCCGCGCGGCGGCGGAACCGGTGCCTACGCGAACCGTCGCCCGTCGGCCGTTCCTCGCGCCGCGGACGCCTCGGCGCACCCGGACGGCCGCGCGCGATTGAGCCCCGACGAGGCCGCGCGCGTGCTCTCCGGCGGCGGGGCGCGAGCGCAGGGAACGGCCGCGCGCAGGCCCCTGCCGGCCGCCCCGGCCGGGTCTGGCACCGGCGCTCCTGCGCAGTTCGGTACCGGCGCCCCCGCGCAGTTCGGCACCGGCGCCCCCGCGCAGTTCGGTACCGGCGCCCCCGCGCAGTTCGGTACCGGCGCGCGCTCCCGCGCGTATCCGCGCGCGAACCCGTCGCCCGCTCCGACCGGCGCCGCCGAAGGGTCGCCGCCACCCGCGGTGCGTCAGACTCCCTACGTCGGCAGCGGCACCAGCGGCCCGGCCGAGCGCCGCGCGTACCCGCGCGCCCCGGCCCAGCCGGCTCCGCGCGACAGCCCTTCCATGAGCGGCAGCCGCGGCGGCACGCCAGCGCCATCGGCCCGGCCGCGCGACGCAGGTGCGGGGGCGCCCGCACCGTCGGCCCGCCCGCGCGGCGGCGGCGTCCCGGCGACCCCGGGGGTCCGGCCCGGCGGGCCGGGCGGGTCATCGGCGCCCCCGCCTGGCGGTCCGCGCTACAATCCGGGATCAGGCGCGCCACAGCCGCGCAGCGGAGGCGTGTCGTCTCCGCCGCCGCGGCGCCGTGGCGGCGCCCCTGAGTGATGGCCCGTTCACCGTCGTCCTCACGCGCCTCGCTCGCCCGCCAGGCGACCATCGTCGCGCTGTTCGTCG
>JAWOGY010000033.1:0-3735 GCA_046496425.1 Vicinamibacterales bacterium
TTCGCGTGGAGGTTAGTCCGCGCGCGAGGGCCGACCGTATGCGATTCCTGCACACCGCCGACTGGCACCTCGGACGCCTGTTCCACCAAGTCCACCTCACGGACGACCAGCGCCACGTGCTGCGCCAGCTCGTCGAGGTGGCGTGCGACGCCAGGGTGGACGCGGTGGTCGTGGCGGGGGATGTCTACGACCGGGCGGTCCCGCCGCCCGAGGCGGTCCGGCTCCTCGACGATGTGCTGGCGGAGTTGTTGCTGGGCCTGAAGGTCCAGGTCATCGTGGCCGCCGGCAACCACGACGGCCCCGAGCGCCTGGCGTTCGGAGCCCGCGTCGTGTCGGCTCAGGGCCTGCACCTGTTCGGACTCCCCGCGCCTCACGCTGCCCCCGTCATTCTCACGGACCAGCACGGTCCGGTCAGCTTCTACGTGGCGCCGTATGCCGAGCCCGCGCTCGTCCGTGAGCGGCTGGCCCAACCAGGCGCCGCAGACCACGACAGCGCGATGGGCGCCGTCATCTCCTCCATGCTGACCGCGCATCCTCCAAGTGGGCGCGCGGTCTTCGTCGGGCACGCGTTCGTCCAGGGAGGCACCGGCAGCGACTCGGAGCGCCCGCTTTCGGTGGGTGGCGCGGGAACGGTGAGCGCATCTCACTTCGCCCCGTTCTGCTACGCGGCGCTCGGCCATCTCCACCGGCCGCAGACGATGGCGGAGGGACGTATCCGCTACGCTGGCGCGCTCCTCAAGTACTCGTTCGACGAAGTCGGTCAAGACCGCTCCGTCTCCATCGTCGATATCGACGCAGCGGGTCGTTGCTCGGTCGAGGCCGTCGTCCTCCGCCCGCGCCGCGAACTCCGCCGCATCGAGGGCACGCTGGAAGAACTGCTGAACGGCGGCGGGTATCCGGCGCCAGGCAGCGGCTCGCCCGTCCCATCCAGAGACGACTACATCGTCGCGCGCCTCACGGATCCCCGTCCGGTCCTCGACCCGATCGGACGCCTCCGCAGGATCTATCCGAACGTGCTGTGCATCGAGCGCGCGCTCGCCAGCCTCCAGCCCGGCGAGCTCCAGCCCTCGAGGGACCGGCGGCAGTTGGATCATGACCAGCTCTTCGCGGGGTTCTTCAGCGAGATGACCGGCCAGCCGCCGACGGCCGAAGAGCAGGACGTCTTCGTGACGGTGGCCGCAGCCATCGCGGGCCGTGACCGGGAGGTGCCCGCATGAAGCCGCTGCGCCTCTCGATGCGCGCGTTCGGCCCGTACGCGGGCGAGCAGAACCTCGACTTCACCGTGCTCGGCTCGGCCACGTGCTTTCTCATCCACGGCCCGACCGGCGCCGGGAAGACATCCATCCTCGACGCCATCTGCTTCGCGCTCTATGGCGAGGCATCCGGCGGCGAGCGCGAACCCAGGCGCCTGCGCAGCGACCACGCGGAGCCCGCCACGCTCACCGAGGTCGTCTTCGATTTCAGCCTTGGCGCCGAGACCTACCGGGTGTCGCGAATCCCGGAGCAGGAGCGTCCGAAGGCGCGTGGGGCCGGTACGACCACGCAGCAGCCCAAGGCCAACCTCTGGAGGCGCACTGGCGCGACGCTGGAGGAAGAGGGCGAGGTCCTGGCAACTCAGCCGCTTCGCGTGACGGCGGAGATCGAGCGGTTGCTCGGATTCAAGAGCGACCAGTTCACCCGGGTCGTCATGCTCCCCCAGGGCAAGTTCCGCAAGCTGCTGGAAGCCGATTCCAGGGGCCGCGAAGACATCCTGGAGACGCTGTTCCAGACCGAGGTCTACAGCCGCATCGAAGAGGCGTTGAAGGAGCGGGCCCGTCAGGCAAAGCAGGCGCTCGAAGCTGCCGAGTTGGAGCACGTGCACCTCCTCACCGACGCCGGGGTCGCATCGGACGCCGACCTCGAGCCGCTGCGAGCGGAGCGCTTCGCCGAGTGCGCGCGCATCGCCGGCGAACTGGAGGCGCTGCGCACCGCCCGCACAGCCGCCGACGCCGAGTTGACGGCGGCGCGCGTGCGCGTGGCCGCCGTCGAGGAACGCCTGACCGCCGAACGCCATGCGGCCGATCTGGAGCGGCAGGCGCCTGAGTTCGAATCGAAGACAGCTCGCGTCGAGCGTGCGCGAGCGGCGCTTCCCATCGCCGAGGCGGATCGCGTCGCGTTGCTTCGGAAGCAGGAGAGCGTGGACGCCGCCCGGGTGACGTCCGACCGGGCGAAGGCCCTGGCTGACGCAGTCGTCGCACAGTCTTCGACGCGCGCCGCCCTGGAGAAGGAGGAGGCGCGGGGGCCGGAGCGCCAGGCCGCCGTGAGCGCCATCGCCGGCCTGTCAACGCTGACCGCCGCGGTGAGATCGCTCGACGAAGCCAGGGGGAAGGCTGCGGATTTCGCCCGCCGGGCCCGCGCGAAGCAGACGCTGCTCGACCAGGAGACAACGGCTCGGCCCCGGCTTGAAGCAGAACTCGAAGTCCTGCGAGCCTCGCGTGACCAGGCGGCGATGCTGGTGGCGCAACGCGACGCCCGCGCGAAGATCGTCCAATCCATCCGGCGCGCACTCCGCCAGGCCAGCGATGTTGAGCAGGCGCAGAAGGACCTGGCCAAGGGGGAAACCGGCGTCAAGTCCGGCGGGGCTGTTCGAAAGGCCGCGGAGAAGGCGGTGTCGATCGCGGAGTCCGCGCTCAAGAAGGTGCAAGCCGACTGGGTGGCCGGTCAGGCCGGCCTGCTCGCCCGGGCGCTCGTTGACGAAAAGCCGTGCCCCGTGTGCGGATCGGTCGAGCATCCGCGGCCGGCCCGGAGCAAGCGCCGGCTCACCGAGCAGGCGGAGGTAGAAGACGCGCAATCTCTCTTGAAGATCGCCCAGGAAGCGCTGGCCGACGCCAGGGCCGACGAATCGTCGGCGCGCGCGAAGGTGCAGGGGCTCCAGAAGACCATCGCGGCACTCATCGGTGGCGATGCCGGGGCCGGCGATACGAAGGGACTGAGGAAGTCGCTGAAGGCGGCCGAGGCAGACGCCCGGGCGTCGGAGGAAGCCGCCGATCAGGCGCGCGTGCTTGGCGAGAAGCTCGCGACGATGCGCCAGGGCCTGGCCGAGAAGCAGGAATGGCTGAAGGCCGCCGCCGACGAAGTGCTGGCGCTTCAGCGTGGCGAGTCCGCCGAGGCCGGGCGGGTGAAGGAACTGGAAGTCCAGGTACCCGAGGAACTGCGCCCGTCAGGCGCCGTGGAGAAGGCCATCGAAGCGGCGCGTCGCAGGCTGGACCTCCTCGATGCCGCGCTGACCGAGGCTCGGGCGAAGGCTGATGAAGCGTCGCGCGTTCACGCGGCGGCGGCTGAAGCACTCGCTTCGGCGACGGAGCACGCCGCGAAGGCCGAGGAGCGCGCGGCCCTGGCCATGGAGAGCTTCGCGGCCAGAATCCTGGATGCCGGCTTCGAGTCCGAGGAGGCCTATCGGGAGGCCAAGCTGGAGCCGCCCGCCATCAGCGTGCTCGCCGCCGAGGTCGAGCGCTTCAGGACAGCGCTGTGCGCCGCGCAGGAGCGGGCGGCTCGCGCGATGAAGGCCAGCCCGTCCACGGACGTCCCCGACGTCGCCGCGCTCGACGTTCGCGTGCGGAGATTGGATGCCGACATCGAGCGGAAGAGTTGGGAGCAGGGCGAAGCCACGGAGCGATTTCGCCGTCTGGTCGCGATCATCGATGCGCTCGCGGCCCTTGCCGTCCGCCGCCAACGGGCACAGGCCGAATTCGGCTG
>JAWOGY010000047.1:0-22443 GCA_046496425.1 Vicinamibacterales bacterium
AAAAAGATTATCTGAGGGGATGCACTTAACATTTAAATCACAACCTCGTCCAAAAAATAAGGGAGGATTTGAGGCGGTTGACGTTGAGATTCTTCCTCGTAAAGAGAAGCCTAAATCTTCCTCGGCTATAAACCAAAAACATGGTCTTCCTGTTAGCCAACCAAGATCATCTCAGCAAAAACCAAAAATTGATGATTATTGGTATCAAAGCTACAGCCGTGATACCTCTCAACCTTCTTCAACGATGGATGAAAGGATATTAGAAGTCAAGGTTGTTGGTGTTACTTACGAAGGGCGTCAAGCCGTTCTAGCAATGCTCAGCCTGGACGAAGAAGTCTTTCTTGTGCGTGAACCACAAAATATTCACGACCGCAATGCTACAGGCCCAGCCCCCGCACGAGCGTGAGCCACAGGATCTTCACGTCGAGATTGAGCGACCAGTTCTCGATGTAGTAGAGATCGAACTCGATGCGCTTCTCCAGCGAGGTGTTGCCGCGCCAGCCGTTCACCTGGGCCCATCCGGTGATCCCCGACTTCACCTTGTGCCGGAGCATGTAGTGCGGGTAGCGGTGCTTGAACTGGTCGACGAAGTAGGGGCGCTCGGGCCGCGGCCCCACGAGCGACATGTCGCCCCTCAGCACGTTCCACAGCTGGGGCAGTTCGTCGATGTCGAAGTGCCTCAGGTACCGGCCGAGCGGCGTGCAGCGCGGGTCCTCCTCGTCGGCCCAGATGGGCCCGGTGACGGCCTCGGCCTCGTGGTACATGGAGCGGAACTTGTACACCACGAACGACGAGCCGTCGAGGCTCATCCGCTCCTGCCGGTAGAAGACCGGGCCGGGCGAGGTCAGCTTGATGGCGAGGGCCACGATGCCGAGGGGAATCGCCAGGACGACCAGGCCCGCGGCGGAGGCGGCCACGTCGATGGCCCGCTTCGCCAGCGCGCTGAGGCCCTGCAGCGGGACATCGTTGAGGTTGATGATGGGAACGCCGTCCAGATCCTCGATGCGGGCCCGCAGGGCGATGAACTGCAGCAGGTCCGGGACGATCTTCACATCGATCAGGTTCTTGGCGCCTGCCTCGATGACCTCGAGCATGCGCTGGTGCTCCTCGAGGGGCAGGGCCACGTAGATCTGATCGACCCGCTCGCGCTGGCAGATTTCCCCCGTGTCGGCCGTCGTGCCGAGCAGCGGCAGCCCGCGATACCCGAGATGGTCCTTTCCGGCGCGGTCGTCGACGAAGCCGACGACGTGATAGCCCATCTCGCGGTGGCTGAGGATCTTGTCCGCGACCAGGCGGCCGAGCTCGCCTGCCCCGACGACGAGGATCCGCTTGAGCCCGATGCCGGCGCGCCAGCGGCGCTCGAACGTCTGGCGCACGACTTCCCGCGACGCGAACGCGAGCACGAGGTTCAGCCCCAGGAACAGCACCCAAACGACCTGGGACACCTCGAACGCGCCCCGGTCCTTCATGTCGGCCGGCACGTAATACGCCTGGAAGTAGAGCGTGGTGACCACGCCGAGGACGACAGCGACCACGCTGCCGACGAAGACCGCGAAGAAGTCGTCCACCCTCGACCGGTTCCGGCGGAGGCTGTACAGGCCCTGGAAGTAGAACGCCACCGGCACGAGCACCGCTACGAACGGCACCACCAGGAGGTACTGCTCGATGGGGGGGACGCCCTTGGTGACGGGGATCAGGTCCGACTTGAAGCGCAGGACGTAAGCGCCGAGGAAGGCGGCGACGCCAAGAAGCGCGTCCGACACGACGTAATAGACGGCAAGCGTGCGTTTGTAGCGTCTGACCATGAAGTCCCAGCGGTTGCGCGGCGGGCGCACCTTGTAACCTGTGATTATAGCCTCTCGGGCGAGGAGCACCGCCTTGCGCAACTCGGAGGCGGGGCGCCTGCCGTCCCTCCGGACCGGGGCGGCTACCAGCGGGCGTGGGGCGGATGGGCCACGCTCTCCTCGATGAGCGCGCGGAACGCGCCGACGAATCGCGCTCGCGAGAAACGGAGCGCGTTGTCTCGAACCCGCCGGGCATCGATCCGCATGCCGCCGAGGCGGTCGAGCGCGTCGGCGAGCGACTGGGCGGAAGACTCCGCGAAGAACACCCCGGTGTCGCCGTCGATGACCGATTCGAGCGCCCCGCCCCTCGCAAGCGCCACCACCGGGGTCCCGCACGCCTGGGCTTCGACGGGCACGATGCCGAAGTCCTCCGCGCCAGGGAGGATGACGGCTTTCGCGCGGCGATACTCGAGGCGAATCTCCTCGTCGGTCAGTTGCCCGAGAAACGTGACGGCCCCGCCCGCCTCGCGTTCGAGACGTTCCCGGTCAGGACCGATGCCGACGATGCGAAGCGGCGCGCCCGCCCGGCGGCACGCGTCGATGGCCAGGTCGACGCGTTTGTACGGGACAAGCGCCGACACCACGAGGAAGGACCCGCCCGAACGGTCCCCGGCCGGATGGTAGAACTCGGTGTCCACCGGCGGATACACCACCGTGGCCCGGCGCCCATAGTACCGCAGGATCCGGGACGCCACGAACCGCGAGTTCGCCGCGAAACGGTGGACACGCGAGGCGGTCGAGGCGTCCCACCGGGCGAGCCAGGCCATCACCGGACGGTAGAGGGCCTCGCCGAGGGCGCCGGTGCGCCTGGCGCCGAAGTACTCGCCGAACTGGTCCCAGGCATACCGCATGGGTGAATGGCAGTAGGACACGTGGCGCGCCTGGAGCTGCGGCAGGACCGCCTTCGCCGCGCAGTGGCTCGAGCTGATGACAAGGTCGTACCCGCCGAGGTCGAACTGTTCGACCGCCATCGGGAACAGCGGCAGATAGTGCCGGTAGAGGCGGCCTGACGCCGGCAGGTGCTGGATGAACGACGTCCGGATCGGGTGCGACTCGATGAGCGGCGACACGGACCCTCTGACGTGCACCAGAGTGAAGATCTCCGCCTGCGGATAGATCCCGGCGATGGCTTCGAGCACCTTCTCGCCGCCGCGCATCCCGGTCAGCCAGTCGTGGACGAGGGCCACCCTCATGGCGACGCGGACCGCTGCGCGGCCACATCCATGTAGACCTCGTGGATGCGGCGGACCGAGTGTTCCCAGGAGAACTCCATCGCGCGCGCCAGCCCGCGCGCCGCCATCGTGCGGCGCAGGTCGGCGTCGCTCAGCACCTGCTGGATACCCTCGGCGATCGACGCCGCGCTGTAAGGATCGACCAGCACGGCGGCGTCGCCGACCACCTCCGGCATGGACGACCGGTTCGAGGTCACCACGGGCGTGCCGCTCGCCATCGCCTCGAGCGGCGGCAGGCCGAAGCCCTCGTACAGCGACGGGAACACGAACACCGTGGCCAGGCGGTAGAGGGCCGCCAGCGTGTCGTCGGCCACGAACCCCAGGAAGCGGACGTGCTTGTGCAGCTTGTGCTTGTCGACCGCCCGGCGCAGTCTCGGGTACTTCGAGATCTGGTCCCCGATGATCAGCAGTTCGAGGCGTTCGAAACCGCCGCGCCGGACCAGGTTGAACGCGTCGATCAGGCGCTCGATGTTCTTGTGCGGCTTGATATTGCCCACATAGAGCGCGAACGGGCCGTTCAGCCGGTAGCGTTCGCGGACCCGCTCGATGGCCTCCATCTCGGGCGGCATCGCGAAGCGGTCGTCGATGGCGTTGTACACCACGATGATCCGCTCGGCCGGCACGTCGCAGTACCGGAGGATGTCGGCTTTCGACGTCTCGGAGACGGTGAATATGCGCTCCGCCCGCTTGGTGGCCGCCCAGAGATTGGCCCGCGCGTAGGCGTGCGCGAAGCGGTTCGGCAGGTACTGCGGGAACATCAGGTGGATGCAGTCGTGGATGGTCACGACGGCCCGGCAGGGCACCAGCGGCGGCAGCACGTAGTGCGGTTCGTGCAGCAGCGTCACGTTCTGCATCACGAGCCGAGCCGGCAACATCACCTGCTCGGCCACCGAGTACGGGCGCGACGGCTCGACCACGGCCCGGAAGTTCGGGCCGAGCCGGCCGGCGATCCCCAGGTCCTGCGGCCGGCAGAGCAGGATGTACTCCGTCTCCCGGTCGAGGCGCGCCAGGTACTTCAGCAGGTTCCTGATGTAGGTCCCGATGCCGAAGTCGTGCAGTTTTCTGGCGTCAATCGCGATGCGCACGTCGGTGTCTCGTCTCCGGCTTCACGATACCACAGGGCCTCCGCCCGTCTCCCGCCCCTCAGGCAGCGCGCCGCGCAGGCGGAGGTACCCGCGGAGGAGCGGCACCCACCTCGGGTGGTGCTTCTCGTAGAAGGCCACCTGGCTGCGCCGGTACGCGCGAGCGGTCTCGGCAGGGCGCGCCCGTCCGGACGCGCCGCCGACGTGCACCACCTCGGCGGCGGGCGTGAAGAGGATGCGGCGCCCCAGCGCGCGCAGGGCCGCGCAGAAATCCACGTCCTCCGCGTACAGGAAGTACCGCTCGTCGAGGAGGCCCGCGGCAAGCGCATCCGCGCGCCGGACCAGCAGGCACGCGCCGCTGACCCAGTCGGCATACTGCCGCCGGCGCACCTGCCGGCCGACCCACGCGACAACCGGGCCTACACGGCGATCGTAGAGGCGTCCGACGATCTTCTGCCGCAGCTCGCTGAACGGCCCCATCATCGCGCCGAAGGAGAGTTCCGGGCGCCCGTCGGCGCCAACAAGGCGCGGGCCGGCGGCAATGGCGCCGGCGTCGGATTCGAGCGCCCGCACGAGCGCGTCAATCGACCCGGCCGGCACCAGCGTGTCGCTGTTCAGGAGCAGCACGAACTCGGTCGCCGCCTCCCGAATCGCCAGGTTGTTCGCGGCCGCGAAGCCGAGATTGCGCTCGGATGCGACGAGGCGGACCTCCGGCCAGTTCCTCCTCACCGCGTCAGGAGACCCGTCCGACGAGGCGTTGTCGACGACGATGATGCGATGCGGCGCCGACGGCGGCGCGGAGGCCATCGACGCCAGGCAGGCCTCGAGCTCCGCCCGCGTGTTGAACGACACGATGATGATGGTGACATCACCCATGCGCCCCTCCGGTCGTCGATTCGAGCGCCGCCAGCGTCTGGCGGGCCGCGTCGGGCCAGGAGTAGCGGGCCAAGACCGCGCCGGCCTCACGCAAGACCGCGTCCCGCGCGGCCTGGCTGCCGAGCAGGTCGATGAGTGCTGCGGCGGTGGCCGGGAGGTCGCCCCGAGGGACATATCGCGCGGCGGGGCCGCAGACCTCCCGCGCCACGGGCGTGTCGAGCAGCACCGGTGGAACGCCGCACGCCAGGGCTTCGAGCGGAGGCAGACCGAAGCCCTCGTACTCCGAGAGGAAGGCGAAGCCGGAGGCCGTCCGGAACGCCTCCGCCAGTTCGGCATCCGTGACGTACGACCGCACCCGGATGCGGCCGCCGGCTCCGGAGGCGCGGCAGAGCGCCTCGAGGTCCTGGCGCGGGAAGGTGCGGTTCTCGCCGATGATCTCGAGGCGCGCATCCGGCACGCGCTCGAGGACCAGGGCGAACGCCGCGATGAGGTCCGGCACGCGCCGGCGGTTGAACACCGACCCGGCAAAGAGAATCAGCCGTTCGCGCGGGACAGCCGGCCGCCCGTCGTTCTCGTGCCGCGAGGGCGCGCCCGGGCCGAGGGCGATGACGCGGATGCGCTCCACGGGCAGGCGCAGGTGTGTCCGGATCTCCGACTGGGAGAACCGCGAATCGGTCAACACGAGCGCCGCGCGGCGCGCCGCCAGGCGGGTGAACGTCCGCCGGCGCAGCCCCTCCCGCCGGCCGAACCACTCGGGATGCGCAAAGAACGACAGATCGTGAACGGTCAACGTGACGGGACACGACAGCCGCAGGGGAGCCGTATAGGCCGGCGCGAAGAACACATCCAGTCCGTCCCGCCCCGCCGCCGCCGGCAGCGTCAACTGCTCCCACCCGGTGCCCCCTCCCCCCGGCACCACTCGGACCCGGGCGCGAAGGCCTTCGATCCTCGACGCGACCGCCCCGGGCAGCGGAGAGGGGCCGTAGAGCAGGAACTCGTGACGAAGGGCTGCGCCCGAGGCGGGGTCCGCCCAGGCGGCCAGCAATTCGCCGAGATAGCGCCCGACGCCGGTTGCGCGGCCCATCAATTCCCGCGTGTCGACGCCGATTCTCATCCTCGCGTGCTCCGGTGCGCCGGGGGCCGGCGCGGGGAGTTCTGACTGAGGGCGTGCGCGTAGGCGCCCGTCAGCGCTCGCGCCGACGCCGGCCAGTTGAAGCGCCGCGCCCGGGTGATGCCCGCTTCACGCAATTTCGCGGTCAGGCCGGGGTTGGTCGTGACCGACTCGAGGGCATCGGCCAGGTCCCTCGCGCTCGCGGGATCGACCAGGATGCCGCACTCGCCCACCACCTCCGGCAGGGCACCCAGGTTGGAGGCCACGACGGGAATGCCGAGCGCCATGGCCTCGAGCGCCGGAAGCCCGAACCCCTCGTCGAGTGATGGCAGCACGAGCACGCGCGCGCCCGCGTAAAGCTCCGTCCGGCGCTGGCTGGACACGTAGCCTTCGACGACGACGCGGCCTTTGAGCGGCGCAGATTGCGCCTCGGCCACCCAGGCGCCGGCGACGGGCGTGACCTCGCCCGCCAGCACCAGCGGCGGCGCCGCGGGCTGCCGCTCGACAAGGAGCCGGTAGGCCGCGAGGAGCCCGGCGATGTTCTTGCGCGGCTCGAGCGTGCCGAGAAACAGCAGGTGCCCGGGCAATGCCGGTGGCGGCAGCGGCCCGGCGATCCAGGACGGCACGCCGGGCCGACAGACGGCGATCCGGTCCGGACCCACTTGAAGGCGCCGTTCGATCTGCGCCTTCGAGTACTCCGAGATGGTGACCACCAGGTCGGCCCGGGCGGCGTGCGTGTGAACGAGCGCCGGGAAGTCGCGGCGCATCTCGGCGCGCGTGCGATCGGGATGGGCCAGGAAATCAAGGTCGTAAATCGTGCAGACCCGCAGTCCCGAGCGGGCCGGCACCAGGAGCGGGGTCGTCGAGTGCACGATGTCGAAGGTCCGGGAGGTCAGGGCCTCGATGGGAGGCCAGCCCACGCGGTTCCATGCCCAGGTCAGGGGCCCGACGGGGACCTTGCGGTCGACGAATGTCGCGCCGCTCAACTCGCGAAGCGCCGACGGGGCAGGCCGGTCGCGCCAGGATGAACTCCACAGGGTCAGCGCGATATCGGCTGCACCCGGGTC
Source organism: Vicinamibacterales bacterium (assembly GCA_046496425.1). Classification (GTDB taxonomy): domain Bacteria; phylum Acidobacteriota; class Vicinamibacteria; order Vicinamibacterales; family JAKQTR01; genus JAKQTR01. The sequence goes on from JAWOGY010000047.1 coordinate 7,213, forward strand.
GCCCTCGGCCTTCAGGCGCAACAGGCTGAGCGCGAGCTGATGCACCCACTCGCCGACACCGGTGCGATCGCGCAGCGCCGGCCGGTAGTCGAGAAGCAACGTCATCACGGCGCCCTGTATCCTACCGCGAAAGGCCGGATGTACTCGCGCGGACAATGGAGGGTCGGGTCGGTTCGTCCGCAACTTGTTGATTGTCAAGGGCTTGACAGTCGTCAGCCTGTATAGTAATTTCAGATCTTTTCACGCCGCCCCCGCTGCCGTAGTCTTGAGTGGCCCGTGGAGATCGTTCTATGAAAATCGCCGTCGTCGGGACCGGGTACGTCGGATTGGTGGCTGGCGCCTGTCTTGCGGAAACGGGGAACGACGTGATCTGCGTGGACAGGGACGCCGCGAAGGTCCGCACGCTTCGCAAGGGCAGGATGCCGATTTTCGAGCCCGGGCTCGAAGAGCTGGTCCGCCGGAACGTCGCGGAGAAACGGCTGTCGTTCACGACGCAGCTCCCCCGCGCGGTACGCGCCTCGTCGGTGATCTTCATTGCCGTGGGGACGCCGCAGGGAGAGGACGGCGCGGCCGACCTGCAGCACGTGCTCGGCGTCGCCCGGGAGATCGCCCAGGCGATGAACGGGTTCAAGGTCATCGTCGACAAGAGCACGGTGCCCGTCGGCACGGCCCAGAAGGTGCGCGAGATTGTCAGGCGCGAGACGACGCATCCGTTCAGCGTGGTAAGCAACCCCGAATTCCTCAAGCAGGGGGCGGCGGTTGACGATTTCCTGAAACCCGATCGCGTGGTCATCGGCGCCGAGGACGAGAAGGGCGGCGACATCATGCGCCAGCTGTACGCCCCCTTCACGCGGACCGGCGCGCCGATCATGGTGATGGACTGCGCCAGCGCCGAGCTGTGCAAGTACGCGGCGAACGCCCTGCTCGCCACGAAGATCTCGTTCATGAACGAGATCGCCAACGTGTGCGAACTGTTCGGCGCGGACGTCGACGAGGTGCGCCGGGCCATCGGCTCGGACCGCCGCATCGGGCCGTCGTTCCTGTTTCCAGGCGTCGGGTACGGCGGCAGCTGCTTTCCCAAGGACGTCAAGGCGATTGTCCGGTTCACCGGCGACAAGGGCTACGACTTCGAGATCCTGAAGGCGGTCGAGCGGGTCAACCACCGGCAGAAGTCGGTGCTCGCCGGCCGGATGGAGCAGCACTTCGGCTCGCTCGACGGCCGGACGATTGCCGTCTGGGGCCTGGCGTTCAAGCCGCGCACCGACGACATGAGGGAAGCCCCGGCCATCGTGCTCATCGAGCGGCTGCTCGCCGCCGGCGCGAAGGTCCAGGCCTTCGACCCGGCGGCCATGCCCGTGGCTCGCCGGTTGTTCGGGTCGAGCATCACGTACGCGGCGCGCAGCTACGCGGCGCTGGCGGGCGCGGACGCGCTCGCCGTGGTGACCGAGTGGAACGAGTTCCGGGAGCCGGACTTCGCCAAGATGCGCAAGCTGATGAAGAGCCCCGTCGTCTTCGACGGACGGAACATATACTCCCGGGAGCTGATGCGCGCGAATGGCTTCACCTACCACTCCATCGGACGCTGATCGCGGCGCGATTCTCGTCACAGGCGGCGCCGGGTACATCGGCAGCCACGCGGCCAGGGCCCTGGCCCGGGCCGGCCGCCGGGTTGTCGCGTACGACAACCTGTCGGCGGGGCATCGCGACGCGGTCCGCTGGTGCGATCTCGTCGAGGCCGACCTGCACGACACGGACACGTTCCGGCGGGCGGTGCGCGACTACCGGGTGGGCGCCGTCATGCACTTCGCCGCGCTCGCCTCGGTCGGCGACTCGGTGCGGGACCCGTCGCCCTACTACCGTGAGAATCTCGAAGGGACGCTGGGAATCCTGCGCGTGATGCTCGAGGAAGGCGTGCGGCGGATCATCTTCTCGTCGACGGCGGCCGTGTTCGGAGAACCGAGCGAAACCCCCATCACCGAAACGCACGACACGCGGCCAATCAACCCGTACGGGGAGACGAAGCTCGCGATCGAGCGGGCGCTGGGCCACTTCGACCGGGCCTACGGGTTCCGCAGTATCGCGCTGCGGTACTTCAATGCCGCCGGAGCCGATCCGGACGGCGACATCGGCGAAGATCACCGCCCCGAGGCCCACCTGATCCCGCTGGCGATCGACGCGGCGCGCGGAGGCGAGGCGCTGTCGGTCTTCGGCGGCGACTATCCGACGCCCGACGGGACGTGCCTGCGCGACTACATCCACGTGGCCGACCTCGCGCAGGCCCACGTCCTCGCCCTGGCGTCGCTCGAGGCCGGCGGGGCGTCGGCCGTGTACAACCTCGGCAACGGGCATCCGTTCTCCGTCAGAGACGTCATCGCGGCCGTCGAGCGGGTGAGCGGCCTCCGCGTGCCCTGGACGCCCGGCCCGCGGCGCGAGGGCGACCCGTCGGTGCTGTTCGCGTCGAGCGCGCGCATCCGCCGGGATCTCGGATGGGCGCCCGCCTTCTCGTCGCTCGACGAGATCGTGCAGACGGCCTGGCGCTGGCACTCCACCCACCCGCGGGGCTTCGCCGACCGGACGGAGGGCTGATGTCCAGGTTGAAGGGCGTGCTGGCGGACCCGCTGCTGTCGGTGGTCATGCCCGTCTACAACGAGAAAGACACGATCGAGGAGATCCTGTCGCGCGTGGCGGCGGTGCCGGTGCGCAAGGAGATCATCGTCGTCGACGACTGCTCGACGGACGGCAGCCGCGCGCTGCTCGCAGAGATCCAGACGCGGATCCCGTTCCGGCTGTTGTTGCAGGATCGCAACCAGGGCAAGGGAGCCGCCCTGCGCCGGGGCTTCGCGGAGGTCGCCGGCGACCTGGTCATCATCCAGGACGCGGACCTCGAGTACTCGCCGGAGGAATACCCGGAGCTCGTTGCGCTCATCTGCGAAGGCCGGGCCGACGTGGTCTACGGGTCGCGATTCCTGGGCCGGCACCGGGTGTTCCTGTTCACCCACTACCTCGGCAACCGCCTGCTGACGCTCCTCACGAACGTGCTCTACAACACCATGCTCACCGACATGGAGACCTGCTACAAAGTGATGCGCACGGAGGTCCTGCGGTCGTTCGCGCTGCGCTCGAACGGGTTCGGGATCGAGCCCGAGCTCACGGCGAAGATCTTCAAGCGGGGGTACCGGGTGTACGAAGTGCCCATCACGTACGACGGGCGCGGATACGACGAGGGCAAGAAGATCACCTGGCGGGACGGCGTGGTGGCCCTCTGGGTGCTCTTGCGGTACCGGTTCAGCGAGTGACTCCGCTCAGGCGACTGCTTCGCTACGCCGCACCCTACCGGGGGCGCTTCGCCGCCGCGCTGGTGGCCATGGCGCTCTACGGCGCGGGATCGGCGTGGCTGGCCTGGCTCGTCAAGCCGATCCTCGACGAGGTCCTCATCAGGCAGCAGTCGCTCTCGACCGTGGCGTGGGCCATCCTGGCCGCCTACGTGCTGAAGGGCGTCGGGTCGTACTTCTCGTCCTACCTCATGGCCGACGTCGGCCAGCACGTCGTCCTGGATCTGCGCAATGGCATGTTTCGCCATACGCTGGGCCAGTCGGCGGCGTTCTTCAAGGGCCGGAGCACGGGGCAGCTGATGTCGAGGCTGACCAACGACATCGGCCAGGTGCAGCAGGTCGTATCGGAGACGCTCGGCGACCTGCTGCGCGAGTCGATGGCGGTGGTGGGGTTTGCCGGGCTCCTGTTCTACTACGACGCCGGCCTGGCGCTGGTCTGCCTGACGGGCGCGCCGCTCGTGCTGTACCCGCTCGTGCGCCTGGGGCAGCGGCTCCGCCGGATCACGAGGCGCAGCCAGGAGCACCTCGAACACATGTCCCACGTGGCGACGGAGGCCTTCACGGGGCACCGTATCGTGAAGGCGTTCGGCGCCGAGGATCGGGAGGCCGCCCGGTTCGGCCTGGCGGCCCGGGCGCTCTACCGGGTGAACCTGACGGTGACGGCCACCGTGTCGATCATGCCGCCCGTGATGGAGTTCCTCGGCGGCGCGGCCATGGCGTCGGCCCTCTGGTACGGCAGCCGGGAGATCGCGCGGGGGCGGATGACGGAGGGCGAGTTCACGGCCTTCCTCGCGGCCCTGCTCCTGATGTACGGCCCGCTGAAGAAGTTGAGCCGCGTGAACGCGAACATCCAGCAGGGCATCGCCGCCGCGCAGCGGATCTTCGAACTGCTCGACACGCACACCGAGGTGACCGACCTGCCGGGCGCGCCGCCGCTCCCGCCCCTCGCGCACGCGATCGAGTTCCGCGACGTCAGCTTCGAGTACGAGGACGCGCGGGGGAAGAGCGCCCTGCGGCACGTGTCGTTCACCGTCGCGGCGGGCCAGACCGTCGCCATTGTCGGCCGCAGCGGAGCCGGCAAGACGAGCCTCGTCAACCTGCTGCCGCGGTTCTACGACACGACCGGCGGGTCGATCCTGATCGACGGCACCGACATCCAGCGCGTCAGCCTCGCCTCGCTGCGCGACCAGATCGGCATGGTGACGCAGGAGACCGTGCTCTTCGACGATACCGTCGCCAGCAACATCGCGTACGGCCGCCCGGCCGCCGCCTTCGCCGACATCGAGGCCGCCGCCCGCGCCGCGCGCGCGCACGAGTTCATCCTGGGCCTCCCGAGGCAGTACGACACGGTGATCGGAGAACGGGGGCAGCGCCTGTCGGGCGGCCAGCGCCAGCGCCTGGCCATCGCCCGCGCCCTGCTCAACGACTCACCGATCCTGATTCTCGACGAAGCCACCTCGGCGCTGGACTCGGAGTCGGAGTCCCTGGTGCAGGACGCGCTCGCGAACCTCATGCGCGACCGCACCTCGTTTGTCATCGCCCACCGGCTCTCGACGATTCACCGGGCGGATGTCATCATCGTGCTGGAACGGGGGCACGTCGCCGAGCTCGGCCGGCACGAGGAGCTGATGGCGAAACCGGACGGCGTCTACGCGGCGCTGCACGCCATGCAGTTCGGCGAGCGCCGCCGCGCGGGCCAGGCCCCGAGAAAGACAGGCGCATGATCAAGAGCATGACGGGCTTCTCCTCCGTGTCGCAGGAAGACGACCGTGCCAGCATCGGTGTGACCGTGCGGAGCGTCAACCACCGGTACCTCGACCTGCAGATGCGGCTGCCGCAGTTGCTGGCCCAGCTCGAAGGGCGGATGCGCGGCTGCGTGCAGGCGCGGGCGGCACGCGGGCGGGTCGAAGTCGCGGTGTCGGTGCAGATGCGCCAGGAACCCGTGCTGAAGATCGCCATCAACGAGGCGTTCACCTCGGCGCTCGCCGGGGCGCTCGACAAGGCCCGGCAGGCGGGCCTGGTTCAGGGGTCGCTCGTGCCGGGCGACCTGCTGCGCTTTCCGCAGGCGCTGACGGTGCGGGAGGAGGCGCCCGAGCTCGACGACGAGGGGCGCGCGGCCCTGGAAGCGGCCGTCGTGCTGGCGGTGGAACGCGCCCTCGACGATCTCGATGCGATGCGGGCCACCGAGGGCGCCATGCTGCGCGCGGACCTCGACGCGCGCAAGGCCGGCGTGATCGCGGCCGTGGAGGACGTCGCCGCCCGGGCGGCGGCCGGCGAGGCCGACCTTCGCGAGCGCCTCGCCAGGCGAGTGGGCGACCTCGCCGCCGACCTGGCCACCGATCCCGTCGCGGTGGCCCAGGAGGTCGTCCGCTTCGCGGCCCGATCGGACATCAGCGAGGAAGTCGTCCGGTTCCGCGCCCACGTGCAGCAGTGGACCTCCCTGACCGAAGGGCCGGAGCCGTGCGGCCGCAAGCTGGACTTCCTCCTCCAGGAGATGAACCGGGAAGTGAACACCATCGGCTCCAAGGCCGATGGCACGGGGATCCCGGAGACCATCATCGGCATCAAGGCCGAACTCGAGAAGATGCGCGAGCAGGTGCAGAATGTCGAGTAGCGCCCGCCGGGGACGGCTCTTCGTGGTGTCTGCGCCGTCCGGCGCCGGCAAGACGACGGTCGTCGAGCGCCTGATCGCGCGGGTGCCGGACCTGAGGCGGTCGCGCTCGTTCACGAGCCGCCGGGCCCGCCCGGGCGAAGCCGATGGCGTCGACTACAACTTCGTCTCGCGGGACCGGTTCGAGGCCATGATCGCGGGAGCGCAGTTTCTCGAGTGGGCCGAGTACGCGGGCCACCTCTATGGCACGGCCGTGGTGGACACCGAGCGCGAACTCGAGCGCGGGACGGACCTGGTGCTGGTCATCGACGTGCAGGGCGCGCGGCAGGTGCGGCGCCACCGCCGATCGTCCGTGCTCGTGTTCCTGCTGCCCCCGTCGTCGGAGGCCCTGGAATCACGGCTCCGGACGCGCGGCGAGGACACAGAGGACGAGATTCGCCGGCGCCTCGAGGCGGCTCGCGAAGAAGTGCGCGCCGTCGCGGAGTACGACTACGTGGTCGTCAACGACGAGGTCGACGCCTGCGTCGAACGCCTCCGGGCCGTCATCCTCGCGGAACGCGCCCGGCCCGACGCGATGAGCGAAGAGGTGTCCGCCGTTGTCGCCAGCTTCGGGCTGGCGGCCGACCGGCGCTGAGGCTCCCGCGGGCGGGGGCGTGAAGAGGTGAGTGCCATGGCCAGGGTCGCGCTCGGCATCACGGGAGGCATCGGCGCCTACAAGGCCGTCGAGGTGGCGCGCGGCCTCCAGAAGCGCGGGCACGACGTCGTCGCGGTGATGACCCGCAATGCCAGGCGGTTTATCGGGCCAACCACGCTCGAAGCGATCACGCGGCACCCGGTGGTCACGAGCCAGTGGACCGCCGGCACGAACGCCGACATCGAGCACATCTCGCTGGCCTCGTCGATCGACCTGCTGCTGGTGGCGCCGGCCACGGCGAACATCCTCGGCAAGTTCGCCGGCGGGATCGCCGACGACTTCCTCTCCGCGCTCTACCTGGCGACGACCGCGCCCGTGATCGTGGCGCCGGCGATGAACACGAACATGCTCGAGCATCCGGCGGTCCGGCAGAACCTCCGCACGCTCGAGGCGCGCGGCGTCAGGTTCGTGCAGCCGGGCGCCGGCTACCTCGCGTGCGGCTGGATCGGCAAGGGCCGCCTCGCCGAACCGGAAGACATCGTCGAGGCGGCCGACCTGGCGCTGCGGGGAACCCGGTCGCTCGAGGGGCGGCGCGTGCTCGTGACGGCCGGTCCGACCTACGAGGATCTCGATCCCGTGCGGTTCATCGGGAACCGCTCCAGCGGCCGGATGGGATTCGCCCTGGCCCGTGAAGCGGCGCGCAGAGGCGCCGCGGTCACGCTCGTGGCGGGCCCGACGCCGGTAGAGCCCCCGCAGGAGGCCGATCTCGTGAGGGTCAGAAGCGCCGCCGAGATGCACGGCGCGGTCATGGCCCGGCTCGACGCCGCCGACATCGTCATCATGGCGGCTGCCGTCGCCGATTACGCTCCCGAAGTCCGTGACGAAAGGAAGAAGGCGAAGTCGGGCGACGGCCTGACCGTGTCGCTGCGCAGGACGCCCGACATTCTGGCCGGCATCGGCGCGTGGCGCGCGGCGCACGGACGCGGGCGCCCGGTGCTCGTCGGGTTCGCCGCGGAAACCGACGACGCCGTCGCCAAGGGACGGCGGAAGCTCGAGTCGAAGCAGGCCGACTTCGTCGTCGTGAACAACGTGCTCGAGCCAGGCGCCGGTTTCGAGGTCGAGACCAACGTGGTGACGCTGGTGGGACGGGACTGGGAGGAGGCGCTCCCGCTGCAGCCGAAGTCCTCGGTGGCGGCCGTGATTCTCGACCGCGCGGAGCGGCTGCTCGAGCAGGCTGCCGGAGGTCCGGCGTGACGGGTGCCCGATGAGCGAGAAGGACGTGCGAGCCGGCCTGGCGGATCACCTGCGGCTCTACGCGCAGTTCGGCGTCGACGGCGTGAGCCGGGACCCGGCGTGGCGCCGCAGGACCGCGGACGAGCCGGAGGCGCCGGCAGCCGAGGACGCGGCCGCGGCGAGCACGCCGGCAGCCGAGGAGGGTGCCGGGACGCCGGAGACGCTGGAGACCGTGCGCGACGCGCTCGGCGCGTGCACGCGATGCAAACTGCACGCGCTGGGTCGCAGGCAGATTGTCTTCGGCGCCGGCAACCCCCGGGCCGAGCTGATGTTCATCGGCGAGGCGCCCGGGCACGACGAAGACAGTCAGGGCGTCCCCTTCGTCGGCAGGGCGGGGCAGTTGCTCACGAAGATCATCGAGGCCATCGGCCTCACGCGCGACGAGGTCTATATCGCCAACGTGATCAAGTGCCGCCCGCCCGGGAACCGCAATCCCGAACCCGACGAGGTGGCCTCCTGCGAGCCCTTCCTGTTACGGCAGGTCCAGATCATCAAGCCGCAGGTCATCGTGGCGCTCGGGACGTTTGCCGCCCAGACGCTGTTGCGTACGAACGACCCCATTTCCCGCCTCCGCGGCAAGGTCTTCCGCTACGGAGCCGCGCGCCTCGTTCCCACCTTCCACCCGGCGTACCTGCTGCGGAGCCCCGAGCGCAAGCGCGAGGTCTGGGAGGACATGAAGAAAGTGCGGGCGCTGCTGCGCGGCGAGGACGCCGGCGGCGGCGATTCGTGATTCATGCCCCGCCTCGCGTTCGTCGCCGTCCCCGTTCCGCAACTCGATCTGCTCACGTACCGCATTCCTGACGGCGTCGAGACTCCAGCCTCCGGCGCGCGCGTCCTCGTGCCGATGGGGACGCGCACGCTCACCGGGTGCGTCATCGGCACCGAAGAGGTGCCGGACGAGGATCCACGCGCCGCCTCGGCCGGGCTGCGAGACATCTTCGACGTGCTCGACGGCGAGGCTTACCTGCCGGCCGATGTGCTTGCCCTGACCGCCTGGGTGGCCGAGTACTACGCGTGCGGGCCCGGCGAGGTCGTGGCGGCCGCCGTACCGTCGATGGTCTGGCTCGGAAGCCGCCGCATCGTCGCCGTCACCGATGACGGAATCCGGGCCGCGGCGGAGGGGGCCGCGGTGACGCTCGGCGCGTTGGCCCGCCGGGTGCTCGCGACGGCCGCCGCGGCGGGAAGCCTGCCGGAGTCGACGCTACGCTCGCGCGTCGACAAGCTGGCCGGAAGCGCGTCCCGGACTCGCGCTCCTCTCGCCCACGTCCTGCGTACGCTCGAACGGCACGGCTTCGTGTCGATCTCGCAGGTTTTGGACGGAGAAGCGGTCGCCTACAAGACCGAGCGCGTGGTGGAGCTGACCGCCCTCGGGCGCGATGTCGCAGGCCGAACCGACGACGCCGGTCCGCGGCTTGGCGCGCGGCAGCGGGAGTTGCTGGCGGCGCTGACCCGGGCGCCCGGCGGCTTGCCGGCCGCAGTGCTGCGCGAGCGGGGGTTGGACGTGGCCGGTTTGCGCAGACTGGGTCTCCGGGAACTTGTCAGCATCCGCCGGCAGGCGGTCGAGCGCGACCCGTTCGCCGGTCCGTGGGGCCGGACCGGGCAGACCGGCCCGCGGGGGCCGCACGAAACCCTGACCGCGGAGCAGGATGCGGCGGTCGCGCGCCTGCGCGTCAGACTCGACGCGGGGGCGTTTCACGTGGCCCTCGTGCACGGCGTGACCGGCAGCGGCAAGACGGAACTCTACGCGCGCCTGACCGAACACGCACTGAGGGCGGGCAGGCGGGCCCTGGTGCTCGTGCCGGAGATCGCGCTCACGCCCGGCGTGGCGGCGGCCTTCCGCGCGCGGTTCGGCGAGCGCGTGGCCATCCAGCACAGCGGCCTCTCCGACGGCGAGCGGCACGATCAGTGGCAGCGCATCCGGCGCGGCGATGTGGACGTGGTGGTCGGCACGCGATCGGCAGTGTTCGCCCCGCTGCCGGACATCGGCCTCATCGTCGTCGACGAAGAACACGACGCGTCGTACAAGCAGGACGAGAGTCCCCGCTACCACGGGCGCGACGTGGCCATCGTCCGCGGCAGGCAGCTGCAGGCGCTGGTCGTGCTCGGCTCGGCGACGCCGTCCATGGAGACCTACGCGCATGCGAAGCGCGGGCGCTACGAACTGGTGACGCTCGAACGCCGCGTTTTCGATCGCCCCCTGGCTTCGGTTCGCACCGTGAACATGCGCGACGAGTTCGCCGAGGTCGGCCCCGACCAGATCGTGAGCCGCGCGCTCGGGGAGGCCATCGCCGCGCGGCTCGAGCGCCGCGAGCAGGTGCTGGTGCTGCTGAACCGCCGCGGGTTCTCGACCTCGGTGTTCTGCCGGCAGTGCGGCAGCACGCTGGAGTGCCCGGCGTGCTCGGTGTCGCTCGTGGTGCACGGCCGCGGGCGGGCGGTCTGCCATTACTGCAATCACGCCAGGCAGGTGCCGCGAATCTGCCAGAACTGCGGCGGCCCGTTCCTGGAGTTGCTGGGCTACGGCACGGAGCGCGTAGAGGCCGAGGTCCGGCGCCTCTTCCCGCTCGCCAGGGTGGCGCGGCTCGATCGCGACACGGCGCGGCGCCGGGGTGCGGCAGCCGAGATGCTGGCGCGCTTCGGCGAGGGCGATCTCGACGTCCTGGTCGGTACACAGATGATCGCCAAAGGTCACGATTTTCCGCGGGTGACCCTGGTGGGCGTGATCTCCGCCGACGTCGGCCTGGGCCTGGCAGATTTCCGATCCGCCGAGCGGACATTCCAACTGCTCACGCAGGTGGCGGGCCGCGCCGGTCGGGGCAGCGCCGCCGGCGAAGCCATCATCCAGACGGTCTTCCCGGAGCACTACAGCGTCGCCCTCGCGTGCCGCCAGGATTACCCGGCCTTTTTCGAGCAGGAGCTCGCGTTCAGGCGCGCGATGCATTACCCGCCCGTCGTGGCGCTCATCAACGGCGTGGTGCGGGCGTCGAGCGACCGTGAGGCGATGGCGACGGCAGGAGAGCTGGTGGGCCGCATCAGGGCCCTCGGCGGTCAGAAGTCTTTCCAGGTACTCGGGCCCGCGCCCGCGCCGCTGGCGAAGCTGCGCGGCGAGCATCGGGCGCAGTTCTTCGTGAAGGGCGCGCCGGCCGCCAGAGAGGCGATGCGCACGGCCGTCCTCGCCGCGCTGCGCGAACGCCCGGACCTCCGGCGCAAGACGACGATCGACGTCGACCCGCTGAATATCCTCTAGCCAGATGATCGCGATTCCGCGTCGTCGGCGGGTAGGGCCCGCCCCGTGACGATCCCGAATCGCGGCCTGTCATGCTTTTACTGCGGGCGGATCAGATCGAGCGGAGTGATTGGCGCGGGCGTGAAGCAGAGCACGAACACGACGAGCGCCGCGAACGCGAGCCACATGCGCGCGCGGTCGAGCGGGACGTGGTCGTCCCACGTCGGCGGGTGGCGCCATCCGAAGACCGAGAGCAGGACGATGGCCAGGATCGTCCAGACAATCCACGACGCCGAGTAGAACGACAGGCCCAGCGCGACGCCGACGGTCCCGAGCGTCACGTAGTACGACCGGCGGCCGAACGCGGCGTAACTGATGTGCCCGCCGTCGAACTGACCGATCGGGAACAGGTTCAGCGCCGTCGCCAGCAGACCAAACCAGGCCGCGAAGGCCATCGGGTGGAGGTTGAGCGAGAGTTCTTCCGGAATGTCTCCCCACACCAGCCGCTCGGCGATCTGGAACAGGAGGGGCTCGCCCAGCTCCATCCCGACGAAGTCCGGCGGCAGCGGCGCCAGGCTCGACATCGCCAGTCCGAGCATCAGCGCGGGAATGGCCACGAGGAACCCGGCGAAGGGGCCCGCGACGCCGATGTCGAACAGCGCGGGCTTGGTCGCAATCGGCTGCCGGATACGGATGAACGCTCCGGCCGTGCCGGTCAGCGGGAACGGGATTGGGAGGAAGTAGGGCAGCGACGCGCTGACCCGGTAGTAGCGGCACGCCAGGTAGTGGCCCAGTTCGTGCGCGCCGAGAATCGCCAGCAGCGTCAGCGAGTACCAGAGACCCTGCACGGCCAGCGTCGGCATGCTCGCCTGAATCGGCCGGCTCCCGAACATCGTCATGAACCCGAACCAGTGCGACGCCCCGACGACCGTCGTGGTGAGGATGGTCAGGAGGAAGAGCACGGCGTGCAGCCAGTACCGATCACGTGGCGCGGGACGAGCCGGCGGCGGCGGCGCGTGCCACGCGATGACGGGTTCGGCCGGCGGGGTCGGGAATCCGGGGGGAGGCGAGGTTTCTGGCACGATGTAATCGGACCGCGCGGTTCAGGCCTTCAGCCGAGGTTTTGGAGGTCTTTGCCGGGCTTGAACCGGATTGTCCGTCCCGGAGGAATGCGCACTTCCTTGCCGGTCCGTGGGTTACGGCCGATGCCCCGCTTGCGGGGCTTCACCTGGAACACGCCGAACCCCCGCAGTTCGATGCGATCGCCGCGCTGCATGGACAGGCGCATGGCATCGAAGACGGCATCGACGGCCAACTCGGCCTTCACCTTCGTGATGTCCGCGGTCCGGGCCACTTCGTTGACGATGTCGACCTTGATCATGCCGGCGGTACTCCCTCGCGGCAAAAGTTGCTAACTATCATAGGGAGTGAGACTTAGCCTGTCAAGGGCGGTTCAAGCGCTTCACGGGAGGCCCGGCGGCCGCTGCTGGCGGTTCTTGGAGCCTGCCCTTTCCGGCTAAGATGACTGAGTCATTCAGAGAAACCGGGGCCGAGGTGCCGAAGAAACTGCAGACCGTCGTGCTCGTGGGCCGGCCCAACGTCGGTAAGTCGACGCTGTTCAACCGGATCACGGGGATTCGGCGCGCCATCGTCGCGCCGATTGCGGGAACCACGAGAGACGTCAACAGCCACAAGGCCGAGTGGGGCGGCGTCCGCTTCATGCTGACCGACACCGGCGGGATGTTCGGGGCGAGCGAAGATCCGCTTCAGGATATGGTGTCGGCGCGCGGCGAGCGGGCTCTCGAAGAGGCCTCGGTGGTGGTGTTCGTGGCCGACGCCGTCAGCGGCGCGCTGCCCGCCGACCAGGCCGTGGCCGAGGCACTGCGCGCCACCGGCAAGCCGGTGGTGCTCGCGGTCAACAAGTCCGACGACCGGCGAGCGCAGGCGGGGACACTCGAGTTTCACAGGATGGGTTTCGACCCCGTGATCGAGATCTCGGCGGAACACGGCCGGGGCGTCGGCGACCTGCTCGAAGAGGTGATCGAGCGCCTCGGTTCCCGGCCGGACGCGAACCCCGCCCCTGCCGCCGATGAAGCAGGCGAGGGCGGAGACGAAACGGCCGTCGGCCTGCGGGCGCGGGATGAGCGGCCGGAAGAAACGGCGGTGGCCATTGTCGGCCGGCCCAACGTCGGCAAGTCGTCGCTCGTGAACCGGATCCTGCGCGAGGAGCGCGTGCTTGTCAGTCCCATGCCGGGGACAACCCGTGATGCCATCGACACGGAACTGGTGTGGCGCAAGCGCCGGTTCCGGATCGTCGACACTGCGGGCATCCGCCGCCCGGGTAACGTGGCGCGCTCAGGAGCGGTCGAGCGCGTCAGCGCGATGCAGTCGAAGCGCGCGATCGAGCGCGCCGAGGTCGTGGTACTCGTGCTCGATTCGGTGGAGGGCGCCACCGACCAGGATGCCGCGATTGCCGGCGCGGCCGACAAGGCGGGTCGGGGCCTCATCGTCGCCGCGAACAAGTGGGACCTCGTGAAAGAGGGCGGGCCGCCGGTGGCGAAGGCGTTCGACGACGAACTCGCGCGGCAGATGAAGTTTCTCGACTATGCGCCGGTCGTGCACATTTCGGCTCGCACCGGCGAGCGGGTGCCGAAACTGCTGGAACTCATCGACCGCGTTTCGGAGCGGCGGAGGAAGCGCGTGCCGAGCGCCGAGCTCAACCGTGTCGTGCGCGAGATCACGGCGGCGAACCCTCCCGTGAGCCCGGGGCGGCGCGAGGTGCGGGTCATGTATGCCACGCAGGTGGGCATCGCCCCGCCGACGTTCGTCTTCTTCACCAACGTGGCGACGACGTTTCATTTCTCGTACGAGCGGTTCCTGGTGAACCGCCTGCGGGAGGCCTTCGGGTTCGAGGGGTCGCCCATCCGGATCGAAGTGCGGGCCAGGTCCCGCCGCCGGTGATGGCGCGGCTGGCGCCGTCTTGGTATACTGCCAAGAGGCTTCGTGGCTGAAACGCGCGCGACCATACCGGACCGGAACGTGTTCAAGGCCGCTGAGGTTTGCGAAATCGCGGGCGTCCAGTCGTACGTGCTGCGGTCGTGGGAACTGGAGTTTCCCGCCATCGGCACGTTGCGGACGCCTGGCGGCCCGAGGGTGTATCGCCGGGCGGACGTCGAGCGGATCCTGCGCATCAAGGACCTCGTCTTCAGCGAAGGCCTGACGCTGGCGGGAGCGAGGCGTCGGCTCGAAGAGGAGGACGCGCCCGCCGAGGCGGCGGTGCCGGTTGCGCCGGTCGAGCCCGGGGCGCGCGAGAAGTTGGGCGAGATTCGGAGCGGCCTTCGCGCGCTGCTCGACATGCTGGCCGACGCGCCTCCGAAGAAACCCGGTTCGTGGCTGCCGTCGGCGCAGCCGACGCTGCTGGAGTTCGATGGCGTTGACGGCGCGGCGCCGCCTGCGGGCAGCGCGAAGAAGAGTGCAGCGAAGAAACGGGCCCGGTCGTAGGGCCGTTGGAGTGTGTTGGTCGTCGGGATGTAGCGCAGCCTGGTAGCGCACCTGAATGGGGTTCAGGGGGTCGCTGGTTCGAATCCAGTCATCCCGACCAGTTTTACACCCCGCGCGTGCAGCGCACGCGCGGGGATCACTAAGGGCGCTCCGGAGTGACACTCCGGAGCGCCCTTCGCGTGTGAGTCGCCGTCGCCGCGGCCGACTACTTCACTTCGACCGTGACCTTCGGGATCCGGCCGGTGAAGCGGGACTTCGCTTCGGCCCCGATCGCTTCGACCACGGGCGTGCCGAGGTCGATGCCGACGTCGGCCGTCTCGTCCGCCGAGAACATGCCGTACTGCGTGACCGGAATCCGGCCTTCGGCCACTTTTTCGCCGTTGACGAAGAGCGTGCCCTTGCCGCCCTTGCCCGCGCCGCCGCCGTCGTAGTCGAACTGGAACTTCAGCTCGGCCTTGCCGGGGGCGAGCTTCCTGTTCGACGAGATTGTTGTGCGCTGCAGACCGAGGAACACGTAGTCGTAAGCCGGCACGCCGTTCTTCACGTAAAGCGACCAGCCGCCGAAGCGCCCGCCCTGCGCGATGATCGTGCCGTTGCCGCCGCCCGCCCGCACCTCGATCTCGGCCGTGATGGTCTT
>JAWOGY010000060.1:0-8673 GCA_046496425.1 Vicinamibacterales bacterium
CCCGGTCGTAGACATCCCCCGCCACGACCACCGCGTCCACCCTGGCGTCGCGCGCCACCTCGACGAGCTGGCGCAGCACGTGGCCCTGGTCGTCCGTGAGGTGGACCTGGTGGAACAACCGCCCGAGGTGCCAGTCGGCGGTGTGCAGGAATCGCATACGGTCGGCCCTCGCGCGCGGACTAACCTCCACGCGAAACGATGTTGAGTATCCTAAAGTAGCACTTTAAGACACTCGCCCCGGTCGCTCAGGGCATCGTCAAGGCTTATCAACCAGGATGCGCCTCACTTCCGGCCACAACCGCCCGAAGTAATCGGGCCCAGGTGTCAGCACGCCATTCGTTTCGTCAAAGAGCCGCTGAGCGAAATCGACCATCGTCCGGGCCGCGTCGTGGCGTAGCCACTCAGGCCGGAGGTCGCCGAGGCGGACGCGGTCGAGCCCGTCGGCGTCCTTCAGCAGCGCCATCAGCCGATAGTGCGGCTCGCCCCTCGACGGCTCCCCGTTGCAGTGGCGCGACACAGCCGCTTCGATCGCCGCGTGGTCTTCGGGACGGACACCGCCCCGGGCGAAGAGCGCCTGCACGTCGGGCAAGGTGGCCAGCCGCGCCCAGGCATCGGCGCCATGGCGCCTGCAGCTCCCGTCGTGCTGGCGGGCGATGTCGTGCAGATAAACGGCGGCCCAGAGGCGGGGCGTCTCCTCCTCCGCACCGGTCGCGTCGATGAGCCGCAAAGCGTGGATCATAACCCTCGCCACGTGCGCCTGGCCGTGCAGGTCGCTCGGGTGCAGAAACAGCCCGGGCGCGGGAACCATGTCCGCGTCGGGCAAGGGGACGAGATCCCGAACGCTTTCAAGACTCATGCTCTACACCGCCCCGATGGTGCCTTCATCGACCCCGGGGCTGAAGCCCAGGGGCTCCATCCTGTCACAACACCCGGGCTTACCCACGTGGCAGATTCTGCGACAGGCGTCCATCCCGGCGTCTTCCCGCTCGCGACAACCACCTCACGGGGAAGGGCTTGCGCGCCCTCGACGAAACGCCGCTGCCTGGCAGGGATCCTGCACGGTTCACAGTGGATGAACAAGGCTGATGAACGGTAGACGAAATATATCTAATCTTGTATACTCCGACCGACGCAAACCTGTCGCTTGGATCGGCTCCTCGCGACGGGACCTGCGGGCGTTCCCCCGCGCTGCCCGGCGTCGTGCAGGCGCACTGCTCCTCCGAGTCCAGCTGGGCCTGCCGCACCTGGACGTGAAGCCGATGGCAGCAATCGGCGAGGGCGTCATGGAGATTCGAGTGCATGGGACTGGCGAATTCAGGGTGGTCTATGTCACGAAGTACCTCGAAGCGATCTACGTCCTCCACGCCTTCGAAAAGCGCTCGCAGCGCACGCGGCAGGGCGACATCCAGCTCGCCCGGTCGCGGTTCCGGCTCGTCGAGCGCTCGCGACACAGAGCGTAAGGAACCTGTGGCGGAATCGCTGATCGAACCATCGTCCGGCAACGTCTTCGAGGACCTCGGTTTCTCAAGACGAGAAGCGGTCTCCCTCGAGTTGCGCTCGTTTCTGGCGTTCCGACTGGAGGAGTTCATCGAAACCGAACGACTGACCCAGCGCCAGGCAGCCGCCTTCTTCGGCGTGTCGCAACCGCGGATCAGCAATCTCGTGCGCGGCCGCATCGAACTCTTCAGTCTCGATACGCTCGTTGACATGCTCACCCGAGCCGGCGTCAAGGTTGAACTCCTGCTCCGGCCCGGCATGCGCCAGGAGAACGGTCGCGTGCGCCGCCCTGGCGGTCTGGCCGGAAACGGCCGTGGCCGGGTGGCCTGATCGCTATCCCGCCGGCTTCACGTCGACGTTTCCCGGAACGGGTTCTCGACGATGACACCGCCGAAGTCCTGGCCGTGGGCCAGATCCTCAGAGAGGACTGTTTCGCAGCCCAGCGTCCTCGCCGCCTCAGCGGGGTGGCGGCACGTACAAAAGAACGTTGATGTCAACGAACCGCACGGGCGTGCGCCTTGTCGCGCCCGAGCCTGTCTCGTGCGCTGAAGCGAGAGACCGACGCCAGCACCTCGTCCTGGAGCCGCCTGCGGCGCGCGAAGTCGGCTTCGGCGGAGCCGACATCGAGCAGAATCCGCCGCACGAGCGCGCTCAGCGACACGTTTTGCTCCGCGGCCCTGATGCGCGCGCGGCGGTAGACGTCATCTGGCAGCGATACTGTGATTCTTGGCACGTACACTCTTTTTATCACATCGACCTGTGCCCTCGGCGACCCGGGGGCGCCAACTGCATTGCCGCGGGCGAGCCGCGCTTCGGCGTTCCAGGTTCTGCCAGCCACGCCGCGGGCCACGGTGGCAGAAAGCGCAACCAGTCCTCAGCCTGAGTCGTAGGCCAGCCCGCGAAGTGCTAGTCGCAGACGGACTTCGGGACGTCCAGACTGAAACCTGCGGATGGCGGGGTTCGTGCAAACGTGACTGAGGTAGAGCCGTCGAGGCCGAGGCGCGGCTTGACTCGTGTGTAAGAATGAGCGATTCTTACACATCGAGGCACCGATGCGCACCAACATCGACGTGGACGACGAACTGATGAAGCTCGCGCTGCAGGTCACTGGAGAGCCGACGAAGAGGGCCGTGGTGCACCGCGCGCTCAGGCTCCTGCTGGACACTCACGCCCAGGCGGGCATCCGCCGGCTCAAGGGCAAGGCCCGGTGGACAGGCGATCTGGCCGAAAGCCGCAAAGGGCGCGTGGCTGATCGGTGACGCCATGGTCATCGTCGACACGACGGTCTGGATCGACTACCTGAACGGAGTTTCAACGCCTCAGGTGGACTGGCTCGATGCTCGCCTGACGCGCCAGCGGTTTGGCCTGGTCGACCTCGCCCTGTGCGAAGTGCTGCAGGGCCTGGAGAACGACGCACAAGCCGCCCGAGTGGGCCGCGAGCTTCGCACGTTCGCGGTGTTCAACACGGGCGGCGTCGAGCTCGCGGAGGCGGCGGCGCGCAACTACCGCGTCCTCCGATCACGCGGACGCACGGTGCGAACGACGATCGACTGCCTCATCGCGACGTTCTGCCTCACGGAGGGCCACTCGCTGCTGCATTGCGACCGCGACTTCGATGCGTTCGAGGAGCAACTCGGGCTGCGCGTCGTGCATCCCGAAGGCCACTCCGGAGGCTGGGGCTAACCGGCACCCTCAGGCGCTCAGGCGGGCTTCGAATGCTGGCTGCCCGGACAGGGAAGGTCACGGCACGGCGAGAGGGCCGATTGGTCTACGATAGGGCGCCATGACGCTCGCCAACCTGCTCCGCCACTGCCTCGTCATCTCCGCCGGCCTGGCCGCAGTCGCTCTCGAGCCGGGCATGGCGGCCCAGATTCCGACGGCCCCGCCCGGCACCCGCGCGACTGCCGTGTCGATCGAGGGCGACAGCTTCGTCATCAACGGCCAGCCCACGCTCGCGGGCCTGAAGTGGCGCGGCCACACGCTGGAAGGCCTGCTGCCGAACTCGCGCATGGTGCAGGGCGTGTTCGACGACCTGAACCCCGAGACCCGCGACCGGTGGGCCTACCCTGACACGAAGGGCTGGGACCCGGACCGCAATACGCGGGAGTTCGTGGCGGCGATGGCTGAATGGCGCCGCCACGGCCTGCTGGCCGTCACGCTGAACCTCCAGGGCGGCAGCCCCGAGGGCTACTCGCAGGCCCAGCCGTGGCACAACTCGGCATTCACGGAGCAGGGATTGCTGCGCCCGGAGTACATGGCCAGAGTCGAGCGCATCCTCGACGAGGCCGACCGGCTGGGCATGGCGGTCATCCTGGGCCTCTTCTACTTCGGCCAGGACGAGCGGCTGCGCGACGAAGCCGCTGTGCTTCGCGCGGTCGACGGGACGGTGGGATGGGTGCTCGACCAGGGCTACCGGAACGTCCTCATCGAGATCAACAACGAGTGCAACATCCGCTACGACCATGCGGTGCTGCAGCCGGCGCGCGTCCGCGAACTGATTACGCGCGCGAAGCAGATCACACGAAGCGGCCGCCGGCTGCTCGTCAGCACGAGCTACGGCGGCAACACGCTGCCCGGCGCCGAGGTGCTGGCGGCCTCGGACTTCGTGCTGCTGCACGGCAACGGCGTGTCGAACCCGGACCGTATCGCCGAGATGGTGCGCCAGACCCGCGGGTTGCCCGCGTTCACGCCGAAGCCCATCGTCTTCAACGAAGACGACCACTACGATTTCGACAAACCGTGGAACAACTTCGTCGCCGCCACCAGCGAGCACGCTTCGTGGGGCTTCTTCGACTTCCGGCGCCAGCGTGAAGGGTTCGACGAGGGCTACCAGAGCGTGCCGGTGAACTGGGGCATCTCCTCCGCCCGCAAGCGCGGGTTCTTCGGGCTGCTTCAGGAGATGACCTTGGGGCGGTAGGCGTCCTCCTGCGGTATCATGGACTCCAACATGCGGAACGCCACGCTGCGCCGCCTCCGCCTGGCGTCGCAGATCTTCTTTTTCGCCCTCTTCGTGTTCCTGCTGATTCGCACCGAGTTTCCGGGCGCGATCCGGTCGGCGGCGCTCGACGTGCGCATTCCGTGGCCGGTCGGCTGGTTCCTCGAGGCCGACCCGCTCGTCGCCCTCGCCACGGCCCTCTCCACCGGCACGCTGTACCGCAACCTCCTGTGGGCGGTCCCCTTCCTGCTCCTCGCCATCCTGGTCGGACGGGCGTTCTGCGGCTGGATGTGCCCGCTGGGGTCGCTGAACCATTTCATCAGCAGCCTGAAGTCGGACGCCAAGCGCGGCGCGAAGCTCATCGACTCGAACCGCTACAAGAAGTGGCAGGCGACGAAGTACTACCTGCTCGCCGCCGTGCTGGTGATGGCGCTGTTCGGCTCGGTGGCCGGCCTGCTGCTCGACCCGATCTCCTTCATGGTGCGGTCGATGTCGGTGGCGGTGCTGCCGGCCTTCAACGCCGCCCTCCGCGCGGGCATCGACACGGCGTACGGCTGGCAGTTCGCTCCCCTGCAGGCGGCGGTCAACGTCTCGAGCGCGATCCTCAACGCCACGGTCCTCAGCTTCAAGCAGCCGCACTTCAACGGCGCGCTGCTCATCGGCTCGCTCTTCGTATTCGTCCTCGTCCTCAACACGCGGGTCACCCGCTTCTGGTGCCGCGCCATCTGCCCCCTCGGCGCGATGCTCGGCGTGTGCTCGCGCTGGTCGCTCCTCCAGATGCGCAAGCACGAGGAGAAGTGCGACGAATGCCGCCGCTGCCTGCTCCACTGCCAGGGCGGCGACGACCCGCTGCCGGGCGCGACGTGGCGCAAGGCCGAGTGCCACCTCTGCCTGAACTGCCTGAACGACTGCCCCACCGGCGGCATCAACTTCGCCTGGTCGACGCGGCCCTCTCCGGCGAGGCAGACGCGCGAGACGCCGGAACTGAAGCGCCGCTCGCTCATCACGGGCCTGGCGGCGGGCGCGGTCATGGTGCCGCTGATGCGCTCGGGCCCGGGCCTGAAGACGCCGGCGGGCACGTTCCTCATCCGCCCGCCGGGGTCGCTCGACGAATCGCACTTCCTCGACCGCTGCATCCGCTGCGGCGACTGCATGAAGGTGTGCCCCAACAACGCCCTGCACCCGGCGACCCTCGAGGGCGGCGTGGAGGGCCTCTGGACGCCGGTGCTCGTGCCGCGGATCGGCTACTGCGAGCCGAACTGCGTGCTCTGCTCCCAGGTGTGCCCCACGGGGGCGATCTGGGAGATTACGGTGGCGGAGAAGACAGGGGCTAGGGACTTGGCGCTAGGCGCTAGTCAGGCTGAGCCCAACGAACAACCGAACACCGCCACGACTGCGACTGCAACGCCCACGGCCAGTCGCGACCCCATCCGCATCGGCACGGCGTTCTACGATCGCGGGCGGTGCCTGCCCTGGGCGATGGGCATCGAGTGCATCGTCTGCGAAGAATGGTGCCCGACGTCGCCGAAAGCGATCTACCTGGTGCCCGCCGAGGTGGTGGACCGGAACGGCGAGACGAAGACGGTCAAGCAGCCGTTTGTCGACCCGAAACTCTGCACCGGGTGCGGCGCGTGCGAGTACGCGTGCCCAATCAAGGGCAGCCCGGCGATCTACGTCACGAGCGCCGGTGAGACGCGCTCGAAGACGAACCAGTTCCTGCTGAAAGAGAACCAGCCCCCGCCGAGGGAATCATGAAGCACCGCCAGCGCTACCAGCCGATGCCGACGTCCACCGACGTCACCCGCCGCGAGTTCGTCAAGATCGGCGCCGCCACGGCCGCGGCCGGCGGCATCGTCCTCGGCGTCCCGTCGGTGCCCGGCGCACAGGAGCGGACGCCGCCTCCGGCTCCGGAGACGAACATCAACGACTTCATGAAGGTGCCGAAGGGCAAGCACGCGCTTCCCGGCGCGTTCCCGGGACGCGTCGTCGAAGTGAAGGACCCGCTTTCGCTTGTCGACGACAAGATCGATGCGAAGGTGGTCGCCGAGATGTTCGAGCGGGGCGTGCGCACACTGACGGGCAAGGACATGACGGCGAGCTTCGGCCTCTTCTTCGAGCCGGGCGACGTTATCGGCGTCAAGGTCAACCCGGTGGGCCCGCCGCTCATCAACACCCACGTCGAGCTCACCCGGGCGGTCGTGGCGTGGCTCCTCGACAACAAGGTGCCCGCCGAACGCATCGTCATCTGGGACCGGTTCGACTACATGCTGAAGGACGCCGGCTACACGCCCGATCAGTTCCCGAGGGGCGTCCGGATCGAGGGCCTGCAGACGATGGACGAGACCGGGAACAGCTGGAAGGACGCCAGCGGGAACCACGTCAGCCTCGACAAGTTCGACAAGGACGTCTACTACTTCGCGAAGGGAGTCGTCGGCAAAGGAGTCCGGGGCTACAAAGACGACGAGTTCTACCTCAACCAGCACGTCTACAACGGCGAGTACTCCTACTTCGGGAAGCTCCTGACGAAGCAGTTGACGAAGATCGTCAATCTCGCGGCCTACAAGAACACGGGCGCCGGCATCTCGATGGCGACGAAGAACATGGGGTACGGCTCGCTCTGCAACACGGGCCGGCTGCACGCGCCGCTGTTCTTCAACGTCTGCACCGAGGTGCTCGCGGCGCCGGTCGTCCGTGAAAAGCTGGTGCTGAACGTCACCGAGGCCATCCGGGCCCAGTACGACGGCGGGCCTGACAAGAACGCGCAGTTCGTGTACCCGAACCACGCGCTTTTGTTCGCCACCGATCCGTTCGCGCTCGACATGGTTTGCCACCGCCAGCTCGTGGCGAAGCGCAAGGAGATGGGCGTCGCGGTGAACGAGAACCCGCGATTCACCGACTACCTGCACTACGCGGAGCGGCTGGGGCTGGGCATCGCGGCACCGGATAAGATTACGTATGTGAAGGTGTAGGGGCTGGGGGCTGGGGACCGGGGCTGGGGGAACGAATGATGTCACGCTGCAGATCGGTCTTCAATATCACGCTGATACTGGCTCTCCTTGGGTTTCTGCCGCTGCGTGCGGCTGCGCAGAAGCCGGCCGCGGGTGATGCGGCCCTGCTCCCGGCGGACGGGTTTTCGGGCGCGTGGAAGAAGAACGGCCCGATGAAGGTGTTCAGGAGCGAGGACCTGTACGGCCACATCAACGGCGGCGCGGAGGCGTTCCTCGAACTCGGCTTCGACCAGCTGACGGTGCAGAAATACCGGGACGGCGCGAACGAGCTGACGGCCGAAATCTACCGGATGACCGACCCGACGGCCGCGCGCGGGATCTACCTCGCCCGATGCGGCAAGGAGACGCCTGACCCGGCCCTCAAGGAACGGCACACGGCCAGCCGCCAGCAGATCCTGCTCCAGCGCCACCGCTACTACCTCGTGCTGTACAACACGGCAGGCGGCGCGGCGAACGCTCCCATGCTGGTCAAGGCGGCACAGGCCATCGTGGCGAAGATGCCGGCCGACGCGCCGGTGACGGCCTTGAGCCTGTTGCCGCCGGCGGGGCTCGTCGCGGGTTCAGCGCGGGTCATCCGCGGCCCGGTGAGCCTGCAGGCGCTGTTTACACTGGGCGACGATGACATCCTGCAGCTCGGCGGGAAGATCACCGGAGCGGCCGGCGACTACAAGGACGCCGCCGGCGCGACCTCACTCATCGTGGTCGACTACCCTTCCCCTGGCGCAGCCGCGGCGGCCTTCAAGCACCTCAAGGCCAACCTCGACACGTACCTGAAACCCTCCAGCGCCACTGACGCGAAGCTGGTGTTCCAGGACTACGAGAAGAAATTCGGCGTGGTCACGGTCACCGGGAAGCGGATGGAGATCCGGCTGCACCTGACAAAGCCGCCGGCCTAGCGCCGAATCCCGGAGCGGCCGGGCCGGCAGGTTCACCCCGGGGCTGAAGCCCCGGGGCTCCATCCTCAACGTCGTCACGCCTCACGGGAGCCTGCAGCCCCGGCGTATCAACGCAACTCGACGACCGGCAGGGTAATGCGCGACGGCGCGCCGCTCCACCGGTACACGCGCTGCGTCGCCGTCTTGAAGTCCGCCTCCGTCGCCGTGTTGATGTTCACGAAGGTCTGCGGATTGAGGTTCACGAGCGGGAACCAGGAGCTCTGGATCTGGATCATGATCCGGTGCCCCGCGCGGAACGTGTGCAGCACGTCGGGCATCACGTACTCGACTTTCGTCA